>CP005974.1:2249849-2571256 GCA_000940995.1 Photobacterium gaetbulicola Gung47
ACCAGTAATTCATACTGCGAGGGCTACGCACCACAAGCAACTCATGGCACCACTACTTCCGAGCGCGCCTAGTTACTCATCGGACTCTTTAGATTCTGATTGTTTTGAAAAAAAGCTTTTTATTATCATTGATTTATAGGGTCTTTACAAAAAAGCCGCATCAAACTGATACGGCTCTCTACTCTTTGACTACTAGGGCTATCGGTTACTTAAACAGGCCAATAAAGAAAAGCTTGATGTAATCAATCAAACGGCTGAACAGCCCACCTTTTTCAACGGATTCCAGCGCAACCAGAGGCACTTCAGCAACGTCTTTACCATCTACCTGGTAGAAAATCTTGCCGACAATTTCCCCTTCATTGATCGGTGCTGTCAACTCAGATGTCAGTTCTACGGAAGCCTTCATCTTGCTCACGTCACGGCGTGACAAGGTCACGTATGTATCTTCCATTGTGCCCAGCGAGATGGTATCAGTATTGCCCATCCACACTTTTTCTTTAATCAGCTCATCACCTTGTTTATGCGGAGAAACCGTTTGGAAGAAGCGGAAGCCATAATTCAGTAGCTGCTTACTTTCTGCCTCTCGGGCTTTCGGGCTGCTCGATCCCATTACAACCGAAATCAGACGCATGTCCCCTTCGGTTGCAGAGCTCGCAAGGCTGTAACCTGCCCCACCCGTATAGCCGGTTTTCATACCATCAACATTAAGGCTACGGTCACCTAGCAACCCATTGCGGTTTCGCTGAGTAATGTTGTTATAGGTAAACGACCTCTCGCTGTAGATTGAATAGATATTTGGCAAGTCATTAATCAAGGCCCGGCCCAGCAACGCGATATCATACGGTGTCGAATACAGCTTATCGCTATCAAGGCCGTGCGGGTTTGAAAAAGACGTGTTGTTCATATTGAGTTTTTTGGCCCAAGAGTTCATCAGGCTAACAAACGCCCCTTCTGAACCCGCAACATGCTCTGCAATGGCAACACTGGCATCGTTGCCTGATTGAACAATCAAGCCACGATACAAATCCATCATGTTAACCTCAGTGTTAACCTCAATGAACATTTTTGATGAGTCCGGGAAGTTCCTGGCCCAAGCATTGCGACTGATCACAACAAGATCATCTTCACTAATGTTGCCGCTTTTCATTTCCTGGCCGGCCACATAGCTAGTCATTAGTTTTGTTAAACTTGCCGGGTTAAGTTGCTCGTGGGCATTCTTCTCTACCAATACCTGACCTGTATGGTAATCCATCAATACATAACCTTTTGCCCCCAGAATCGGTGCATCAGGAATGACTGTAGGTGCAGCAAAGGCAGAGGCCGAAAGACAGAGTGTACCTGCAGTTAAGGTGCGAAAAGTGTGTTTCAGTTGTATTTTCATTTTTCTCGCCGTCGATGGTGTCATTGGGAGCAGTATATCTAACCCAAGCATGAAATCTCGTATGCTTTACGAAGTCTTACGTTATTGTAAAATCCGTTACAACTGGGCATTTAAGTTAGCGTGTTTTTTAACCCAAGATATAAAATTTTGAGCAAGATTTCCTGCTTAACTTCGCGTATTTCGATGCTAAATGGATTCAAACAAGACCGGAACCTAAGTATCAAGGCATGGCGGATGCGCTAAAATGCCGTTAGGATGGAGTAACGAGGCATTTTCTCAGGCAGAGATGAGTCAAATTAAAGGAATGACAATGACTTTCTATCAAAAGTTAGTACACCATAATCAAAAGATTTCGCGGCTAGAACACCTCGAGGCAATTTGTTCTTGGGATCAGGCGGCAATGATGCCTGAAGGCGGAAATTCCGCCCGCTCAGAGGCATTGGCGGAGCTTGCCGTTATCAAGCATGAACTATCCATCGCTCCTTATCTCGGCGAATGGTTTGAGCAAGCCGCTACTGAAGAGCTGGCTCCAGATGAAATAATCAATCTCCGAGAAATGAAGCGTAGCTGGCAACAAGCCAATGTTGTCCCGGCCGACCTGGTAGAAAAGAAATCACTGGCCTGTTCTCGATGTGAACATGCCTGGCGCACCCAGAGAGATAAAAATGACTGGCAACGTTTTTGCCAGAATCTGAAAGAGGTAGTTGAACTCACCAGGCAGGAAGCGCAAATTCGTGCTGAAGCGACCGGCCTTAGCCGCTATGATGCCCTACTCGATTTGTATGAACCTGGTATGACAACCGTTGAGCTTGATGAACTCTTCAGTGAGGTCAAAGGCTGGTTACCAGGGCTCATCAAGCAAATCATGGAACGCCAAAGTCAGGATGTCATCATGCAGCCTGTTGGACCTTTTCCTGTTGACCAGCAGCAGGCATTGAGTCACACATTGATGGATCGGCTGGGTTTTGACTTTAACCATGGCCGGCTCGATAAGAGCATTCACCCTTTTTGTGGGGGCGTGCCAACCGACGTACGTATTACCACGCGCTATGATGAAGCTGACTTTACATCGGCATTGATGGGCGTTATCCATGAGACGGGGCATGCCCGTTACGAACAAGGCTTGCCTGAAACATGGGCAGGTCAGCCTGCAGGCAAAGCCCGCTCAATGGGTATTCATGAATCTCAGAGCCTGTTTTTTGAGATGCAATTATCCAGAAGTGAGCTCTTTATTGACATTTTGGCACCGCTGGCCGCTGACTTTTTCCACCGTATTGATGACCCTGCTCTTTCCCCTGAAAATCTCACCTTGCTCAATACCCGAGTAAAGCCCGGGCTTATTCGTGTTGACGCTGATGAAGCGACCTATCCAGCACATGTCATTCTGCGCTACGAGATCGAGCGCGATCTGGTCGAGGGAAAAATTGAAGTCGAAGATATTCCTGAACTGTGGGACAAAAAGATGTCCGAGTACTTGGGAATATCAACCAGGGGGAATTTCTCAGACGGATGTATGCAGGATATTCACTGGCCTATTGGTGCGTTTGGCTATTTCCCTTCCTATACTCTCGGTGCCATCTATGCGGCGCAGTTTATGGCGGCGATAAAAAAAGAAATGAATGTTGATAGCTTAATTCGTGAGCGCAACCTTCAACCAATCTTCAACTGGCTTGATCGCCATGTCTGGAAACGTGCATCGACAGTCTCCACAGATCAGCTACTGATTGACGCAACCGGCGAAAGACTCAATGCCCAGTATTTCAAGCAGCACCTTGAACAGCGCTATTTGAAATAACGCCTTGTCTGATAATAAAAAGCCGCTAAACATAGCGGCTTTTTTGTTCTGATTCACATCAAGCTCAATTCAAGCACCGAATTGACTGAATCTCCATTCCATTTGTAGGTAAAGTGTCGGCTTTGGCACACCTTGGTTACCAGTACCGGTTTAAACAGCACATAACAGTCATGCCCCTGGTGGCGAACGGACTGATAGACAATGCCATCGCCTCTTGACGATTTGACTTCGGTTGCCAACGCTTGTGAGTGGGCATAATTTGTCGGGTGGTACAGCGGCGAATCGAGCAGATGCCGTTCACGTAAATCCACCAAGTCAGCATTGAACCATGCATCGATG
Organism: Photobacterium gaetbulicola Gung47; assembly: GCA_000940995.1. NCBI lineage: Bacteria > Pseudomonadati > Pseudomonadota > Gammaproteobacteria > Vibrionales > Vibrionaceae > Photobacterium > Photobacterium gaetbulicola. The sequence goes on from CP005974.1 coordinate 2,253,365, forward strand.
CAGCGCATCTGGATATCCTGCGCAGGCTCGTTGGTATAGCCCATCACTCTTTCAATATGATGCACCGTCTCTTTGATTGCAGTATTCACTTCGGGTGACGCATAATAGCCGCCAAAATCAGAAGTATTGAATCTGGCACCATCGGGATTCACGTGGGTAAACGCTGCCATTACATAACTGCAATGAGGGATCCCTACCAACCTTTCTTCTGGAGGGATACGGCCAAAATCTCCGGTTTCCTCTGCTAGCCTGGGATTCGTAATTGCCTCAATCGCAAAAATAGCTTCCAGCTGCTCTGGCTCAGCCACGTCTTCATACAGGTTTATCGGCGGGTATTTAGATGGGATCAAACGATAACAAAGTTGTTCATAAAAAGACGATCTAGCCATTTCTTCAATATTGATGTCCATTAAGATTGTCCACCACGCCATGCATTCAATCGCGCTGCGACTTGGTACAAGTCAACCACTTTGCCCTGACACATAATTTCCATTGCCGAGCGGCCGGCAAAGAAAGGATGGTTATTGGGCTTTTGCACCCAATTATAAACACTCTCTTCTGCAGTAAACATAATACGTAGGCACTTATGAATGTTTAGTATATAACTCATTCTTTCCAAGAGGTCCTTTGACACTTTGGCAGACTCGGGATGGGTTCGATACTTATTCAGTGTTGAGCGGCTGGTTAAGCCAAGCAGAGCCATCTGCTGATTTTGGCTGCATGACCACTTATCAAGAATGTTGAATACAACTGGCAAAACGGTATTGCCCGCCTGTGCAAGTTGCTGGTATTGGGTTGCTTGCGCTGCATTCATCATCGCTTCTCCATCTGTCTATATATGGACAAAGTTAGCACAAAAGAACAAAAACAACCACCCGTTCTTGATAGATGTTGTATCGATTAGTGGTCAAGCGATAGCTAAAAAATACCCAGCGAATGCTGGGTATCTCATTGAACTACTGTAGCGGGTTAGCAATTAGGATTGCTGGTACTTTGCCGTGTTCTCGGCAATCTTCACAATCACTTTTACGGCTTGTTCCATACCTTCAATCGTGATGAACTCGTGAATACCATGGAAGTTATAACCGCCAGTAAAGATGTTTGGACAAGGTAACCCCATAAACGACAGGCGAGCGCCGTCTGTACCACCTCGGATCGGCTTGATTTCAGGTTTTACATCACACTCAATCATGGCCTGTTTCGCCAGTTCGATAATGTGTGGATGAGGCTCAACCATTTCGCGCATATTGTTGTAGCAGTCAGTTAGAACCAACTCGACACGACCTTTGGTTAGCTTACTGTTAAGCTCGTCTACTTTAGCCTGCATGAAGGCTTTGCGGTGCTCCAACCCTTCACGGTCAAAGTCGCGAATAATATAGCCAAGTTCAGTGCGTGCGACGGAAGGCTCCATTGATTTGAGGTGATAAAAGCCCTCGTAGCCCTCGGTACACTCAGGGGTTTCCTCTGCTGGCATCATCAGCTGGAACTGCGCCGCGATATTCATGGCATTGACCATCTTATTCTTGGCTGTCCCTGGGTGGACATTGACACCATGGCAGATCACATCAGCCGACGTCGCATTAAAGTTTTCATACTCCAGCTCACCGACAGGACCGCCATCAATGGTATAAGCCCATTTTGCACCGAACTTTTCAACATCAAACAAGTTTGCACCGCGGCCAATTTCCTCATCCGGCGTGAAGCCGATGCAAATGTCGCCATGTTCAATTTCAGGGTTAGCCTTTAAATAAGCAACGGCAGTGATGATTTCCGCAATACCCGCTTTGTTGTCCGCACCAAGCAATGTCGTCCCGTCAGTTGTGATCAGGTTGTGGCCATGAAGCTTGTTAAGATCTGGGTACTGGATTGGCGACAACACTTCATCACCAATACCTAGCGCGATATCTCCACCTTGATAGTTTTCAACAATCTGAGGTTTCACATCTTTGCCAGAGGCATCAGGGGCAGTATCCATGTGAGCAATAAAGCCAATTGTCGGCACCTCATGGCTAACATTTGATGGCAGACGGGCTGTCAGATAACCATTGTCATCCAGTGTGACATCTGAAAGACCAAGTTCAACTAGCTCCTCTTTCAGTTGCTGAGCTAATACACGCTGCCCCTCAGTACTTGGGCAGTGGGCATTGGCAGGGTTTGATTGAGTTTCAAAGCTCACGTAACGTAAAAAACGCTCAATTAAGTTATCCATGTCCCACTCATTTTGTTCAACTAAGTAATATGGGCACCAAGTATCCAGATGGGAGCAGTTAAATGAATTGCGATGAATCAGTTTTTTGTTCATTAAATGAAGATAAGCCGGTGCGCTGACCAATTTTTTTAGCGCAAATCACAGTGATACTAGCATTTTTGATTAATACCCCTCAGTATGAGTGTGACCGTCGCGCACAAAAAAAATTTTTCACGGCATGAAGGACAGTGAACGAGAACTTCGATATTGCCTGATCAATTGCTCGGTGTAGCCGAAGATAAAGTGTGTGGAAATGTAAAAGGTTGATCGTTCACTATAGAACTCACATCTTATTTGGCTGCCATTCAGTATGTGTGACATCGGTGGAAAATATTTTCTTAAATAGTGCATAAGATGGCTTTAACCAAGGAGGTCTTATGCTTACTAAACTCTTTCTACCGCATGAACCGATTGAAAAGACTCTGGATGTTCAGATACCCGTAATCAACGATAATATTCCCGCCAAGTTAAAATTGAGATATCGAAAAGGTCAACTAAAAGCGAACTTGCACTTCTGCAATAAAGACGGTAACGAAAAGCTTGATTTGTTCTATCCTCGCATAGCGTCTGAATTCAAACGGCAAGCTCAACTTAACTTTTCCCAATGTTGTCACTCTCGTTACTTACCCAATTCTCTTTTAACTTCTCAAGTCTCGAAATGGTGCAATGACCACGCCAAACTGTACATCTCCTACGAAACCCCCAATGGCTTGAAGGTAACAGAACACCAGAAAGGGGGGATTAGAATTAAAGCAAAGGATCGCGATTTAACAATATAGTCCAGCCCTCTTTGTTCTAACAATAAAACCCGGCATGCAAGCCGGGTTTTATCTGTTTCCAATACCACTCACAAACTTATGTTGCTCGCCCCCATGCTTTGCATATGCAAAATGACATCCTCCGGCCTGATTGAGGGGTCATTGAAGAAGCGGAACAATTCATTAGCCGCCGCCTTTTCGATGACCGGGCTAACGGCCATCGAATCAATCATACTCGGTACTAGATTGCCCTGCTTTTCTGCCAATAGGAAATCCTTATAAGCATCAATAGCACATGAACTAAAGCCTGACAAAGACGCGTTATGATAAGGCGGCACTGACCCTTTCTGTTTGTTAAAAGACGATATGAGCTCGGGGGTTGATACTGATTTTGCAACCTGATTCGCCACCTCCGCCTTGAGATGCGGGCTCTTAAACAGTACCAAGCTATCCATATTATAAATAAACCCGGGATGATGAGCTGGCGTGGGATAACAACCAATCTTTTCTGGGAATTGACCGTTCAACGCCATCAGATCACCGGCTACCCAATCTCCAGTGATTTGAAAAGCCCGGCTCCCCTCGAGCAATTGCCGGGTTGCCGAATCCCAGGTTTGCTTGGTAAGATAAGGTAATACTAGCGAACTAATCTGCCGAAATAAGTGCAACGCTTCCAATGTGGTCTGGCTGGAAAGCGCCTCGGCGTCCAGTTCAATATAGGCTTTTTTGTAGTATTGCGCGCCTCCTAAGCCAAAAGCAATATTCTCAAACAACTGAACAATCTGCCATGGCTCATTCCCAATAGCCAGTGGCGCAACCCCGCGCTCCTGTAGTTGCGAAAATACCTCGATTACCTGCTCCCACGTTTCCGGGATAGCGAGCTGATAACGCTCCAGCACGTCATGGTTTACCCACATCCAATTGAGGCGATGGAGGGTTACAGGAATGGCAACATATTCACCGTTATAGCGGTGTATTTCACGGGCAACCTTAAACAAATTCTCGTCCCACGAGTGTTGTTGAGCCGCATCGTTGATGTTGTGCAAAAAACCAAGTGCTGCCCACGACTTAATCGACGGGCCCTCAAGTTGCGCGACATCCGGTGGGTTGCCGGCAATTGCTCGAGCCTGGAGGATTGACTTAGCAATTTTCCCGCCTCCTCCCTCAACAGGAACACTCAAGACGTTAAACCCATTCATTACCAGCTCTTGTTTGATAACCTGGACGGAATTGACCTCACCTTCAGAAGTCCACCAATGGAGGAATTGCAGATCCTGAGCGGCGTGAGCTGAAAAAATAGAAGTGATAAGTCCTGCAATTAAAACCTTTTTCATACGTCTCTCGATAAAAATAATTCTACTATCAGCCCCCTCTCCGGGTGGTTATTCAGTATCAAGTCGCCACCATGAGAACGTGCAATACTTCTTGAAATCGTTAACCCGAGGCCAGATCCGTCGACGTCTTGATCTCCGGTTCTGAAGTAAGGCTCAAAAACCTTTTCCAGCAATTTGTTTTCAATCCCAGGCCCATAGTCTCGTATGGTGATCACAAGGTATGATGCTGAATTCAAGACCGAAATATCCACCTTTTCACCATACAAAACCGCATTATCAACCAGGTTATAAATTGAACGCTTTATCGCGACCGGTTTGCCGACGTAGTGAGTGTCCGGGATGTGTTCAAGAGACACCGTTGGCTTATGACGGTTATAATAGTCGGCACACTGCACTAAGAGGCTGGCGATGTCGATTGTCTCAGGCTCTTCATGAATGTCGGTTTCGCGAATACACTGCAAGGCCCCTTTTAGCAGCAACTCGAATTCGTTGAGCAGCTTTTCAAACCGCAACCTTGTCTGCTCATCATCGAGCATTTCAGTCCGCAATTTGAGGCAGGCAAGTGGCGTTTTCAAATCATGGGATATCGCACTGAATAGCATTTCTCGGTCACGGATATATGATCGCACTCTCCTGTTCATTTTGTTAAAGGCGTGAACCGTAGCCTTCATCTCTGAACTCCCTTCCTCTTTGATCTCTTTGACCACTAACTGAGAGCCCATCAGTGTGGCCGCCTTTGCCAATGATTTAATGGGGCGCAGCTCCTTTCGGACGATCCACGCAGTACAAAGCATCAATAGCACGGATGTAATACCAAGAAAAATAAACTGACGTTGCTCTATAAACGGTGTAGATAAACTCGAAAATGTCACGGGTAAAACCGAAGCGATATAAAACCATTCTTGCTCGGACATTTTGATTTGCATCACTAAAATAGGGAGATTTAACTCACCCAAAACCAAGCTGTACTTGGTCCAAATCTCCGGCAGTTCATTCAGCCTAATAGCAGAATTAAAAACCCGTATATCTTCTCTTTTCGTTAACGCAACATGAATTTCTTCAACCCCGGAAAGTGAAGACATCAGTTCCTGCTCCAGCTCTTGAATCAACCATGGTGTATAGCGAAAACTGGTAAGGGTATTATTAGGAATATACTTATCATTGATAGAGATAAAGAAACGTGTTCCACCTGATTCTCGCAACTGGTTGAGAATTAGATGGCGATAGTTAACTGGGAGTGATTGAAAGTAACTGTAGGTATCTAATGCCCCCTCAGCAATACTCAAAGCAGTTTGTTTAATGCTTTCCTTTTTCTCTTCTTCATTGGCATGATACCAAATTGCTCCGGCGATTAATTCGGCAATGATAATGACTACTAATAATGTAGCCCCAACGCGAAATGTAATTGACTTAAAAAGTGGTGGAAGCTTATTCATTAATTATCTATGACTCAAAAAAGGTATCAACAGCCAACATGTATCCTTTATTTCTGACAGTCAGGATAATTGAACGATCATGATCATGAAGGTGTTTCCGAAGCCTACTCATTTGCACATCTATCCCCCGTTCCATTGGCTCAGCATCTCTTCCCCACACCCACTGGGCGATTTCATCCCGACTGAAAATCTTATTCGGGTTCTGCACGAATAAGCTCAACAAAGAAAAGTCTGCACCAGAAAGCTGGACTGTTTCGCCATCAGCATGGACCAGCCGCCTTTTGACCGTATCGAAAGTCCAATTTAAAAATCCAACCCTCCGGCTGAATAACGTACCGCTATTGAATTCACTGCGACGTAATAGTGCTTTGATTCGTGCTAATAACTCCCTAGGGCTGAATGTTTTAGTAATATAATCATCGGCCCCGACTTCCAATCCCGTAATGCGATCGACTTCATCACATACCGCTGTCAGCATTATAATGGGGACATGTGATTTTAAGCGTATTTTACTGCATAGTGTAAAGCCATCTTCACCGGGAAGCATTATATCCAGTACAATAAGATGCGGTTCATTAATAGCTATTTGTTGCCACATTTCATCACCATCAGATGCTGTAACAACGTTAAACCCTGAACGACTTAAATATTCGCTGAGCGCATCTCTAATTTCTTCACTATCATCCACAACAAGTATGTTTTTCTTGTCCATAAGAAACCCTGACAAATACAATCGAACTAGTTATATGTTTTATCAACAAACAGGGCAAGTTGTTTGTTGGTTAATTGGATCTACGTATTGTTTTAGCGCTTTTGTAAGAAAGCGCTTACAAATAAATAACTATAAATTACTTATCAAGCGAAATATATTGCTAGGATTGTCAGCAAATAAAAGCATGGCCGTTCATTTCATATTCTTGCAAGTTTCTTTGTAATGTTCGGCGTTTAAAGCAGTCACCTCATAGTTTGAAAACAATTAGGATGTGAAACATGAAGATAGGAAAAAGCCCGTTAAAAACAGCTGTTACTGTTCTTGCCCTTGCTATGGTACCGAGTGTTGTATCTGCCCAGACATATTCGACAATACCGGAGCAAAACCTCTACTTTTTAAGCCCCCACCCCGATGACATACTACTTACCTTTGGTGGACTCATCAGCAAATTAGCCAATGAAGGTAGTATAGAGCACAAAACCAATGTAACAGAGGTATTCTTTAGCCTGTCAAACTACTCTACTAATCATCTGGATATCTTAACCAATAAACGGGTGCTTGATATAACGAAAATGCGCTTTAATGAAGATTTTAGCGCCCACACTGAAATGTTCGGCAGCTGGAATAACTTCCGTTATAAAACAGCCGGGTTCTACGATGCGCCATTGCGATTATATGAAGGATCACCGACGGCTGGTGGAGGGCCTGGTGGTACATTTTCTGATTTCAGGCAGGCTGAAATTGACGTCTACAACCGAATTGCTGCAGATATAACCCCGATACTCAAACAAGAAGATTGTGCAGCGTTTGTCCTACTCGCCAATGGTTCACACATTGATCATTTTGTAGTTCGTGAAGCGGTGATGAAAGCAGCACATGACTTGGGCAAAGATGCTCAGTGCCAGATTTATTTTGGAGAAGATCAGCCCTATACCGGAGCAAACCCCGACAAAGCACAAGATGAGCTTAACACCATTAAAGCTAGACTTCCGAACAATGCGATATCAAAAATAACCTACTGGTATGACAAGGACTACAAGTTAGAGTTATTTAAGAAATATTATCTCAGTCAGTATGATGTCGGCTATATTCCGCCGCTGGAAAGTGCAGAGTTTGAAAACATCTATAAGTGGGACAAGTCGACATATGGCGAACTGCAGAAACATCATTTGTGCAACTCTTCTTACTGCTCTCTAAACTAGCCGGGTAAATAAAAACCCGAGTGTATGTCACTCGGGTTTTATCCCCAAGTAACGTCAAGTCGCTTGAGGTATTCATTAAGTGGCTAGTGGCGCGGAATCCAAGGGGTGACCTTAACGGCTGGCCGATGAAATGTTATCGTCTCACCTTCAGCCAATGTCGATAACTCAATAACCTTGCTATCACCACTGCCAAAGTGCACGACAACCCCTTCGACATCAGGCATGAACCATCCCGAAAACATTCCACCGAGATCTGACAAAATCTGGTTCATCTGAGGAACAAGCTTGGCAACATCGGCTTGCTGGATTGAGGTGCCGTAATCTTGCTTAGCAATGACTTGCATCGAAACATCACAGGTAATGCCATCGTCAATGACATAGGTAACGTCTGGGTTGGCCTGGCGCAAATTACTATCAATTGGCACCGTCAGCTCATTGTTTGCCGGGATCACTAACTCTTCATAATGCTCATCTTTGCGCATCGATCCCTTGTGGATTTGACAGACACTGCCATCCTGCTGATTGAGAAGGAACAGTGCCAATTTGACATCATCATGTCCTTCTTTGATATTTTGTTTGAGCTTGCTGTAAAGTGTGCTGTAACGCATCTCAACGTTTTGTGCCGATGCGTCATGAGCATAGAGCGAAGTGCTGGCAAACAAGCCTGCGACTAGCCAATGGGTTAACTTCATCCTTTATCCTTGGCGCCAGTATTGATTGTTATGCTTGATCATGGCTTGAATTTCATCAACATATGCATGACCACGCTCTGAATAACGGCTTAGTCCTTCTGCCAGTTTCGTACCTTCAACGACTTCACCGGCCTTGCGCTGTGCAGAGCGAATATCACGCAAGTCTTGGTAGGCACGATTGGTATTCACGTTCATGAAGTAGGCTTGCACTGATAAATACGGTGATGCGAATACCGCCACTTCATGGCTCGCTCCTTCATTCCGTGCATTAGGAACCAAGCCGCAGCCTTTACGATAACACCATTGGCCAAAATAGTTGTTGCCTTCGATTGCAAAGCGTGAGGTACCCCATCCTGATTCATTTGCCGCCTGGCTAAGGACAAGCGACTCGGGAAGGACGTCAACACGCTCCAGCATAGCCGCGAGCCAATCGGCGGTAATCATATTACCGTCAAGCGGAAGCTTGTAGGCGTCAGCGAGCTTTTGGGCATAGGCATATTGATCCCGAGAAAGCGATTTACCGGTATTCACTGAAGATAAAACCGACTCGAGGAACTGACGCTCTTCTGTTATCCGTTGATTCTCGTGTTCAACGGCAGGGCGAAGAAAGTCGAAGAAGGCCGCTTTCTTCAGAGTAACGTCGGTGATTTGGGAAAAGTCTGGCTTGGCATTTTGTGAAGAGGCCGAGGCGGCCTCATCACTGGAGCTTTGGAATGGGATTTCGCCACATGCTGTCAATCCACTGACTAATGCAAGAATGGCAACTTTACTGGTTGTTATATTTTTTATCACGCGTCAAAAACCTTTGGATCCCCCTGCTGGTTTTGGTCGTTATCATTTTGTCCTTTCTGAACTGTCGTAACATGCAGCGAGACACCAAAAAGATTGCGGTAGATAATGGCTTTCACATTAAAGAAGAATGGGATCGTCCAAATTAAACCGATACCAGCAGTGGCAAATGAAATAATAAACATCGTTAGGATGACAATAAAAATAGCTGTCATCGGCAGTAGTTTACGCAAAGTTGCCACGAGTGAAAACTGAATTGCTTTCAGTGGTGATAAACGTTTTTCGCAAACCAGCATAATTGCCATGCTAAAGCCCATCGAAAGCAGCATACCGAAAATAGGGAAAATCGCATTGGCGATACCCTGTAACGAAGCGCTGAGCAGCACCGTGATAACTGAAACCAGGGCGAAAGGAAACCCCTTGACCAAGTAGCTTGGTTTACTTGGCAGACCAACTGCATGGTTCAATGCCATCAAGCTAACGCCCGCCAACAGAGGAGCACTTAATACATCCGACCAGAAATTTGCCATATAACCCGCCTCAATGACCGAGGCAGACATCTCGCCGCCAGTTATAACGGCATCGAAAAACACCGCAGCACTTCCAAGTTGCACTTGAAGGCCCAGCAGAAGCAGCGCAACTTGTGCCAGAAACAAACCAATAACCGCTGGCAAGAAAGTCAGAAAATTCTTGGCTGTGATCTTCCAGGCTTCTTGAAGCACAGACAGTGACTGAAGATCACTCTCACCTTTCAACGCTCTTTCGATTGAGCCGCCAACTTGGAATGTTTTGTTATTCATTTGTATTTCACTAAATATTACACACTAGGCCCGTGATTGTACGCTAGTTAGGCCCGATAGAGAAACTTTGCGACAAAAAGCTGCTTTTCCGTCCAGAGTGTGACTTTGGGGGGCGAATTAGCTAGTCAGTCTGAATACACTATGATTAATAGATTACGCCTACGGAATGCATATGCTTATGCCTTGATTTTAAAGTAAATTTCATTCGGGTACAGACACTGCATCCAAGCTGTTATTAAACAGATGTTCGCTAGTATGAAAATAGTCTAAGAAATTGGAAAAAAACGCTTTGAATTACGCGTTTACGGGACTATTATGCGCCCCCTAAATTCAACCTAATAGTTGGGGGGATTATCTATGAAACCCCTGGGTGGAGATCTTGTAGAATTGAACGCTGCAGAAACAACTAAAGCACCAGTGATTCAGCTTAAAGGGCTGGGCAAAAGCTTCGATGGCAAGCAAATTATCACTGGTCTCGATCTGAATGTGAACGATGGTGAATTCCTTACCATCCTTGGCCCTTCTGGCTGTGGTAAAACAACTGTTCTTCGACTAATCGCCGGCTTTGAAAATGCCGATGCGGGACAGATTGTTATTGCCGGCAAAGACGTAACAGGTATTCCAGCGGAACAACGCAACGTAAATACTGTATTTCAGAGTTATGCTCTTTTCCCGCATATGACAGTCTTTGACAATGTTGCTTTCGGCCTGCGTATGCAGAAAGTCGCTGAGAGTGAGATTGAGCCTCGCGTAATGGAAGCGCTGCGTATGGTGCAACTAGAGAAGTTTGCCCCTCGTAAGCCTCACCAGCTTTCTGGTGGTCAGCAGCAGCGGGTTGCAATCGCACGAGCGGTAGTGAACAAGCCAAAAGTATTGTTGTTGGACGAATCCCTGTCTGCGTTGGACTACAAACTTCGCAAACAGATGCAGATCGAGCTGAAACAGCTGCAGCGTAAACTGGGTATTACCTTCATTTTCGTTACCCACGATCAGGAAGAAGCCCTTTCAATGTCAGACCGTATCATTGTTATGCGCTCTGGTAATGTTGAGCAAGATGGCTCTCCTCGTGAAATTTACGAAGAGCCAGAGAACCTATTTGTCGCGCGTTTCATTGGCGAAATCAACGTGTTTGATGCGGTCGTCAAAGAGCGCTTGGATGAAACCCGTGTATTGGCAAATGTTGAAGGCCGCCCTTCAATGATCCACTGCAAGCTGCCAGTTAGCCCGGGTGACAAAGTTAAAGTATTGCTGCGACCTGAAGATATTCGTCTGGAAGAAATCAACAATGGTGACGAAGCACAAGGCATCATTGGTTATATCCGTGAACGTACCTATAAAGGTATGACGCTTGACTCTGTGGTCGAGCTGGAGACGGGCACGTCTGTCATGGTAAGTGAATTCTTCAACGAAGATGATCCTGATGTGGACCACTCTCTGGATCAAAAAGTTGCGGTTACTTGGGTTGAAAGCTGGGAAGTGGTGCTAGCAGATGAACAAGAAGCTTAATCTTCAAAACATCATCATAACCGTCATTGTTGGTTGGCTATTGCTGTTTGTATTTATTCCCAACCTGATGATCATCGGCACCAGTTTTCTGACCCGAGATGATGCAAACCTGATTGAAATGACCTTCACATTGGACAACTACATCCGGTTGTTTGATCCGCTTTATGCCAAGGTCATGATGCATTCGTTCTATATGGCGCTGGTGGCTACCCTGCTGTGCTTGGTAATTGGCTACCCGTTTGCCTATGCGATTGCAAAGATGCCTGAAAAATGGCGTCCGTTTATGCTGTTTTTGGTGATTGTACCGTTCTGGACCAACTCACTGATCCGTACTTACGGTTTGAAGATCATGCTGGGAACCCGCGGGATTTTAAACAATACCCTGCTCTACCTGGATATTATCGATAAACCGCTGCGAATCATGTACACCGAATACGCGGTGATGGTTGGCCTGGTCTACATTCTCCTGCCATTTATGGTGCTACCGCTGTATTCGGCAATTGAGAAGCTCGACCACAATTATATTGAAGCTGCCCGTGATTTGGGTGCGAACAAGTTCCAGACATTCGTAAAAGTGATTGTTCCACTGACCATGCCAGGCATCATTGCAGGCTGCCTCCTGGTGCTCTTGCCAGCACTCGGGATGTTCTATGTGTCCGACCTACTCGGTGGAGCAAAGAACCTGCTGATCGGTAACGTGATTAAGAGCCAGGTCTTGAACGCTCGCGATTGGCCGTTCGGTGCAGCAACCAGTATTGCATTGACTATCGCGATGGCAGTCATGCTGTACGCCTACTACCGGGCAGGCAAACTGCTTAACCGTAAAGTGGAGCTTGAATAATGGGACGCGCATTTAAATTCAGTTTTATGACTGTGGTGTATGCCTTCCTATATACACCAATCATTATCCTGATTGTTAACTCATTCAATGCCAGCAAATTCGGCATGAAATGGGGAGGTTTTACCACCAAGTGGTATCACCAGCTGGTAAACAACGACAGCTTGATGCAGGCGGCATGGCATTCGCTGAACATTGCCGTGTTCTCGGCAACGGCAGCGGCGATTATTGGTAGTTTGACGGCGGTTGCCCTCTTCCGCTACCAGTTCCGCGGCAAACATTTTGTCAACGGCATGCTGTTCGTGGTGATGATGTCACCAGACATCGTAATGGCAATCTCGCTGCTGGCGCTGTTTATCTTGGTTGGCGCGGAGCTTGGCTTCCTCACCTTGCTGCTTTCGCACATTACATTCTGCCTGCCATTCGTGGTGGTAACGGTTTACAGCCGCTTGAAAGGGTTTGATGTGAAAATGCTGGAAGCTGCACGTGATTTGGGCGCAAGCGAATGGGTCATCCTAAAGCAGATTATCCTGCCGCTAGCCAAGCCTGCGGTTGCCGCTGGTTGGTTGCTAAGCTTCACCCTGTCGCTGGATGACGTCATTGTCAGTTCATTTGTAACAGGTCCGAGTTACGAAATTTTGCCTTTGAAGATTTACTCCATGGTTAAAGTGGGTATTTCACCAGAAGTGAACGCATTGGCTACAATTATGCTAATTGTGTCTCTGATCCTAGTTGTCAGTTCTCAACTGCTGGCACGGGAGAAGATAAAATAAGGCTTGCAACACCGCTTTAAATTTGGCTTCAGCCAAAGAACGAGCAAGTGGCTTTCGGGCCACTTGTTTTGTATTAACACCCTAAAAGGGTTTTGGAGATGATAATCTAATGAAAAAATGGTCCGCTTTTCTAGCCGGTACTGCATGCGCTGCAGCAATGTTTACTCATGTTGCCAATGCGGCAGACAAGGAATTAGTCTTTATGAACTGGGGTCCGTACATTTCTACGGAGCTACGCGAACAGTTCACGAAAGAAACTGGTATTAAAGTGATTTATTCGACTTACGAGTCGAACGAGACTATGTACGCTAAGTTAAAAGCCCACCCCCAAGGTTACGACCTGGTTGTGCCGTCAACTTACTTCGTTGCTAAAATGCGCGATGAAGGCATGTTACAGAAAATCGATAAATCAAAGCTAACCAACTTCAAAGAGCTTGATAAGAATTATCTGGATAAGCCTTTTGACCCAAACAACGACTACTCGATCCCACACGTTATCGCAATGACAGGCTTGGCAGTCAACACTGACATGTACGACCCTGCTGATTTCGATAGTTGGGCGGACCTTTGGAATCCTGAGCTTGAAGGCCAACTGATGCTTATGGATGATACGCGCGAAGTATTCCACATTGCTCTGCGTAAATTAGGTTACTCTGGTAACACCACCGATCCAAAACAGATCGATGAAGCTTACGAAGAACTGAAAAAACTGATGCCAAATGTTTTGGTGTTCAACTCCGACAACCCTGCCGCTCCTTACCTTGCAGGTGAAGTTGGCCTGGGTATGCTCTGGAATGGCTCAGCTGCCGCAGCCCAGAAAGAAGGCTTGCCAATTGAGCTCATTTGGCCAAAAGAAGGCGGTATTTTCTGGGTTGATAGCCTAGCTATTGCTAAGAATGCCCAAAACGTTGAAGCCGCACACAAGATGATTGACTTCTTGTTGCGCCCTGATGTTGCCGCCAAGATTTCAGAAGAAACCGGCTACCTAACTGCCGTTGAGGCGTCGAACGCCAAATACAAAGACAACCCTACCCTATTCCCACCACAAGAAGATCTTGACCGTGGTGAGTGGCAGGATGCGGTCGGTGAAATGAACATCCGCTACGAGAATTACTTCCTGGAACTCAAAGCCGGCCAGTAATTCTTCAATCAAAATCAAAGGCAGCCAACTGGCTGCTTTTTTTATATCGAAACTATACAATTATCGGCTATTAATAGTTCATACAGTTATTAAGGTCAGATATTCCTTATCTTTACCATTCAATTCCCTGTTATAATATGTTGCTAAAATTGCTGTATTATCAGCGATTTTTTTAGCAAGTATATTACCCGATTTATTGGGTATATTTCCGATGTTTACCCCGTTAGGTAAACATACCGACAATTTGCAGGAGAAGCGGTAAGTACTTCACGGCGATGATTTTCATCCATAATTAGTACATTCGCTAGAGAACACTCTCAAAATCCCATTTAGTTTGGAGCATATAACAATGAAAAAATGGTCTTCTTTAATGGCCGGCGGTGTTTGCGCAATGGCAATGTTTTCTAACATGGCAACAGCTGCAGATAAAGAGCTTTATTTCTATAACTGGTCTGAATATATTCCATCAGAAGTTCTGGAACAGTTTACGAAAGAAACGGGTATTAAAGTGATTTATTCGACCTATGAGTCGAATGAAACCATGTACGCAAAGCTGAAAACCCATGGTGGCGGCTATGATCTAGTGGTTCCTTCAACCTACTACGTATCGAAAATGCGTGAAGAAAATATGCTGCAGAAAATCGACAAATCAAAGCTGAGCCACTTTGACGAAATCGATCCTAACTTCCTTCACAAGCCATTTGACCCAGAAAATGATTACTCTATCCCATACATCTGGGGGGCGACCGGTATCGGTGTCAACACAGATATGATGGACAAAGAAGAAGTTAGTAGCTGGGCCGATCTTTGGGACCCTAAATGGGAAGGCCAGTTGATGATGATGGATGACGCGCGTGAATTCTTTCACATCGCCCTACGTAAGCTTGGCTACTCTGCGAACACCAAAAATCCTGAAGAAATTAAAGCCGCGTACGAAGAACTTAAAAAACTGATGCCAAATGTATTGGTATTCAACTCTGACTACCCTGCAAACCCTTACATGGCTGGCGAAACCTCTCTTGGTATGCTGTGGAATGGCTCTGCTTACATGGCTCGTCAAGAAGGCGCACCAATTGATATTATCTGGCCAAAAGAAGGTGCGATCTTCTGGATGGACAGCATTTCTATCCCGGCCAATGCCAAGAATATCGATGCTGCCCACAAGATGATCGACTTCCTACTTCGTCCTGAGAACGCAGCGAAAATTGCGTTGGAAATCGGCTACCCAACCCCTGTGGCAACGGCAAAAGACAAGCTTCCAGCGGAGTTTGTTAACGACCCTAGCATCTACCCACCGCAAGAAGTGATGGATGCCGGTGAATGGCAAGACAGCGTAAATGGTGCAAACACCATCTATGAAGAGTACTATCAGAAGCTAAAAGCAGGTCAATAATCCCTTCTATTTGATATAGAAAACTCGGGCTCAGGCCCGAGTTTTTGTTTGGGTTATATCTTCTAGCAAGCCATTCATCGCGGTATTAAGCCACTTGACTGCCGGCCCAACGGCTTTTCCTTTCGGAGACACGCACTCAACCGGTGCCAGCCACTCTTTATGGTCAAACGTCACAGGCAGTATTTTCATTTTCCCTAACACCGCTCTTTGCCTCGCCTCATGGCTGGGAAGATACGTCCAACCCAAGCCTTTTTCGACGTACTTAATCAGCACATGGTGATCGTTCGTCCACCACTGATTAGACGAAATAGGTGGCATATAAGCCATCGATTTTCCGCTCTCACCTCGCACTATTAACTGGCGGTACGGAATCAAATCAGCAGGTGTGACACTGTCATGTTTCGATAGAGCATGGTCTGGGCACGCAACGGGGACAAATTGGATACTGCCGATGTAGCGAACATCCAACTCCTTGAAATATACCATGTCAGTCAGCATCACCCCCAAATCCCCTTTTCCGTTCAGCAAAAGGTTAGGGATATCAGTGCTACTGGCCAACATGGTCGTCAACGTTGTCGATGGAAAGCGCTGACTGAACTCATCAGCAATCGTACCGAGTTTGTCTATCAACAAGTTATCGTCAATTAGGATGGTGACCTCTGTCTCCTGGAAATCACTCAATGCCTTGGCCGCACTTTGCAATTCAAAACTCTGCTGCAAGGTTGCTTCGGCATACCTAAGCAAATGACGGCCTTGTTCTGTCAATGTCGGCTTGCGAGTAGAGCGATCGAACAGTTCGACATTCAAATCAATTTCTAAGTTTGCGATGCCCTGGCTCACTGCAGATTGGACTTTACCGAGTTGTCTGGCACAGGCCGAAAAAGAGCCGAGTTTAGCGGCTGTGACAAACATCTGGAGTTGATCAAGATTGTACATACTATCAGTAAAAGTGATGGTTACTAACTAGATTTAATCACAATTAAGGATATATTACACGCATAAAACAGCTCAGGAACATAGATAATGACTATTAAAGAACGTATTTTGCACACGGTACTATTTGAAGTATTTGCTCTTATGGTTTTGATGGGAGCAGCCACGATATTCACCAGGCATAACCCTGCTGTTGTCGGGGGGTTAAGTGTTGTAATGTCACTAATTGCAATGGCTTGGAACTATCTCTACAACGTGCTGTTCGATAAGTTTGCAGGAGAAGAGCGCCTAAATAGAACGATTAAAATGCGTATGCTACATGGCTTAGGTTTTGAGGGCGGGCTGATCTTTGTCACCATCCCGGTTCTAATGTGGATATTACAGCTCGATTTCTGGACGGTATTTATCTTGGATTTGGGAATAGTGATTTTCTTTTTACTGTACGCCATTATCTATAACTGGTTATATGATCATGCTAAAGCTAAGTTCTTCACTAAGCCATTACCTATCAAAGCCAGTATGTCCTAATACTGAGTCAATGAATCACTCACTCTTAAAAACGCCCGTGGAGTACGGGCGTTTTTATTGAAGATAATTGATACTTTATAATCTAACCGAGAATTTCATCAACAAAACGTGGTACCAGCATAGAAGCTGGGCCATAGCGCTTCTCGGCAAACTCACTCTCGACTTCACTGGGTTCCAGGTTCAATTCAATGGTATGTGCACCGTGCATAGCTGCTTCATGGACAAAACCAGCGGCAGGATATACAGCACCGGAAGTACCAATGGAAATGAATAGATCAGCTTCCATCAAAGCTTCATGGATCCTATCCATTCCAATTGGCATTTCACCAAACCAAACCACATTAGGTCTCATCGGGGCCGGCATTTGACAGCAATGGCAGTGATCATCAAGCGTAATATCTCCGCTCCACTCTACTGTTTGACCCGTTTCGCTACACTGCGCTTTCAGCAGTTCGCCATGCATATGAATAACGTTTTTGCTTCCGGCCATTTCATGCAAGTTATCAATATTCTGGGTGACGATAGTGACCTTACCGTCCAGCTCTTGCTCTAGCCTTGCTAAGGCTTTGTGAGCATCATTGGGAAATACCGCGCCGCTTTCAAGTTGCTGGCGACGCTGGTTATAAAAATTCTGTACCAGTGCCGGATCGCGGTAATACCCCTCTGGCGTTGCCACATCTTCAATATGGTGGTTTTCCCACAACCCATCTTGGTCACGGAAAGTTCGGATGCCGGACTCTGCAGAGATACCCGCTCCGGTAAGTACAACAATATTTCGATAAGGGAAAAGCATGGCCGCGTCCTTTCTTCTGTTCTCTTATAAGCTTTATACCATTGTTTTCATGTGGTTTTAAGTTTAACACCTACGACATTAGTCTAATTATAGACAACAAATACAAAGTTATAGTGCGTTAGGATGTAAAGCCATAAAAAAACCGGTAGAGTTGCTACCGGTTTTACCGCTATAGTCTGTCGTTAGACATTATCCTGAGTAGCACTGCCTTTATTGGCTGCCTCGACCTTATCATCGTAGCCCGGCTGATTTTCAGGCAAGTCTTTGACTTCTTCGTACCAGAGGTCATGGTGCTCTTTGGCCCATGTCTCATCCACTTCACCGGTGATCATGCCATCAAGACCGGCTTCCATACCGAACAAACCAATATAGATGTGGAAGATGAAACCACAGATCAGTACCAATGCCGATAACATATGCACTAAATGCGAAAGCTCCATATCCCGGCGGGTTTGCTCAAAGATCGGGAAATCGAGTACAAAACCACTCACTACAATGAAAGCACCAAAGAAAATCAGTAACCAAAAGATAGCTTTTTCACCACCGTTGGAAAATCCCGCTGACGGGTGACTGCCTTTGTGCTTACCAACCATGCCGCCCATTTTCATGAACCACTGCATATCAACTTTGTTGAAAATACTCTTACGCCACCACTTAACCAGTACCGCAACTAAGAAAAACGCAAACAATGGACCAATATAGTTATGGTATTGCTTGGCTGCATAAATCACCCAGCCCCACAACTCTGTAGGTACAATTGGCTTAATAAAGTACTTACCGTAGACCAAAGTCAAGCCACTGAAAGCCAGCGTTAGGAATGTAAACGCCAAACTCCAGTGCAGCGCCCTATCGAGTCGGCTCCAGCGTTTGATTTTACGCCCAGTCTTAGGCTTACTCAGCTTGAGTGGGCCAACAATAACATACGCCAACGACACCATCACCAAGCTACCAAAGATCGCCAGTGCGCCAAGTGGCGACATCCACTTCTCTTTCATAATGAACCAGGTCTGCCCCGGAACACTGATCAGCACACCATGCTCAGGTGACTTAGAGGTGGTATAGCCCTCTTGTCCATCCTTCACCGCTCGCCAATAGTCAGCACCGGCAAAGCCAATAACTTCATGCCTTACAACAGACTCGCCCAAGCGCTCAGTTTCAGAGTTAGCACCGGATTCATTACTAGCTGCCGCCGATAGTGAAAACATCAATACCAAAGCGGAGACCAGCAAAAAAAGCCAGTGTTGAATTCGCTTAGTCATATTACTCCCGACTGTTAATTCAACAGTTATGTTCAGATCTCTTTACCCAGAGGCAACCTCCGATAATGAGATTACCTCTCGTATTTTTCGGCGACTTAGTTATGCCTTGCGTACTTTCGCGGCATCGTAAGCTAGGTCGTCAGTACTTGCCCAACCCGCTTCTTTTGCCCCACGCGCAACGACACGCTCACGATAGATATCAGAGATTTTCGCTGCATCACCAGCCAGCAGTGCCTTGGTTGAACATAGCGAAGCACACATTGGCAGCTTGCCTTCAGCAATACGGTTCGCTCCGTATTTCTGCTTCTCTTCTATCGAACCTGTCTCTACATTCGGGCCACCGGCGCAGAAGGTACACTTGTCCATCTTGCCACGTTCAGCAAATGCCGTTTGCTTAGGGAACTGCGGTGCACCAAACGGGCAAGCAAACAAGCAGTAGCCACAGCCAATACAGAGATCTTTGTCATGCAAAACAATGCCGTCTTCGGTCTGTACAAAACAATCGGCCGGACACACCGCCATACATGGCGCATCGCTACAATGCATGCAGGCCACCGAAATAGAGTTTTCGTTCGGCAACCCGTCATTGAGCGTTACCACACGACGGCGTTGGATTCCCCACTCCAGCGCATCATCATTTTCATTTTTACAGGCCGTCACACAACCGTTGCATTCGATACAACGTTTAGAGTCACAAAGAAATTTCATACGTGCCATCAGAATGACTCCTTACGCTTTAGAGATTTTACAGAGGGTTACTTTGGTTTCCTGCATTTGCGTTACAGGGTCATAGCCATAGGTGGTCGCCGTATTGGCCGCCTCGCCTGATACAAACGGAGCACTGCCCTCAGGATAACGTCCACGGAGATCTTCGCCCTGGAACTTACCGCCGAAGTGGAACGGAATGAATGCCATACCCGGTTTCACACGCGGTGTCACCATGGCTTTAACATGGATCCGCCCCTTCTCGGCACCTTCAACCCATACCATCTCACCGTCTTTGAAGCCGATGTCATTGGCATCTTTCGGGTTCACCTCAACAAACATCTCTTGCTGCAATTCTGCCAGCCATGGGTTAGAACGCGTCTCGTCGCCCCCCCCTTCGTACTCAACCAATCGACCCGAAGTCAGTACAATCGGATACTCGCCAGACATGTCTTTGTCCTGGATCGACTTGTACAGTGTTGGTAGGCGGAACATGGCTTCGCTGTCATTCCAGGTTGGGTAATCCGTTACAAGGTCACGGCGCGGCGTGTACAGTGGTTCACGGTGTAGCGGGACAGCATCCGGGAATGTCCATACCACGGTACGGGCCTTGGCATTACCAAACGGGATACAACCATGCTTGATGGCGACGCGCTGAATACCACCGGACAGGTCAGTCTTCCAGTTTTTGCCTTCTGCCTGGGCCTTCTCTTCAGCAGTCAGATCGTCCCACCATTCCAGTTGCTTGAGCATCTTGTCGGTAAACTCAGGGTAGCCGTCTTCCAGCTCACAGCCCAGTGAGTAGCTGTCGTCAGCCAAAAGGCTTTCACCATTGCGCTCCACACCAAAACGGGCACGGAAATTACCGCCACCCTGGGCGACGGTTTTCGAAGTATCGTAAAGAATATGGGTACCCGGGTGCTTCATCTCCGGCGTACCCCAGCATGGCCATGGCAGGCCGTAGGTCTCACCGTTCGCAGGACCGCCCTCGGCTTCAAGGGTGGTTTTGTGGAAGGTGTGCCAGTTCTGCTGGTGCTCTTTAAGACGCTCAGGGCTCTGACCGGTGTAACCGATAGTCCACATACCTTTGTTGTACTCGCGGGTGATGTCTTCAATCACCGGCTGGTTATTCTCAACACGGATGTGCTTGAACAACTGTTCGGAAAGCCCCAGCTTCTGAGACAGCAGGTACATGATTTCGTGGTCAGGTTTGGATTCGAACAAAGGTTCGATCACCTGATCGCGCCACTGAATTGAGCGGTTGGTCGCGGTTACCGATCCGGTTGTTTCGAACTGCGTCGTTGCCGGTAGCAAGTAAACATTGTCCTTGCGGTTGTTCATTACCGCGGCAACCCCCGGATACGGATCAACAATCACCATCATATCCAGTTTTTCCATCGCCTTACGCATTTCGGTACCACGGGTTTGCGAGTTCACCGCATGGCCCCAGTAGAACATGGCGCGGATGTTGTCGTTCTGCTCGATGTTGGCTTTGTCTTCAAGCACGCCATCAATCCAGCGCGAAACAGGAATACCGGCATTGTTCATTGGTTTCTTGCCACGGTATTCAGCCTGGTCAAAGCGACCCTTCAACCATTCGTAGTCCACATCCCATACTTTCGCCCAGTGCTTCCAAGCACCTTCAGAAAGACCGTAGTAACCCGGCAAGTTGTCAGAAAGCACGCCAAAGTCCGTTGCCCCCTGAACGTTATCGTGACCACGGAAAATATTGGCACCGCCACCCGATTTACCCATGTTGCCAAGGGCTAGCTCAAGGATACAGTAGGCACGGGTGTTGTTATTACCTGTGGTATGCTGGGTTCCCCCCATACACCAAACCACACAGCCTGGGCGGTTTTCGGAGAGCAGTTTCGCGGTCTGGTATACATCCGCTTCCGCGACGCCACTTACACGCTCGACTTCTGCTGGTGTCCATTTCGCCACCTCGGCGCGAACTTCATCCATCCCCCAAACACGCTGGCGAATGAATTCTTTGTCTTCCCAGCCATTTTTGAAGATGTGGTATAGCACCCCCCAAATGAAGGCAACGTCAGAACCCGGACGCAAGGATACATAGTGATCTGATTTTGCCGCCGTACGGGTACGGCGCGGATCAGCCACCACAATCTTACAGCTGTTGCGCTCTTTGGCGATCAAGATGTGCTGCATCGCAACTGGGTGTGCTTCGGCTGGGTTAGAGCCAATAAACAAAATCGACTTACAGTTGTGCATGTCGTTAAGCGAGTTGGTCATCGCCCCGTAGCCCCAGGTGTTCGCTACACCGGCAACCGTGGTCGAGTGACAGATGCGTGCCTGATGATCAACGTTGTTCGAGCCCCACATTGAGACCATCTTACGGAACAAGTACGCCTGTTCATTGTTGTGCTTCGCCGAACCAAGCCAGTAAACAGAGTCCGGACCCGATTCTTGGCGGATCTTCATCACTTGCTGGCTCACTTCGTTGAGCGCCTGTTCCCAGCTCAGTTTTTTCCATTTGCCATCGACCAGCTTCATCGGGTATTTAATGCGGCGCTCACCATGACCGTGTTCACGCAGTGCCGCACCTTTCGCACAGTGGCCACCAGCATTGAATGGGTGATCGAAAGCTGGCTCCTGGCCGGTCCACACACCTTCCTGCACTTCAGCGTAAATGCCACAGCCAACAGAGCAGTGGGAGCAGATAGTACGCTTCACTTCTACCGGCGCCTTAGGATCAACCTCCTTGGCTTCGGCTTTTTTCATCATACCCGGCGCAAACAAGCTCGCGCCGGCCATTCCACCAGCAGCCGCCAGTGAAGAGTTACGAATAAAGGAACGACGCGAAATACCCAGCTGGTTTTCGTCCTTGCTTACGTTGTCGGAACGTTTTGTCAGTTTCATTTATGGCTCCGCCTTACAAGGTTTCGTAGTAATCGCGAACATGTTGGGTTTCGCGATAGCCAGTTGTATTGTCATTTTTATTGTTTTCAGGCTGTTCAACCTTTGCCTGAACCGCCGTTGCCGTACCCGAAATAACGGTACTAGCAGCCACACTCAAACCAATATTTTTCAATAGCTGGCGACGGCTCTGATTAGGTTTATTCTGCTCACTCATAAAAGCTTGCTCCTTTATCGTGTTTCCAAATCCGAATTCCTCGCTTTGGAAATCAATTTTTTTGCTAAGTTTTTCGTAATAATAACGACGGTCAACTTTTCCTCAGCGACATCCTGAGCACCCTCATTCGAAGCTGGTAGCGGTTACGTCGTCACTCAAAATGAAAATAAGGTAAAGTCTAGTTCACCTCTACCAATAGTGTTTTTTCGACCAGCAGGAACTGCAAAGCAAGCTCGGCAACCGCGCTATAAAACACTGCACTGCTAGCCACTTTAAGATCCTTGCACAGCCGTTCAAACCAAGTAGCGATATGACGGTTGAAAAAGACTTGCTGCAGATGCTTGTCTCCTCCCTCCACCAGCATCGCCATCACTTCGAGCAAGGCTGCAATATGATCTTCCGGCTCTTTTACGCTTTCATCGCGCTGAAAACCCAGTTGGGCGAGATCACGGCGAAGATGGGCCAGAGGCATTTCCATCATTGAACCGGTCAGATACCATGATCCGAAAGGCACGATTTCTCCGCGACCAATGCCAATGAACAAGTCTTGATACTCTTCTTCAACCGCCAACACCGATGTCGTCTGAGCAGCTAATTTCACAACAGGCCAAGCAGCTGCCATGGTATTTTGGCTTCCAGCATGTTGATTCGCTTCCACATCCAACGCAGAAAACCAATCCAAAACGGTTTGGTCCGGTGCCTTGCGAAACAGATGGGCCAGCAAGCCATAGATTTCTACGCGCAGTGCAGATTCTTCTTGACGAGTTTGTAGTACTGATTCCATTTGCTATTCCTACACGTTTAACTGACTTTCAGGATCATCGACGATCGTCGAGAAAATATCGCGAACACGACAGTCTTCGCACATATTCAGACGACGAATCGCCTCTCCCTGAAAATGTGAGTGGTTTTGCAGCTTTTCAGTCAACATCTTCACCATAGAAGCCGGTGCAAACGGTTTACCGCAACTGGTACAGCACGCCGCTTCCTCTTCGTGCAGAACTTGTGCTTCTTGACGAACCTGAGCATTCCAAGTTACTCCCGGATTCAGAGTAATGGCTTTTTCAGGGCATGCCTTTTCACACATACCGCATTGCACACAATCTTGTTCAATAAACCGCAAGCCGGGACGCTCACCAATGGCATGTAGAGCTCGTGTCGGACAGACAGACACACATCCCATGCAAAGGGTGCAATCCTCAGCCCGGCAATCAACCGAACCATAAGGTGCATTTTCTGCAACCGCAGAGTGTGTAGGTTTCACACTGGCCTGCTCATACAGAGCATCCAGAGCAGTAAACAACTTTTCGCGTTTACTCCCTTCAAGGGGAGCTGCAATATTCAATAGAGCAGCATCAAAACCGGTAAAGGTTTTTGCCTCTGCAAAATCAAACAAAGTAATACGCTCAACCTCATAACCCATTTCAGCCAAAAACGACTGAGCGGTTGCGAGCTCATTGCGAAGCACACGATCGATAGTGTCAGGAATATAAGAGGTATGGGTTGCCAAAAGCACCTGATGAGCACCGTAAGCCAGGCCACTAAACCAAGTATCAATCCCAACTGTCGCTAACTCTTCCAACGCAACTGGAATGACTGACTCAGGAAGCTCTGCCAGGGTTTCGTTAACCGTTGCCTGGTCTCGATTGCCATAGAAAAGCAGCGTTGGCGATTCACCACCCGCTTTTCGGTAGTTTTCCAGTAATCGATAAACAAAGTGCTGAGTGTTGGCCGGATCAGGTAGCGCATAAGAAATGGCTTCTGTCGGACACGCAGTGGCACAAGTTCCCACGCCTTGGCAAAGGTATGGGTTTATTTCTATGCGATCACCGGTACTTGACAATGCACCAGCGGGACACGCATCAACGCAACGTTCACACCCAGTTACACCTCGTGAAGAGTGTGCACAACGTTCAGGATCCAAACGGAAATACTTCGGCTTATCAAATGTGCCAATCATCGCAGGGAGATCATCAACCACATTAGCCAGTTTTGCTCTACCCGTGCCAACGGCATAATAACCAGGTGCACAAATCTCAACGTCAGATAAACCGGTTTCCGTCATATCCACGATCAAATCAAAGCACTCTTGACCAATGGCCACTTTTGCCAGATTCACTGTCGTCAACATGCTCTCTACATCACAAGACACTTCAAATGCGCCCAAGTAACCTTTGACGGTCACTTTAGAAGCAAAATAAAGATTGTCTCGCTTGTCACTGTTATCTGCTTTCGTTGTGGCAAGCAGGGTTACCGACTTTAACGAAGCAAACTGCGCTTCAAGCGTTGTAATGACTTCTTCTGCGCCAACGAGCAACACATTCCCCCGGCTTTCATAAGAAACCGTTGGTGGAATTAGATTGGAAAGCTCAACGGTGCCATTGATAGCGGCCAGTCTTGCTTTTCCATTTTGCTCATCGTAAGCAGAAAGTGCTTTTAGTGTACTATTTAACATTATTATTCCTGTCTACTCGTCACCGTTAGTCAGTGGCGATTGAAACGCTATGTTTAGAAAAGATTTTTCTTAACGCTGCGCTTCATACTCATTACTAGAGCAATAACCGATCCAACTTTTCACGGAATAAAATGACTTATAGGGAGCCATAATCTCTTTGGGACACATTGACCAAGCCCAAAAGCGACAATTTGTCCCACCACCTGGAAGCTATTGCGCCAAAATGTCCCGATCATTTTTAAGGGTATTTTTCCCTTTTTGTCTCAGTTGCTTATATTTCGCTCATCGAGTGATGGCTGACTGACTTTCAATTTTTTATGACGTTGCCATTGGTCCATCAACGACATAGGCAAATTTAACTTATCCTTCTTGCGGACCTTTGTTGGCCCTTTTAACCAATTTGCCATCAGAAAATGCCCCTGTTCCTGTTAAAGCTTCGGGTTCTTCTTTCACTATTTCAGTAGGGATGGTGAATGCAACACCGGTTTCAACATCTGCTTCAGCCGCCTCTGCAGATGCGTCAGTCGGCAAGACATCTGGTGTATCGTTCCCTCGCTGATCTGCAATTGCCGCGACGGAATGAGCCCCATCTTCCGTTGCCAGTGGAGCATTAGGGGCATTGATTGCTTCCTCTACCTTTTCAGCAGCGTGGTTTACCCATTGGCGTAGCTGCTGAGTTACCTTGGTATCAAGCACTGGTACATTGGAGAAATCTTCGGTGTGATCGTCCATATCACTGATATAGTTGAATTCATCAGAGTGAAACAGCTTGCGCAAAGCCGCTTTTTTCACAGATTTTTCAACCCCTGCTTTCATAAAGGTTGATACTCCAGAGTCGAATGTCACCTTTGCGGCATCGGTTAGGGTTAACTCGGGCAGTGATGCATCCGCCTGTTCTTCTGCGGTATCTTTAGCTGAATACTCAGAACCTTTGTCATCTTTCTCTCGTTCCACAACCTCGTTGTCACTTGGGCTATCTAGATCGGAAGATGGCAATTTTTGTTCAACAAGCTCCTGTTCTAATTCAACTTCGCCTTCATCCTTGGCCTTGATTTTGCGCTGAGACCAACGCTGAAAGAAGTTAGTTGCCACTAGAACGCCCTTTTTGCTCTTTGTTCTTACAACGTTTACGGCGATATTCGATTTGCTCGCCGTGACGACCTATGAATGCCTCCATCCAGGCTTGGATTTGCAAAGGAGCTTTGATATGAAGAACCTGATAGTCACCATCCATATAACTGCTGGCGAGCCCTTGAGCCGCGGTGATAAGCAAGGGAAATAGCTGTTCATTTTCTTCTTCACAAACAATGAATAAGTGCGGATCACGAGAGCTAAGATTGAAGCGATAGTCCGAGCGTTCATGGCGATGTAATTCAAGCGGCATGACATATCCATCGTCCAGCCTCGCCAATACGGCTTTTTCATCTTCGTCATACAGACAAACGTCTTCAATAGACCAAGAAAGTGTTGTCCAACGCCCAATTTGTTTCTCTTGCGACACCAAGCGAAACGCTATCGGCCACAGCGACTCATTCTTATATTGTTCAGGCACATTCGCTCCTTAGCTGGTTGGAACCGTTAACCCTTGGGTTCGGTTAACACGTGAATACCCCCTACAAGCAAATAGCAGACCAACTTTAATATCTCATCTCAAATACCACGACATCTCCCGATACAAATAAGTTGGAATGATGTTTGCTTATACACCAGACTACGACTTAATCTATGTTTTAAAAGTAGACGTTCCAGACCGTGTTGCGTATACATGTACCCATCCAACAGGAAGGCCTCCTTTAGATGCCACAAAATAATCACCATCAACAGCAGGATAATTTGATGAACCAACTGCCAAAAATAATTAAAACAAATTCATCTGTTAATCAGACGATGACCGTTCAGGTTATGGATGAATATGGCGATATGATGGAGAAAGAAATTGCCTGTGAGCACCCTCTTACGGTTTATTTGAACTGGGTTGAAATAGTTACCCTGATGACCTTGGGCGAGCGCCCTTCTGCTTTAGTACTCGGCTACCTCAAGAACCAGGGTTTTATCGAAGATATCGATGCTATCGAATCGCTGATCATCGACTGGGAAACCAATTCGGCTGCCGTGATCACCCGCGAAAATACCGACGGGCTAGAAAAAAAGCTGGAAAAGAAAACCGTTACGTCCGGATGCGGTCAAGGCACAATGTTTGGCAACGTAATGAAAAAGCTCGAGGGGGTCCAGCTTCCCCAGCCACGCATTCGGCAATCTAAGTTGTATGGCTTGCTTGAGGCACTGACCCACCACAACGAAACCTACAAGGCCGCCGGTGCCGTACACGGCTGCGCGGTGTGCAAAGACACCGCTATTCTCTCTTTTGTCGAAGATGTTGGCCGCCATAACGCGGTAGATACCCTTGCTGGCGAAATGTGGCTCAAGGGCGAGCAAGGTGCCGATAAGATTTTCTACACCACCGGCCGCTTGACCTCCGAAATGGTCATCAAGGTTGCACAAATGGGGATCCCGGTCTTACTCTCCCGTTCAGGGGCAACCCAGATGGGTTACGAGCTGGCGCAAAAACTGGGGATCACTATGATTGCCCGAGCCAAGGGACACCGCTTCCAGGTATACAACGGCGTGGAAAACCTCGTCCTTGATATCAAAGGAGAAACCGCTAGCGAATCGCTCGAGGATGCCAATAAGCCCGCACACAAAGGTGATACCGATCAACAGCAGACAAGCCACCAGCAACAAGGCGAAAAATGATGGATAGCGCCTACCCTGAGTTTATGAATGCCAAACAAGTTGCCGAGTACCTCGATTTAAACGAAAAGAAAGTCTATTCGCTGGCAAATGATGGGTTGCTTCCAGCAACGAAAGTCACAGGCAAATGGCTATTCCCAAAGGCGCTGCTTGATAAATGGCTACTCGAATCCTGCCACAATGGCGTCTTGAATGATCGGTTGTTGATTGCCGGCTCGGATGATCCCTTGCTACAAATGATCGTAGGTGACATGGCCAACAAACTTGGTAGCACAGCCCTTATCGGCTATACCTCTACCGGCACCCGTCAGGGGCTCGCAATGCTGAGCAAAGGCCATGTCGATATGTGCGCCATTCACTGGGGCCATGCAGAAGAAGCCAGCCTCCGTCATCCTGCTTTGCTGCAGCAATACAGTGGCCATCGAAATTGGGTGCTTATTCATGCCTTCGAGCGCCAGCAAGGCCTGGTTGTCTCGCGGGAGATTGCCGACTGCGTCAATAGTCGCTCTATCCAGCCCCAGGAACTGTTGTCCTCCCGCTGGCGCTGGGCATTGCGTCAAGAAGGCGCTGGCAGTATGAGGGCGCTATCGGAATGGCTTCATAACCATGCCTTTACCATCGACATGCTTAACAGCGTTGATACCTGCAACAGTGAGCGTGAGCTTGCATCTTATATCGCCAGGGGGGATGCCGATGTAGGGTGTGCGAGCCAGAGTACCGCTGGCGAATTCGGTCTTGGTTTTATTCCTCTCTGTACAGAAGCCTTTGAGCTCGTGATCCCCAAAAACATCTACTTTAGAGAGCTGCAACAAAAGCTGCTGCACGCATTGGGGGATGGCCATATCCAGGCCAGAGGCGATCAACTTGGCGGCTACAACTTCAGTCGTAGCGGTCAACAGGTCTGGAGCGGCAAATAAATTTCGGGGCTCTGGATATAGGGGCGTATATAGGGGCGTAATGCCCCTTTTACTTTACCGAACTGAATCAACCGCATAAAGATAGCAAAACCCGGGCTCCGACCGAATACAGCCACCCGCAAAGTGCAATCATTTACCCATCCCTCCTTAACACCAACATACCTTTGCAATCACAACCTACCGATCCCCTTACCCCTTCCATGCCAGGCATGACTATTCACCAGCCAATCAACCTTAAGCTTGTTTTTCATGCTTTATATCTATTTTTTTACAGATAAATCACTCAATAAAGTCAAGAAAGACAGTCCCTTCAACCATATGAATTTATTAATATTTATCAGCCGTCATATATTCGAGATTTATCACTGGTCTGATGTGACAAATGAAACCCAAAGCGACAAAATGTGAGCAATTACTCTAAAATATAAAATCCCCTTTAAGAATATTGATCTAGCCCACAATTTGACAGGTTTTCCTTTGAGGATTTGTGCCACTAGATGCACACTGAAATCGGTCATCTGACCAGTTAATTACTCTGCAATTGAATGTAAAAATAAATACCGCGTAAGGAGTGGTCATGAATTATTTCATTACCGGCGCAACTGGATTTATCGGTTCTCAGTTATTACAACGTCTGGCTAAACGTCCTGGTGATATCTACCTGTTAAACTACGACAAAATTTCTGAAGATAGACTGGAAGCCCTATTAGAAAAACATAATCTGCCTAAGAACAAATTTCACTGCATCAAGGGCTCGATTACCGAACCAAACTTGGGTATCTCAGCGGAAGATACCAAAAAGCTGACTGGAAAAATTGACCAGTTCTTCCACCTTGCAGCCATATATGATTTGACGGCAAGCGAAGAAGACATGATGCGCGCCAATATTGATGGCACTGAACATACACTGCGTTTCGCTGAGCGGATCAACGCTGGCTGTTTCCATTACTTCAGTTCAATTGCGGTTGCGGGTCAATACCGTGGCTGGTTCCGCGAAGATATGCTCAATGAAGCAACTGGGCTTGAGCACGCTTACTTCTCCACTAAGCACAATGCGGAAAAACTGGTACAAGAAACAGCGACCATCCCATGGCGTGCCTACCGCCCGGGCATCGTGATTGGTGACTCAAAAACAGGTGAAGCCGATCGTATCGACGGTCCTTACTACTTCTTTAAGATTATCCAAAAACTGCGCCGCGCTCTTCCTGAGTGGGCTCCTCTTCTTGGCCTTGAAGGCGGTCGTTTGAACCTGGTGCCGGTTGACTATGTTGCCGATGCCATTGACCATATCTCGCATAAGCCAGAATTGGATAACCAGTGTTTCCATATCGTCGACCCTGATCCATACCGCTCTGGCGAAGTGATCAACCTCTTTGCCGAAGCAGGTCATGCGCCGCGCATGGCAATGCGCCTGGACATGCGTGTATTCCGTATGATCCCATCGCACTTCTGGAGCCAGTTAGGCCAAGTGCCTGTGCTTAAGCGCTTTATTGATGCTATCAGTAAAGAAATGGACATGCCGCAGGACGCACTAACCTACTTCAACTACCCGACGCAGTTTGACTGCAGCAACACGCTGAACGCACTGTCGGACAGCAATATCTGTTGCCCTCGCCTGGCGGATTATGCAGACAAGATTTGGGACTACTGGGAGCGTAACCTAGATCCTGAATTGCATGTTGAGAAAACACTGCAAGGTTGTGTTAACGACAAAGTTGTTGTTATTACCGGCGCCTCTTCAGGCATTGGTTATACTACCGCAATTAAACTGGCGAAGACCAAAGCACGTCTCGTATTGATTGCTCGTGATCTTGAGCGTCTTCAGCAAGTTCGTAATGAGATTGAACGCTTAGGTGGCCAAGCCTTCATCTACCAGTGCGACCTTAGCCAGGATGCTCCGGCACAAGAAGTGATCCAGCAAATTAAACATGATCACGGCAAAGTCGATATCTTAATCAACAACGCTGGCCGCTCTATTCGCCGCTCGGTTGAAAAAGCAACTGACCGCCTGCACGATTACGAACGTACTATGCAGATCAACTACTTCGGCGCACTTCGCATGATTTTGGGTAACCTGCCAGAAATGATCGAAGCGGGTGAAGGCCACATCATTAACATCTCTTCGATTGCGGTGTTGACCAACCAGCCGTTGTTCTCGGCATATGCTGCGTCGAAATCAGCACTGGACACCTTTACCCGTACCGCCAGTACAGAGCTAGGCGGTCAGGGAATCGATTTTACCACCATCAATATGCCGCTTGTTGAAACGCGTATGATTTCAGATCACTACCGTGAAACTGAAGGTGGTATCCCGCTACTCACTCCTGAAGAAGCCGCAGACTTGATTATCAAGGCGATTATCGAGAAGCCGAAACGCATTGCGACCAAACTTGGCCTGTTGGGTGCTTTCATCCACGGTGTTTATCCGAAACTGGGTGAACTGCTGATGGCTACGGGCTACAACCCGGATCACGGCAAGCATGACGGTGAAGAGGCAGAGCCTAAGCAACCGTCGGCCGATGTGGTTGCTCTTAACAGCATCATGCGTGAAATACATATGTAAGGAATTGAGTAATGCAAGTTTCAGTTATCCACGATTACAAAGAAGATCTTGATACCTTACTGCGTTATTTCAGTGAAGAAGCGCTCATCACTGAGAAATACCAGAAACTAGGCGGTAAAAACGTTCGTATCAACAAACTTGAAGAAACCGAAGATGGTTTCCGTGTTGAGACCCAGCGTGACATGCCGGCCAATGTGCCTGCGGTACTTAAAAGCTTGCTAGGTAGCTTCAATACTATAAAGCAGACTGAGTCATGGCACTGGCAAGAGAATGATCAGTTAATTTGTAAGCTGCAAATTGAGATCTTGGGTGTACCGGCGACGATTACTGGCCAGATGGTGTTCAGCGAGCCGGCGACCCGCCCGGGCATCGCAACATCGAATCATGTAACTATGGATGTGAAGTCTGCGATCCCTCTAGTGGGCAGCACGCTCGTTTCATTTATCTGCGGTGACATGAAAGATCAGATGCAAGCTGAGTATGACTTCCTGCGTGAAGTACTACCTCACCTTGTCGCTGAAGAACAATAACGTTCACCCCGTCACCTTCGGCAATCCCGAATAATGCTATTAATGGGGTTGCCGAATGTGAAGCTCGAATAACAAGGAAAAGATGATGAAAACCAAAGATAGGATTTTGTCAGTTAGTCTTGAGCTGTTTAATCGTGATGGTGTTGCACAAGTTAGTACATTAATCATCGCCACCGAGATGGGGATCAGCCCAGGAAACCTTTATTACCATTTCCGCGGCAAAGATGAAATTATTGCTACTCTGGTCACCGAGTTGCAAAATTCACTGACAACCATCAGCAATGAATATGCAAGTCAGGTCAAGGACTTCGATGATTACTGGCCTTTCATGCACACCGTAATGGCATTATTTACCCATTACCGCTTCTTGTTCAGAAATTTGGACAGCCTAAATGGCCAAAACCCGCAGATTAAGCGCAAAATCAGAACCTTGATCCTTAAGCTCCGTCATTTATGTAATGACATGCTCAAACACCTCGTTGTCTTGGGCAAGCTAAAATGTGATGAGCAAAGCCTGCCTCTATTGGCAGATAACTTATTGCTGGTTAGTCTGAACTGGCTTAACTACCAGACACTGCTTGATGATCACTACAGCGAAAGTGACCTGGCTCGAGCAGGCGTACTACGCTTGATCTCAATGGTAGAACCATATCTGACAGAAAATGCCAAATCCCCTTTCTTTACCCATCAGGATTTGGTGTCAGAGCTCGTCACATAATTGCCGCGCAATAAAATAGCAACGAAATATATCTCAACACCCCATCTATTGATGGGGTGTTTTATTTTATTTACCAGAATCGGGGTTTCTTAATGCTTTTCAATATTTTACTTAAATAAAAATACACTCTTACACTTTGAAATAACATCATCAGGTAGAGTATGTCATTCTGTTGTTATGCGTTATATTTGGAACAATGTGGATGAACGTTAAGTTAATTAAAAGCCTATCAGAATCGACAATCTGTATCGTTGTATTTTACACGTGCTTCCACTGGCTAATGATTCGGTTCGCTGGTGAATTCTATACCGATATCGTCACCAAATTCTACCGCTTCTATATCGCCTCCGCACTGTTATTCATCGTACTCGAAATAGTGCAGTTCTATCGCGCCAGCTCCTGGGGCTACTTGGCCTATGCCTTTGCAACCATAGCTATAATGGCTTCATCCTTTGAGCCTAACTTACTCAATGAGTTTGCTCTGCAACTGATGATGTCCCTAGGTGCCTTAGGTTTTGGGTTTTGTATGTACCAGTGGTGGGAAGACAAAATAGACTGAGCAACATCAACCCTACACTTAACCGTAAACTGACTTTACCATCACCGACCCCCAAGCTACCCTTGTCAGTATCTCTATGTCATATACTGTTTTATCAACAAGGAGTGGTTTTGTTTCGCCATCTCAATCGTTTTTTCGCCATCTGTCTGGCTCTGTCCGTTTCTGCAGCCCATGCCAGTAAATTGAACACTGATAACATCCAAACTGCGTCAGTGAGTACATTCGTAACCGATCTTGGCTCCAACCAGGCACTATTTCAAAAAAACGCAGATATCGTCATGCCCATTGCTTCTTTAACTAAAGTAATGACGGCCATGGTGATTCTGGATGCCAATCTCGCGCTGGATGAGCCCATCAACTTTAATAAGGACGACAAAGAAAGGATCTACAACGGCTATTCGCGGATACGGATGGGCTCTACCCTTAGCCGAGGGGAAGCCCTGCATATCGCCCTGATGTCCTCAGAGAACCTTGCTACGGCTGCGCTAGCCCGTCAATTCCCTGGGGGTTATGATGCCTTTATTAAGGCCATGAACGCAAAAGCCAAATCGCTGGATATGACTGATACGGTATTTGTTGATAGCTCTGGCTTGAATCCTGACAACGTTTCAACCGCTGCCGACATTACCAAAATGATCAAGGCTGCCTATGATTATCCAAAAATCAGACAGTACAGTACCACACCGGTTCATACTGCCTATTTCAAGAAGCCTCGGTATAAATTGGGCTATACCAACACCAATGCGCTGGTAAGGGGCCAAAAGTGGGATGTCGCACTGAGTAAAACCGGCTATCTGGATATCGCAGGCCACTGCCTGGCAATGATCACTGAGGTGGACGGCAAGCAGCTGCTGATTGTTACCTTAGATGCCTACGGTAAACTGACCCCTGTTGGTGATGCTGGAAGGATCAAAAAGTGGTTACAGAGCGGGCACAGTGGCAAGGTATCGGAATCAGCCATGCACTACCAAAAACAAAAGCTCTCAACCCTAACAAACTAAAACCAACCACCAAGACCAAGGCGTCGGCGTGTCCTCTATAACATGAGCCCTAGGCAACTGGGCTCTGTTATCAGAGTAACATCAACCACGTCACGGCTTCAGTATCAACTGGCTTTCTTGTCGATCGATTCGCCCGCTTGTTTAAATTTTTCTCGTACAAAAGCTGTCATTAACTTCAGCGCATCCCTGGCTTCGCTCAACTGATAAAATAGCGGATAAACATGCGGTACCCCCTTTACCACATTGATGGTCACGTCATTGCCGGCTTGCCCTAATCGCTCAGCAAGGTGCGTCGCATCATCCATCAGCAATTCTTCCGTACCTGCCGTAATAAATGTCGGCGGCAAGTCATGGTGATCGGCATAATAGGGAGAGATATCTGGATCACAGGGGTTTTGCATACCGATATAGTTGTTACGCATCAGCAACAATGTGCTCAAGTCGAAAAACGGGTCATCCTTGCACTTCTTGAAAGCTGAAGCCCCCGTGACAGCCATATCTGTTACAGGTGACATCAAAATACCGCCTGCAGGCTGCGGCAGCTTAGCCGCACGGATACGCAGCATGGTTGTCAACACCAGGTTTCCACCAGCAGAATCGCCAGCAAAGAAGATTTGGTGGGGATGATAGCCTTTGACCAACAATCCTCGATACACCGCAAAGCAGTCGTCGGGAGCGGCAGGATAAGGGTTCTCAGGTGCCAGGCGGTAATTAACCATCAACCCACGGGCATTGGTATAATTCGCTAGCCGGGCTAAAAAGGCACTGTGAATTTTCGGGCTGTGGAAACAAAAGCCGCCGCCGTGAAAATAGAGAATGATCTTGTTGCCGCTGCTCTTGGGCATATCAACCCAGTCGCAAGCGACATCTGAAAAACGAGTTGGTGTAATCTCCATCCCCTTAGGTGCAGCTATAAAAGGCCCATAGTTATCAATTGATAAGATGAGATCCCGCATTTCTTCGGTCGATTCACAATTTGCAAGACGTTGCCGCATAATACGGAATAAAACCTTGTTGAAAGCCCTATTACGCCAACTATCCATATACACCACCTCTTTTACAATTCATTTACAAAGTTAGAATTAAACAAGCGGTTTGGTCAATATCAAGTAGTAAAAAAATGATGATATTTTAAAAGAAGTGTCTATTTTTCTGTTATTTAAGGTAAAAAAGCTTGTTTTCAAGGGTGTAAAAAAGCTCTACCACCGAAGGCAGAAAAAATAATAAAAAAGTTGCGCGTGCATGGCCCACGCGCAACCTAAAGGCTTCACAACCTGCAGACTGGGAACGGTTGCTCAGCCCGGAGCTACTTTTTGTCTGGCTGGCATAAACGTAGCTCCGTATTGGCAGTTACTCTGCTTCTGCCAATTTCTCAACGGCTTGAGTCAGCTTGTCGATTTTCTCGTCCATGCGCTCAAGCTTCTCACGGTCAACGCCACTTAGGCGGTAGAACAGATCATTCATACCTGCTTCTACTTCCTCTGTCGCTTTTTCCGTGTTCTTACCAATGCACTCTTTCGCCTGGATTTCAACTTCCTTACCACGCTCAACAAGCTCATCAAACATTTGGTTTGACTTCTCGTTGATCTGCTGTGCTTCTTCCAAGCTACGGCTGTAAAGACCAAGGCCTGCTAACCAAATGTTACGTGCAATGCCTTCACCACTTTCAACGACATTTTTTGCCGCTTTCACTACTGTATTGTTGCTCATAATCATATCCTCTTGCGTTATCTTACTTTAAGCACGCGCGATTGAACTTACGGTTGCATATCTATTGGTAGCTATGCTTAGACCACTTCAGGTTTTGTACTTTCAGCTGGCTTGGCGCCTTCGGCGGCTGCTTTTGGCTCCGCAACAGCTTTAGTTGCTGCTACGGTCTGTGGCTTTACCGGCGCGTCGACCTCTTTCTTCTCTGCTTCTGGCTTAGCCTCTGGAACAGGCTGTGCTGCTTTTACGGTTTTACGACGTGCAACGCTTGGTTTCTTGGCTGCAGGTTCTGTCTTTTCAGCCGCTTTCGCAGCAGTACGCTTGCGAGGTGCCGGCTTTTTCTCAGCTTGTGCCTTCTGGCGCTCAACGAGAGCTTCGATGTTGGCGGTTAGCTGGTCGATCTTGTCGTCAACACGATCAAGACGCTCGTTATCCAGCCCAATGAATTTCTGCACCATGTTGTGCATACGTTCCTCAATCGCTACAGAAGTCTGGCTACGTGCGGTATGAACACGTTCTTTTGTCTTTGACTCCACAGCGCGCCCACGTTCAATCAACTCATCAAACAGGCTTTTGCCTTTGTCTGATAGCTGATTAACTTCTTCAGCACTCTTGGCATAAGCACCAAGGCCAGCCAACCAAATGTTGTATACCATTGCGTCTCGAATCTGCTCTTTGTTTGATTCTTCCGCAGTCTGTTTGAAAATTCCCATCAGTTTCCCCTCCATACTTTTGCGATAGTGCCAGCCAGTGGGTATTGCCTGACTGCTTGTATGTAATTTACGAATTTCAATTAGAATGTTCTCCCTAAAACAACACTTTATCGCGCTGAAGGGTGTGATTGTGAGATTTGTCACAGAGAAAGCCAGAAAAAACGCTATGAATCATAGAGATAAAAAAAGAGCTCTGAACGAGCTCTTTATAGAAGAAATTGCTATATGCGACGAATCAACTGGCAAGCAAATGCTTATCCAGTTGTTCGGTAATATGGCTTTCGATGGTGGTTGCAAAAAATGCAGCAGCAAACCCCATCAGTTGAAGCTGAATTGTTATTTTTCCTTCTTCAGCATGTAAGAACCCTTTCGCTGCAGAATGTTTGATATGCATTTTATCGTCGTGCCAAGACCACGTTAGGCCATACTCCTGTTCAAGCTGGCCTGCAATCTTTTCGCTAAGCATGGTAATGTCATCATGAGCTCTGTCATGATGGCGTTCAATTAAAATCGTCACAGAAGTTCTCGCGCATTAGTGTATTTACTCAGTCACCTTTTGTTAACATACGGCCAATGAATAAAAATTTCTGTGGTGGAGATCTAACTATTTGAAATTTGTTGCAGATACTCTATAGGAATAAGCAACACCTGTCATACAAACAACGCTACAGTATACGGCGGAGCAATGAGGGTAGGATCAAACTCGCCCCTACCGCCAGCTTGGCCCCATTCACAGCGTTCTGATAAGGCTGCTTTTCCGACGACGTTAACACAGCGCCTAATAACACCCCCATCCCGGCCATTTTCCCCAGCATCGATGGCGCACTGAGCGTCATATATCCCCCGGCAGCTGCCACAACCAATCTCTGAAACTGGGTACACTCGATCTGCAGCCCATGGGCTTCTCGTACAAATTGCTCGCAGTTTTGGCTAAATAAGTTATATGTCCTGCCAAGCTGAGTTTTCGCATAGCGCACTGCTGCACGTGGGTTCGGCCCAATGATATCACTGATTTCAATCACCCGTCCTTCGGAAAATTCAGTTTCGGTTTCACGCTCAACCCGACGCCTTTTTTTCGAATTATGAATCACATAACCAGTCCCATCAGCGATACCGTAGTGCCAATAGGTACTGCATCGGACTCTCAATACCGTACCGGCTGGGAAATAGGTGCTTTGCATAAATACGTCTATCCAACTCGCTTTCAGTATCGTAAAGCCTAGCTGTTACTCCGCAATATTGTGAAATTTGTCTCATTTTGAGTAAAAACGCATATTTTTCGGCAGACATGCATTTTAACGTAGTCATTGGCTTCCAATCTTTCTGATTGCTGCTAACATAAATACAACCGTCAAAATAATGACACAAATCAAAATAATTTTTTGACTGGCGACAATTTATTATGTTCATGAGAAGTATATTTTTATTGTTGTTCATGAGTTGCGCTGTTGGGTGCCAATCCATTCGCACCGTTAACCAAAACGACTTGGTTCCCTTGACCACACCAGTAGCATCAATACAGTTTCTATCTGAAGATGCCATTGCCCAATGTGAAATCGACAAACGCCTGTTCGAAGGCAGCTTCATTGCTACCGGCTCAGATACCACAAATTCTGACCATCGCCATCCTGAGCTGTCCTTAAACCGCGAGAATCAGCAAGCCAAAACGGAACACACACCCGATCTATGGGACTTACTGGCCAGTGAGCTAACCATAGACGTACCCAATAACCGTACTATCCGCTATTACAAGCGCTGGTATGTGAACAATCCCTACCACATAGAAAAAGTCACTGCCCGTGCAGAGCCTTTTCTTTATTATATTTACCAACAAGTGAATGCCCGAGGACTACCAATAGAGCTCGTCCTTCTCCCCTTTGTTGAAAGCAGTTTTGATCAATTCGCCTATTCGCACAAAGGCGCAGCAGGCCTTTGGCAGATCACCGAACCAACCGGAAAGGCATTCGGGTTAGACATCATCAAGGGTTACGACGGCCGGCGTGATATCGTTTCTTCCACAGAGGCCGCATTGGATTTACTCGAGTACCTATATGACAAATTCAACCAAGACTGGCTACACGCCATTGCGGCATACAATACTGGCGGAGCCAGAGTAAGGACTGCAATCAAGCAGAATAAACAAGCGGGTAAATCAACCGACTTCTGGTCACTACAACTACCCAAAGAAACCCGCCATTACGTACCGAAACTATTGGCGATGGCCGATTTGGTAAAGCACCATAGTTACCGATATGACATTCCTCTCCACCCAATTCAAGCCAAACCTATACTCGAAGAGATAACCATCAGCAGAAAGGTCAAACTGGGCACCGTCGCCACCTTCTCAGGTTTATCCAGCAAGGAACTGTATCACTATAACCCCGGTTACACCGCTGGCTATACCCGCCGAGATAAAGACAATAAGATCTTGATGCCGCTTAAAAACAAGACCCTTTTTTTTGAACACAAGCACGCATCTAACTATGCCAAACAACATTATGATGTCATAGACATCAAGGTAGGCGATTCTCTCAATCAGCTGGCCCAGACCAACAACATTTCTGTCGATTTAATCAAGCAGGTCAATCATCTAAGCGATGCGACAATTTTTGCAGGCCAAAAACTGCTGATCCCTAAACTCACCAATCTCGAATAAAGTTGCTTTTATTAGTATGGGCGCCAATTAGCCCAAAATGACAATGTGCACAATTTTTCCAAATATTGCTTTATTCATAAGAAAGTTGATCTATGATGGAAAAGTGAAAATAAAATCACAAATATCTTCAAGTTGTCATAAAAGGGTAATATATGCAGCATCAAGAAATGATCAATCCAACTCACACCGGCATTATCACACGTACCATTTTCACCAGCTTGGCATTTATGGTCGTTGGCCTCGTACTTATGTAACCACCTTACGGTAATAAGCAATGAAACTTTTATCATTAAAGCGTTCATTAAAGTAAAAAGGGCATGTCAACAACATGCCCTTTTTACTTTATCCCAGTTATATCGTCTCTAAATCAACAGACATCTTAGTACTATTATTCGCTTTTTCCGGTAAATAGACGGTAAATACCGACCCTTTGCCCAACTCGGACTCCACCACGATTTCGCCACCGATACCACTCACAATACCTTGGCTCACCGATAACCCTAACCCAGTGCCGCTTCTTCGGGTGGTATAGAACGGATTGAAAATCCGTTCGATGCTCTCTTCGCTGATCCCACAACCATGATCGATAATTTTCACGATTGCTCCAATCGGGCTACCTGTTTCATCGAGCCAATCTTCAGTCATCACCCGCAATGTACCTTGATCATTCATGGCATGGATACCGTTCATCTGCAAATTCACCAACACCTGCAGCATTTGATGGCGGTTGACTTCCACACAGCAACGAGCGTTCAGTTCAGTTTGGATCTCGACATCGAACTTTTTGGTACCACTCCTGACTAGAGTCAGACTCTCTTCGACTATAGGGTTCAAATGCTGCCAAGTCACTTCATCTTGTACCCCGCCCTGGCGGCTATACTGCAGCAAGCTTCGGGTAATATTGCGAATACGATCGATCTGCTGGTGAATCGCTTCGAGCTCTTCTCGAACGCGTTCACTATCGGTACCGAGCTCTAACTGCATCAGCTCAACATTACCTAAAATAACAGCCGTAGGATTGTTGATTTCATGGGCAATCCCTGCCGTTAGTTCACCTAGAGCCGCTAATTTTTCATTGCTGACCAGTTTACTTCTGGCTTGATTCAACAGTTTGATATGTTGCTCCAGCTCTTCGGTTTTCTCTCTCAGGCTTTGGGTACGCCGCTGTACTTTATCCTCGAGCTGCTGCGACGCTTGCTTGATTGCTTCATTGCGCTGATGAAGCTGATCGAGCATGGTATCAAACTGCTTGCCGAGAATTTGGAGTTCATGACCGCGGGTCAGATCCAAGCTGCCGATACGGCGATCCAGACCCAACTGGATTGCCGAAACCACTTGGTGCATTTTCTCAATTGGCCTGAACAGATCTCTCGCGCCGCGATAGACAATCACCCCGGAAATCAGCAAAACGAAAACAATCCCCACCCCAAGCTCGACAATATTGGTCAGGTATATCTTGATCATCGGCCACTCAAGGTAACCGGTATAAAGCATGCCGATAATATCGCCATTGTAGTCTTTCAATGGCTCATAGGCAGAGACATACCAATCATCGTAAACAAAAGCACGGTCCACCCACATCTCACCCCGCTCCAGCACCGATTGTTTAACATCATCTGAAACACGAGTACCCACCGCCCGGCCATTTAACTGAACGCTATCGAGCGGAACATTGGTACTGACCCGGATATCGTTCATAAACAACGTGACCGTGCCAATACTGCCTTCTGGAAGGGTATCCGATGCGTACACCAGATCACGGATACGATCGACTAGCTGAGTACTGTTGTTGAGCAAAATCCCACCATCGATGATCCATTGCAGATCGCCCTGCTGGTTAAAGATGGGAATTAAGCTGCGGCTTATCAGGCCATAAGATACGAGGTTATTCTCACTGAGCAGCGGAATTTGCGCGCGTGCGGGGAGATCCGGGTGCAGATCATCCAACTCATACGAGGCGAGCCGCTCGAAAAAAGTCTGCTCCTTGCCTTGGAGTAATAAATGACGATTGGCTTTGGGAAATTCTCCTAATGCAGCGGCCGGGTGAATAACAACAAAATCCAGATCATACTGACCCGCCTGCTGCTTGACCCAATCAATAAGCTGGCTTTGATCTTCTTTAAGCAATGTTTGGAATGGGTAGGATTCCGTCAGGGAGCCCAGCCGCATCCGCTGCTCTTTTTGCAACAGCTCCATGCTATGGTGGGCAACCGCCAGATCAGCGCGCACATTCATCAACGCATTCTGCCAGGTGTATATCACCGTCCAGTACATTGTCAGGGCGATCAACGCCAGCAAGGTAATAATAATCGGTACAGATGTCAGCAGCAGTAACCGATAACGAACCATAGTCCGAAAACGACGGACCCAGATCGCAATGCACTGTTTCATAGTCGGCCTTATTGTTCGGTGGTCGTCAGGGCTTCATCTGCCCATTCCTTGAATTTGCGTTCAAGGGTTTTTCTTGCCACGCCAAGCTGCCTGGCCGCCGCTGATTTATTTCCCGCATGGGAATCGACAACCTGCATGATGTGCGCTTTTTCGACATCTTTAAGCGTCCAGTCGCTGGGATAACAAAAGGACTTCTCATCATTTTCTTGGCAGCGACAAGGCTGATGACTCTCGTTGCCATCCGCGGACAAGACCGCGTCGACCGACTGGCTTGGACCCTGAGTGACAGGGTCACTCGCCAGCTCTGCTCTGGCTGGTGCCTCACCGGCCAGTTCACGCCAGTAATCAGCGGGCGGTTTACCCAGCAGCAAACAACGCTCCATCATATTGCGTAGCTCGCGAATATTGCCGGGCCAATCATAGGCCTGCATGGCGCTGATATCTTCGTGGGTCCAGTTAACCGCTTTTGAGCCTAAGTCTTTTGCCAACTGCTGGGTAAAGTGATAGGCGAGCGCAGGAATATCATCCAGCCGCTCACGTAGAGCGGGTAACTCAATGGTCAGCACATTGAGGCGGTAATATAAGTCTCGGCGGAACCGGCCTTCGGCCACTTCCTCTTTAAGGTTACGGTTTGTCGCCGCCACAATCCGGACATCCACCTGCACCTCGCGCTCGGCACCAACCGGCCGTATCGATTTTTGTTCCAGGGCACGCAGCAAAGAAGACTGCATAGACAGCGGCATTTCCCCGATTTCATCTAAAAACAAGGTACCGTTATTGGCCACTCGGAACAGGCCTTCACGGCCTTTCTTGGCGCCAGTAAAAGCCCCAGAAACATGACCAAACAACTCACTTTCGAGCAGATCGGGTGCAATTGCCCCGCAGTTCAGGGGAACAAAGGGACCGCTTCGTTTACTCAGCTGATGAAGCGCACGGGCAACCAATTCCTTACCGGTGCCCGATTCTCCTTCGACCAGCACGGCGGCTTGGGAGGGAGCGATCTGACCAATCAGCTTCTTCATCGATAGCGTACTGTGTGCATCACCAATAATGTCAACGGGATAACTTCGCTCAACATCCCGTTGTAAGGCAAAGTTCTGTCTTTCCACCAGGCGACGCTCTATACAGCGCTGCACCGACTGCATCATTTGATCAAGGTTGAACGGCTTGAGAATAAAATCCGACGCGCCAGCACGCAGGGCTTTGATCGCCGTTTCCAAATCAGCATAGCCTGTCATGAAAATCACATCACTGCGGCGAGTTTGCGGATCAAAAGCTTCATGCCATTCAATACCGGAACGACCTGGCAAGTTGATATCAACAATCAAAAGATCAAAGTGACACCGCTTGCGAAGCTCTTCCGCTTCCTCGATGCTTTCGGCAACATCAACCTGAGCAAACTGCTTACTCAGTGCTTTTTTCAGGATGGCGCGCATTCCCGGCTCATCGTCAACAACCAAAACGGAGACCGCAGACCAAGACACTGATGCATTTTCATTCATAAAAACCCAAATTATTTATGGTTATAATTGTGGGACATTTTGTCTCACTATGAATATCTCTGTCAAAGATGTTTCAAAATGTTTTTGAAATAATGTGAGTAGTGACGAACATATTGTTTTAAATCATTATCTTATAGACAATGCCAGCGTTATCATGCGCAACTTGTCCAAATTGGCATTTGATTTGCTTATTGACTCACGCATCAGGATGCAGAATATCTCCCTTGGAGAGCTTTGCTTCACTTGCGTAAAATAAATGACAAAATGACGTTCAGTCAGGAAGAACTATGAAATTATTGAAAACGACTCTTGTTGTGTTGGCCCTTGCTTCTTCAGCTGCAATTCAAGCGGCAGACAATATGACGGTACGATTAGCGACCACGACCAGTACCTATCACTCGGGCCTATTGGACTACCTGTTACCAGAATTTAAAAAAGATACCGGTTACACGGTAGAAGTGCTTGCCGCCGGTACCGGTAAATCACTTCGCATGGGCGAAAATGGCGATGTCGACCTCGTAATGACCCACGCCCCTAAGGCAGAAGCCACGTTTGTAAAAAAAGGGTTTGGTGTACTGCCGCGCAAATTAATGCACAACGATTTTGTGATTGTGGGTCCGAAGTCCGATCCAGCACACCTCGGTGAGGTGAAAGATGTAACAACCGCACTGAAAAACATTGCCGACCAAAACGAAACTTTCGTATCCCGCGGTGACGATTCGGGTACCCACAAAAAAGAACTGACGCTTTGGGCACAAACCAACATCGAACCGAACTTCGGTGGTTATAAAGCCGTTGGCCAAGGCATGGGCCCGACACTCAATATGGCGTCT
Organism: Photobacterium gaetbulicola Gung47; assembly: GCA_000940995.1. NCBI lineage: Bacteria > Pseudomonadati > Pseudomonadota > Gammaproteobacteria > Vibrionales > Vibrionaceae > Photobacterium > Photobacterium gaetbulicola. The sequence continues at coordinate 2,297,595 of CP005974.1, forward strand.
GAGCTACAGGCATACACCATGACCGACCGCGGCACTTGGCTGGCATATCAGAACAAGCTTGACCTGAAAATTGTTCTGCAGGGCGACTCCCGCTTGTTCAACCCTTACCAAGTGATCCTGGTTAACCCAAGCCGCTACCCTGACATCAACTACCAAGGCGCCAAGTCTTTCAGTGACTGGTTGGTTAACTCAAAGGCACAGACCATGATCAATAACTACAAGCGACACGGCGAACAGCTATTTGTCGCGGATGCGCTTTCTCAGTAAATGGATATTTGGCAAACCACACACCAAGCGATCCAACTGCTGTTCAGCGGTGATGCCGCCCTCTGGGGGATCGTGGGTGTTTCATTTTCGGTTTCACTGCTGGCAATTAGCATTGTGCTCTTGCCAGCTCTACTGATCAGTTTTGCCCTTGCCTATGGTCGGTTTCCGGGACGTTGGTTGATTCTCTCCTTATTCAATACCTGCCAATCCATCCCAACAGTAGTGATCGGCTTATTGCTCTATATGCTGCTGTCGCGGGCTGGCCCTCTGGGCGACTGGAAAATGCTGTTTACTCAACAGGCAATGATTCTGGGGCAAATGCTGATATGCTTGCCTATTTTGGTTTCCATGATGCATGCCGCCTTCCAAAACAGTGACAAACGCGCTTGGGAAACTTCGCTGACATTGGGTGCCAGCTTGCCCAGAGCCTTCATGAGCCTAATGTGGGAAAGCCGTTTTCCTTTGCTGGCAGCTATCATCGCTGCATTTAGCCGGGTCATTACGGAAGTTGGCTGTTCCATGATGGTTGGTGGTAATATCCTCAACTCAACACGGAATATTCCCACTGCCATTGCCCTAGAAAGCTCCAAAGGTGCTTTCGCTCAAGGTGTTGCTTTAGGAATGGTGCTGCTGATTTTGGCATTAGGACTAAACTTTTTCCTATCTGTGGCGCGTGGCAAAGCCCACCTTCGCACTAACTAAGCCGGAGAATTTGATGACACAACTCTCAATCGAGGCCACAAACCTATCGGTTAGATTCAAAGACCGGCTGTTATTTCACATTCCTAACCTTGTCCTCGGGCCACGAGATGCCGTCTATCTCAGTGGTGACAACGGCGTTGGTAAAACAACGTTATTGAAGGTGCTTAGCGGGTTACAGCGTCCTACAACAGGCGCTATCAATATCAACAAACCCTCGCTATTACGCCGTTTGTTTTACGCCCACTCCAATAACGGTGTTGTATATATGCACCAAACGCCATACATGTTTGATGGAACCGTACTAGATAATGTCTGTTATGGTCTTAAATTCACCATTCGTGAGCGTCAAAAGCGCCGTAACGAGGCAATCAACGCCTTACGTATGGTAGGCTTGGAAACATTGGCCGATGAGCATATTTCTGTGCTTTCCGGTGGTGAAAGACAGCGCGTGGCTATGGCCCGGGCATGGGTTACTAAGCCGGCAGTTCTCTTAATGGACGAATCCAGTGCCAGCCTTGACCAGGAATCGACAGACCGCCTAGTTGTACTGTGCAAAGATTTGTTATCTCGAGGCACTAGCTTAGTGATTACCAGCCACCAAAAGAATGCGCTGACAGAGCTCTGTCGTCGCCAATGGACAATTTCAGACTCACAACTCATTGAACGAGCCGAGCTGCAACTCGTTAACGAGGACAATAACAAATATGCCTACGCCGGATAACACAAGCTGGGTCATTTTAGCTGGAGGGCAAGCCAGCCGAATGGGTGGCAACGACAAAGGATTAGTCACGCTTGCGGGACGTGCGATGATTGAACATGTCATCGACACCCTACGAGCACAAACTTCTGCTATCACTATCAACGCCAACAGAAACCAGGACACCTACCGCCAATATGGCAAAGTCTTTGGCGATCACATCAAAAATTATCCTGGGCCTCTGGGTGGCATGCATGCAGCCCTCCACCATCTTGATTCTGAGTGGATTGGCTTTGTGCCGTGTGACTGTCCTGCCCTACCGCACGATCTCGTGGCTAGAATGAGTAGCGCCTGCGATAGCAACACCGATATTGCCGTCGCCCATGATGGCGAGCACATCCAACCGGTCGTGACCTTGGTTAACCGCCGCATTCTGCCCAAGTTGGAACAATTTTTGGAAAACGGCGATCGTAAAATCATCTTGCTTTATCGCCAATGCAATATGATCACCGTCGATTTCAGTGATCAACCCAATGCATTCGTCAATTTAAATACGCCAGAAGAACTAGAACAATTCGGACAAGCATTATGAACCCAACTCAAACCTCCCTGCCGATACTCGGCTTTGCCGCATGGAGCGGAACGGGTAAAACCACCCTATTAGAAGCTATGCTGCCCAAGTTAGTCGAGCTAGGGATCCGCGTTGCCGTCATCAAGCATGCCCACCATAACTTCGATATCGACAAAGAAGGCAAAGATTCCTACCGGCTGCGCAAAGCTGGCGCCGGACAGATGCTGATCTCTTCTCGTTATCGCCGGGCGATGATCACAGAGACACCCGAGGAAGAGGCAACCCTACCCCAGTTGATTGCCGAACTGGATCTCAATGCGCTTGATCTTATCCTCGTCGAAGGCTTCAAACAGCTTAGTTTTCCTAAGATCGAGCTGCACCGAGAAGAAATTGGCAAACCGTGGCTGTTTCCTGAAGACAGTAACATCATCGCAGTTGCAGCAAATGTTGCGGCACAGACTGAATTGCCGCAGCTGGATATCAATGATCTCGACAAGCTAACGCAATTTGTCGCCGATTTTGCCAAACAACAATCAGCGCCTTCACTGGCCTGCAGCGATCTAGACCCATCGGGTATGCTATCAGTCTCTGAAGGCCGAGATAGGATCTTGCGCCAAATTGTCGCACCAACGGCCCAAACAAGTGTCGATCTCAAATCTGCATTGGGACAAATTGTCGCCAATGATATTTTATCTCCGGTGAATGTCCCCCAGCATACCAACTCGGCAATGGATGGCTATGCCGTTCGCAGCGATGATCTCGGCCGCGACAGCTACCATGTCGTCGCCCAGGTCATGGCTGGGCATAGTTATGATAAGCCGCTGAACAGTGGTGAAGCGGTTCGGATCATGACTGGTGCCCCCGTGCCGCAAAACGCCGATACTGTCATTATGCGTGAACAAGCCTCCCAGGATGGTGACAGCGTCACTTTCGACCTAAAGATGGGAGCAATTAAGCCGGGGCAAAATGTGCGTCAGGCGGGTGAAGACCTGGCCATCGGCCAGGCCGCTGTTAAGGCGGGAACACAAATTACAGCCCCTGAGCTCGGCATGATCGCGTCCCTTGGGCTGGATTCTGTAGCTATCAGGCCGCCAGTCAAAGTGGCCATATTCTCTACGGGTGATGAAGTGCAGCACCCGGGAGAGGCACAAAAGCAAAACTGTATCTACGACTCAAACCGCTATACGCTGCATGCCATGCTAAGCAAAATCGGTTGTGAGGTGGTTGACTTGGGAATCATCGAAGACAGTGAACAAGCGCTCGAGACGACGTTGCGCACTGCTGCCGAGCAAGCCGACTTGATCCTGTCTTCCGGCGGTGTTTCTGTCGGCGATGCTGATTACATCAAGACGGTTCTCGACAAACTTGGACAGATTAATTTCTGGCGTATCAATATGAGACCAGGCCGCCCACTCGCTTTTGGCCATATTGATACCACACCTTTCTTTGGCCTACCGGGCAACCCTGTTGCCGTTATAGTCACTTTCATGCAGTTCGTTGAGCCCGCTATCCGCAAGCTTCAGGGGATGACAGACTGGCAGGCCCCTTTCTACAACGCGGTTGCAGAAGAAAAGCTGCGCTCTCGCCCTGGCCGCACCGAATATAGCCGCGGTGTTTTTGGCATCGATGCCAACGGTCGCCTAACCGTAAGAAGTGCCGGTAAACAAGGCTCAGGTATCTTACGTTCAATGAGCGAAGCAAACTGTTTAATCGAAATTTTGCCAGAGCAACCAGGAGTAGAAGTTGGGGAGAAAGTACGTGTTATCCCGTTGGAAAACCGTATTTAAGTGTGAGTAGATAAAGAAAAGATGAGAGCTCTGCACTGCATTATTGCAGTTGCAGAGACTACCAACCCGAGATTTCGCTGCATCATACCAACCAACAAGCGTGGAGCTTGGCATTATTATGAGCACTCAGCAAACGGTGTTTAAGCCACCGTTTACTGAGTGCTTATTTTTTGCAGCTTCCGTGCTACTTTATTTTTCCTGAGCTTCTACACGTCTAGAAGATGGTTTATTGTGCCATGCCTGTACATAGCATCTTAAAATTGCTCAGATAAAGTAACCCTAGCCATTGTTCGTCAGTTATTGAGAACCTGTCTGTACCCTCCTTGCCAGCCCGTGGTTAAACTGAACCATCGCTTATCCGGAAGGTAATTAAACGACTTTATATCATTATTAGTAATGATTTGTATGTTATTGTCATTCATGTCGTTTTCCGCAATAGTACAAAATTATGTACCACGTTGCACTAAAAAAATATTTACGCGCTATACTAGCTACCATAAATGTGACAAATGCAATCAATCTTAGTAATTTGGTATAATATCCAACCAAAAGCTAAATTGAATTTTGAGTCACTATTAGCTGATTTCTTCGCCGTTTAGCATCTGTCACTGGCTAGACCATTTATCAGGAAGATATCAGGTAGAATAGCTGGCAGTTTAATTAACCCACTATCAGTACGTTAGGCATGTTTCTAGATTCATATTACTTAGAAGAGAATGGTGTATTCAGCTTTACCCGTGAGCAAGCGAGTCACTTTGCAAAAAAAGTCGCGGGCGATTTCAATCCCATTCATGATGAAGATAACAAACGTTTCTGCGTTCCTGGGGATCTTCTGTTTTCCGTCGTGCTTTCCCGTGCTGGCATCAGTAAGAAAATGCGCTTCGAATTTGCAGGCATGATCAGTGATGGCATCGGCTTGAAAGCAAAGCATAGTTGCTTCAATGACTTCGCTATTGTTGATGATGCTGACAAAGAGTACCTCCATGTAACACGTGAAGGTGAAATTACCACCGACAAAGCACTTATCGAACAAGTTACCAAGAGCTACGTTCAGTTCTCGGGCATGAACTTCCCTCATATCATGGTGCCTTTGATGAAATCCAAAGACATTATGATTAACACTGTTCGCCCTTTGGTGATCTACGAAAGCATGGAGCTCAACTTTGAGCGTCTGGATTTGCTCTCTCCGACTGTTGAGTTGGCAGAATCCGAAATTGAGGTTGAAGGAAAACGCGGTAGCGTTACCTTGAACTTCCACTTTAAGGAAAATGGTGAAGTTGTTGGCACCGGTCGCAAGCGTATGCTGATGAGCGGCTTGAAGCCATATGACCAAGCAGCCATTGATGATTTGGTTGAACGTTTTAATGCACGTAAATCTGAATTCTCGACAATCGCTGCATAGCAGTAACCTCTGAGTGGATACTCGCTGACAAACAGTCATTAAAATTGATATATTGAAAAAGCCGTCCTTAGGACGGCTTTTTGTTTTGCCCTTCTCATGAGTACACAGCACGATTCTCCGGTTAATTAGCAATAACGCCCTATACTTTATGGTGTCATGACAATATGACAGCTCGATCCATGATGATGATTTCAAACTAGGTGGAGAAATAATCATGGTTAATCTCTTGAAATCAGCTCTTTATGTATCTGCCGTACTTTCAACAAGCTTGTTTGTCACTTCAGCTGTTGCCGAAGACGACAAGATGACGGAAGACTTGATGACAGAAAAAATTGGCAGAGCAAAATCTGCAGCCCCGGCATCTATCAGTGATGAAGCAACGATTGTTGTGGATGGCAAAATAGTTGTTGAAGGCTCTAATGGTTGGACGTGCATGCCCGATACCTTTCCGAATGATGGAATGCCAATGTGCAACGATGCCGTATGGATGGAAATGCTGACAGCGATGGTCAATAAGAAAGACTTTACGGCAACTAAAATTGGTATTTCCTATATGCTACAAGGTGACCGTGGTGCCGGTGTCAGCAACACTGATCCTTATCATCCAGATCCAAAGAACGCTGATGACTATGTGGAAACCGGACCACACCTAATGATCATAGTCCCTAAAGCAATGCTCGAAGGCATTACCGATGACCCTTCCTCTGGCGGGCCTTATGTAATGTGGAAAGACACACCTTACGTACACATTATGGTACCGGTCGCTGACAAATAACCATTCATAACAACTCAACAAAGCAAACAACCCGGCAATCAAGGCTGGGTTGTTTCTATCTGCAGGATATATGTTATGTTGATGAGCAAAGGGTTGGAGCGATAACAAGACAAGGATAGCCATTGAATTTTCGTCAAATTGAAGTTTTTTACGCTGTCATGAAAACAGGCAGTGTTTCAGGTGCAGCTAAACTACTGCATGTCTCGCAACCAAATATTACCCGTATCCTTGCCCATACCGAGCTCCAGCTTGGCTTCCCTCTGTTTCACCGCCACAAAGGACGGTTAATTGCTTCACACCAAGCGCTTACCTTATTGCCAGAAGCCGAAAAGGTGTATCGCCAACTTGGCAGTCTTCAATCACTCACGAGCAAATTACAAAAAGGCCACACTCATTTACGTGTCGGTGCTCCGCCTGTTCTCTCAACGAGCTTATTCCCCCCCGTCGTCGCTAGGCTATCCCAAGACTCTGCCATCTCGGCTGAAATCTCAACTGGCAACCAAAATGAACTTTGCGACGCACTACTTGATAACCAACTTGATTTTGCTATCAGTTTTGGCCAAGTGGCTCCCCCGCGGATCACCAGTCAAGTACTCGTGCATACCGAAATGGTCGCATTATTGCCCAGGGATATCCCCAGCACACAAAACGCTATGTCAATTGTCGCTTTGCTTGAGTTGGCACCAATAATAGGCCTTGATGCGCGGGATCCTCTAGGGATGGCAGTTAAGCAGTCTATCCTACACCACCGCCCCGATCATCAGTTCCAACTTTCCGTGCGCTCATACTCCACGGCTGCAGAGTTGGTCATACAGGGGATGGGCATTGCGGTTGTTGATCCATGGACAGCAAAAAGCTACCAGGATAAGCTTGCAGTTCACCCGTTGTCTGAGCCGCTCCCCGTGTCTGTCAGCCTCTTATTTGCCGACAATTCCCCATTATCCTCTACGGCAAATCAGCTTATTGACCTGCTACGCCAATGCTTATCAGAGTCCCCGATCGTCAATAGTGAATTATCCCAATTCTAATAATGTAATTCCGTTTAATTGGTCGTTTCTCCTGCCGACCTCACAGACAACATTTTTTGTAATTAAATTTCACACCCGCAGTTACACATGCCAATAACCACTTGAAAAGTGATGCGCGTCACACTAAAATTCCCATTGCAGTAGTAATTACATCACGTAATGGTAATTTAATTACAACTTAATAATTATAGAGGTAACTTATGAACTATGACTCTCTTTTGGCAATGCACTACCTTGTTTCAAAACGCGTGAAAGCACAGACTAAGCAAAAGCGTAAATAATAGACTTGACCACACCCTCAAGACACAGATTTTAAAAACTCATCGCCCTTATGGTATGAACTCTCCCCCGCAGGGGGTGTTTGTACAAGACCAATCCGTTATCTCCTCCCTCGATTCACTCTGAAAACAGCATGAAAAGCATGCAGTAACTCAATCAACCGACTATAACCTGATGTTATACCCCTGAAACATTTAAGTATTCGTGCTTTTTTCAAGGCTCGATTATGGTGTCGTTACACTAAAAGAACCAAGGATGAATCATGCAAATTCCACAGCCTTACTTATTGTTTCTCGGTGATGTTACAGACCCTCTTGCCGCCAAGACAGCCAGAGGGATCCTGCAATGGCGCCCAGAAATCTGTACTGGCCAGCTAAGGTTGACACCAGAAACAGTCAGCCTCGGGCTGGCCGATCTTTCTCTTGCCGATGCCTATGCGAAAGGCGCAAGAACTCTGGTGCTGGGAACTGCCAATGCCGGTGGCTTCATACCTCAAACTTGGCTACCAACTCTGGAACAGGCATTGGATATTGGCTTTAATTTAGCCTCCGGTATGCACCAGCGCTTGGGAGACAATAGACTTCTGGCGCAAAGAGCCAGCGCCAATAGCTGTGAGCTGTTCGACGTTCGCCATTTTGATGGTGAGCTTGAGGTAGGTAACGGAAAAGCCCGTGCGGGAAAACGCCTTCTTACCGTCGGTACTGACTGCTCGGTTGGTAAAATGTACACCTCGCTCGCCCTAGAGAAAGAGATGAACCAACAAGGGCTAGACGCTCAGTTTTGCGCTACGGGACAGACCGGTATCTTTATTTCCGGCAAAGGTATCGCCATCGATGCCGTTGTGGCAGATTTCATTTCTGGTGCCACTGAAGCCATTAGCCCTGATTTTGATGATCATGATTGGGATATCATTGAAGGCCAAGGTTCACTGCTCAATCCCGCTTTTGCCGGAGTCAGTATGGGACTGCTGCATGGTGCTCAGCCTGATGCAATGGTGCTATGCCACGAAGTTGGGCGCAAGCATATCCGCCATCTTCCCCATATGCCGATGCCAACGCTGGACACTGTTATGGCAGCGAACCTCACTGCCGCTCGTCTGACCAACCCAAGGGCAACATTTGTCGGGATCTGCCTCAATACATCAGCATTAAACGAAAACGAGGCCCGGACCTACTGCAAGCAATTGGCAAGCCAATATCAGTTGCCTGTTACCGACCCTGTTCGTTTTGGCGTTTCAGCCATAGCCGAGCAACTTCACCAGCTATAAGAGGATCCGTTGTGAAATTTTCTGCCCGTCACGAACGATTTGAGCTCGCAAGACCCTTTGTCATAGCCCGCGGTAGCCGCACCCACCAAGATGTTGTCGTTGCGACGCTTAAGGTAGGCGATCATTGCGCAAGCGCCGAATGTACACCGTATGCCAGGTACGGTGAGAGTATAGATAGCGTGATCGAACAAATTGAGCACTTCAATCGACTGCTTGAACAACACCCAACCCTGTCAGCCCAAGCTGTGCAGCAAGAACTCGTTCCCCAATTGCCTGCAGGTGCAGCAAGAAATGCTATCGATTGTGCTCTCTGGCGATTCAACGCCGAGACGAGTTTTCCTACGCCACTTTTTGACATTAAGCCTCAGATAGTCACCGCACTGACGGTTTCTATCGATACACCTGCAAAAATGGCTAGGCAAGCACGCGAGTTATGCCGCCAAGGTGCAAAACTACTCAAAGTAAAGCTTGATGCCGAAAACTTAATTGAGCGTGTTGCTGCCGTTCGCGAGCAGGCCCCCGAGTGTGAGATTATTCTCGATGCCAACGAAGCATGGGAAAACCTACCGTTGTCAGAGCTCTTCCAGGCATTGACTAGCTATGACATTCGCATGATTGAGCAACCGGTTCCCGCCGGCAAAGACGGGTTATTAAAAGGCATCCCGCATCCTATTCCCCTTTGCGCCGATGAAAGTTGCCATACCAGCGATGACATTGCCGGGATGATCGGATGCTACGAAATGGTGAACATCAAACTGGATAAAACCGGCGGGTTGACCGAAGCGATCAAGCTCGCTGACCAAGCAAGGAAGCAAGGGCTAGATATTATGGTTGGCTGCATGGTAGGCACCTCACTGGCGATGGAAGCGGCTCTTCCCGTTGCCAGCCAAGCGGACTTGGTCGACCTTGATGGGCCTGTACTGCTCAAAAATGACAGGGAGAACGGCTTGATATACCAGAATGGGAGGCTAGTGACTAGTCAGTAGTTGAGTGAAATGAAAGCGCAGGCCATGTATTTGGCTTGCGCTTTATCTACTTACTGGTTTTACTACGGCTGACTGGCAACAGGTGCCGTTTCCCAATGCGGCTGGGACTCGGCTGTAGCTTTTTTGTCCTGCATTCGCAACACCGCGATTGGGCCAGTGATCAAGGTCACAGCGACTAACATAGACACAGGTACCGCCGTGATCACGATGAACGATTGTAACGCATTCAAGCCACCGTCGCCTGCCAGCAACAGCACCCCAGCGATAATGCCCATCGCCAAGGCCCAGAACAAACGCTGTGCCTTAGACGGCTGGTTGTCACCCGATACAACAAGGGCAATGGAGTAAGCCATTGAGTCGCCGGTAGTCACAACAAAAGTCGTTGTCAGTACCAAAAATGCCGGAATCAACAGTTCATTAAATGGCAACTGGGCCAGTGAAGCGAGTAATACTGCTGGAAGACCTGAGTCAGCTAATGGACCAGAAATACTGCCAGGAACCTGAAGTTCGAAGAAGATACCGGTTCCCCCCAAGACGGTAAACCAGAAATTAGTCACGATTGGCGCTGCCACCGCTATCGTCAGGATGAGTTCGCGAATGCTACGACCTTCAGAAATGCGAGCAATGAAGATTGCCATCATAGGAGCAAAACCGATGAACCAGCCCCAGAAGAACCAAGTCCACCACTGGCTCCACGCCGGGTTGCTTGCATTCACACTCATCTCAGGCAAATGCTGAAGATAAGAGGCAAACGCCAAACCAAAGTGCTCAAAGATAAACTGAGTCGGACCGAACACTAGCATCACTAACAGCAATGCAAATGCACCGATAATATTGAAACGGCTTAACCACTGTAGCCCCTTGTCCATCCCGGTAAAGGCGGAAAGCGAGTAGATCGCAACCACCACTGCCAGAATAACCATCTGGCCTGAAGCGTTGTTTTCAATCCCGGCAACCACTTCTAGGCTATAACCTAACTGTGAAGCCAGGAAGCCTATCGGGCCAATCGTCCCTGCCGCAACCGCGATAATTGAACAGGCATCGATAACCGATCCCAGCCAGTGGTTTTCCAACTTGTTGCCAACAACTGGATAGAGCAAAGCTCGCGGACGCAGTTTTACCCCACCCTGATGATGGGCATACATGAGTACAATCGTTGCCAAAGTACCTAGCGCAGCCCACGCTAGGAAGCCCCAGTGCATAAAACTCTGGCTCAACGCCGGAACAACAGCAGACGCAGATTGTGCCTCAACGCCATCAAAACTTGGCGGCATTGTCATAAAGTGGTAAATCGGTTCAGCCGCTGACCAGAACACACCGCCACCAGCCAGCAATGTACACATGATCATCGCCAGCCAACGGAAAGTACCTATTGTCGGCTTGCTGTTTACTGCACCAAGGCGTTGCTTGCCAAATGGGCTAACAGCAATCATCAATGCAATAACGAGGTTAGTCACCATCAACCATTGCCAAAACTGGCCAAATACGGCGGTTGAATAGGAAAAGGCGGTATCAATGATCTGGCCGATCAAAGTCAAATCATAGAGGGAAAACAGGAGGAACAGCCCCAAGAAACCAATCGTTAGAACTGAAACTTTTTTATCGCTACCTTTTAGGGTATTGCTTAGCATAATAATCTCACGGTGTGTGTGAGGGGCGGCACTTTAACAGCTCGCCCGCAACCATACCAGTGAAATATTTCTTTATATTTTATAATTACAGCTCTGAGACTCTGCTGTTAAAACAGACAACCAAGTAAAATAGTCAGCTATTATAGGAGGTTATGGCACACATCAATCATTCCGCCTCAAATGTTTCGAACACGAAATATTTTTTGTGAGGCTGCTCAACAATCCCCCAACCACAAAGCATGAAACCGCAGCGGCTTATTCTTTACTTAACTGACGAACAACATGCTCCGCCAATAAATGACTATGCACGTTTCGCTGAGTTAACGAAAGAGATTGCTTTCCGGCCCTTACCACATCAAGCCAATGCTCTGCCATTGCATGGAAGCCCTTCGCGGCAAGCATTGGTGTCCAGTCGGCCAACTTGATTCTCTCTTCTTTGTTTTTAAGCCAGCGGCTTCCTTCAGCGAAAGAGTCAAATCGGTAGCTGGCATTGCGGTAGTTTGCTGTCACTGTCTCCATCGTCGCCCCGTGCTGGCGGTTCATTGAGGCATGAAACAAGGTTTCTCCCTGTTGCCATTGCACATCCAGTCGCCCCAGTAGATTTCGGCCCACATTTTGGGCTGACTGAGTCGTAATGTAGAGCTCTTCAGGTGCAATGCTTGCGTTGAGGTTGATGCTATCTAGCGGATGGATGAAGTCATCAAAGATAAAGCTTCGAGTTTCACCCGGTAAGTCATGGCGATGCTTCTCCCAGCGCAATGATAACAATGGCTCTGAAGATGGTTGGGTTTCAGGCAACGCGTGTACACCAGCCAGACCCGGAAGATGAGTTTTATACAGGGGTATATAGCGGCGGTTAAACCCCATGAACAACGGGGTCTGCTTACGTTCAGCCAAATCGTAGAGACGTTCGCATTGCTCATAGTTATCAGCCAGAGGCTTATCAACAAACACCGGTAGCCCGAGATTCAAGAAAAAGGCAGCCAACACAGGATGTGAAACCGTTGCACTGTGGATCATAACGGCATCGATATCGGCTTTAACCAGATCCGCATAATCAGTATAGGCCTCAGTAACATGATATTTTTTCGTCAGCCGCTGCAAACGCTCTGGGTTACGTGTGCAAAAAACCCACTCAACATTCTCCAGTTGGGTAAGTACCGGCAAATGTGCCTTTACAGCGATATCGCCTAATCCTATTGCGGCTATCTTCATCTTATTCCCTACTAAACTTAATCTAACGACTTATGACACTTATTTTACTTTTTAAGCCGTATACTCTGCTAGAATTCCTTTTCCATTTTATGAAGTGTGTTGATTATGTTCCTCCGTCCATTCGTTGAAAGAAAAATACCCGGCCTTATCGCATTGCTGCTAATGACCACCCTGTTATCCGCAGTACTGGTATTCTATTCTCAGGCTAACCTGGATGGACCTGTATCGGCCGTTAGCGGCATGTTTTTCTCGCTGTTAACCCACTCTGCCGGGAACCCTGGTTTTTTGGTCTCTGTCGCCGTTTTCATGCTTATTCCCGTGGTGCTCAAGCTGCCTAGGAAGGCACTATTCAAGCTGGGAGTTCAGTTTGCCCTTCTGCTCGCACTCAGCTTTGTGGCAAAAACCGTAATGAAACATATTACAGAGGTTCCGCGCCCATACACCCATCAACTGCAATCCATGCATATCGTGGATAGCCCACAGGCCTTTTATGCTCTGAGCGATACAGAGAAAGATTCGGCGGTAAAGCAGGCAAGCAAAAGTGTCAGCCAGTGGCGTATTGCTCATTGGCAAGGTGAAACTAACTATTCGCTACCTTCCGGGCACACTATCTTTACCGCTGTATGTGTGGCTTTTTGGGGAGGTTTCTTTTTAAGACGCCGCCAAATTATTCCGGCCGGTATCATCATTATCTGGGCCGTAGGCGTTGGTATCAGCCGCATTTGGCTTGGTATGCACTGGCCGTCAGACCTACTGGCATCCATTTTTGGGGCCGCATGCTTGTACATGTGTATCCCTGAATGGGGGGTATCCCCGGCAGTCCAGCCTAATTCGAAAAAAATCCTGCAACGAAGATAGCGCTTCCCCCACCACCCGACTGACCTGTCCTCTCCCCAACAAAAACACCTCTGCGACTGGTTTTACTTGAAAACCAACCGCAGAGGTGTCAATAAACAGCCTAGTTAATATCAGCCGCTTTTAATGCACTTCAACACTGTGTACATATTCAACAACCAGTTGATTGCCACTGTATCGAACATTCTTAATATCGCCGTCAACAATAAAAGTGTTGGTTAGAGTGACGGAACTTGGCAGCTCGGCACCAACCTGATTACGAAGCGAAGGCAGTGTCAGCACAGGGTCGACGCCAATATAGCTACAGAACTGAGTGACAAACCGGTGCTCTAGCGGAACACTGCCACGAAGGATGTCAGAAAAAACCAACTGGCTGACCCCAAGACGCTTTGCCATCTCAATTTGAGTCACTCGCATTTTCGCCTTATAGCTCATCCAAGTATCATGAAGAACCTGACGGTCTTGTTCAGTATATTGCATCATAGTTTCCTTGCGCACTGTGCCACGCGCATTTGTATTTTTTCGTTGCACTTATTTAAGCCGATCGCACAATAGGTTTTGTCAGAGAAAAGTAAGGCTTCATCGCTTTCCAAGCCGCGTCACACAAGGGTTGAGCGCAAAAAATGGAAAAACAATGCCCGATCATGGACTTGTTACTTTTTGTCCAAAAACGAGCCCGGCTTGCTGTTGAGATTGCTCAATTTCGAAAATGCCGGATATAATGTGCTTGTCCGTTTGAATTGGGTTATCTATGCGCCTACAAAAGATGATTGCCAACATTGTCATCATCATGATGCTGTTTGTTTCAGTAGCATCACGTGCATCTGCGCCTCAATACCCCTCGATGGACGCCCATGGCTGTAGCGCAACTGCACTAATATCACCTTGTTGTACACCGAAAGCCAGCATCATCACTTTGGCTTCCAAACCCGGTGAACACTGCGATACCGCCGGCACTGCATCTTCAGATAAGTGCTGCCAAGACAACCAATGCCACTCAGGACAAGTTCCGCTGGCCATCCTCGCCGATGAGCTTACTGTCGCGCCTCTCGAAGGCCTGCACTATTACAAAGAATTTGAAGGCTCCAATCGTCTGTTCAAAAGAGCCATATTCCGCCCCCCTGTCACTGCTTAATTGTGGTTGGGCACATACCCAGCCTCTTACGCGCACACATGTTGTAAGCGCAGTAAAGCCTTCTCTTAAGCAAGTTAAAACACTTAAAATCAACAACTTATTGACAGGATATATTTATGAAAACGTCTTCGAAAGCCCTAATTGCAACTGCACTGATTACAACCAGTACCTTCTCATTTGCCCAAGTGATCAAAGGGACGAATTACCAGTCGCCATACTGCGGCTGCTGTAAAGAGTGGGTTAAGCACATGGAAGATAATGGCTTCGAGCTAGAAATGGTGTACAAAGAAAATATGACACCAACCAAAATTGATTTGGGTATCCGCCCTAATTATGCTTCTTGCCACACTGCAGAAATTGAGGGTTATTCCTTTGAAGGCCACGTGCCGGCTGAAGACATCCTTCGTTTTATCGAATCGAAGCCTGAACGTATGATCGGTCTGGCAGTTCCGGGAATGCCTATGGGCTCGCCAGGAATGGAGTACAACGATCAGAAAGATCCTTATGAAGTGCTGGCCTTCGATGAGAACGGCCGTACTATGGTATGGTCACGTTATAATCAATAATCGCTGACCATATATGACCAAAGGCGCCGTTTGGCGCCTTTGGTAGGGATTGACACAGTAGCTACAGCATATCAAACCACTGACGATTAGGATCTTGCTGCTCGGCCCAGTCCGGCTCAAGCTCTCGATGCTCCAGATAGACCTGCATGGCAGTAAAATAACTAAATGCGGTCAATTCTGAATCGGAACCAAAATGCTCAAAGAACGCATCTTCTTGCTCCGCTAACTGATTCAGGGTTTTGATACCTTGTCTGAGGACCCATTGCGTAGCATGCGTTGGAATGAGGGTTCGATGCAAAATCAACTCGGCAATATCGCCAACTTTCACATCAACCCCCTTACTTTTCTTCTGCTCTGGCAATGACATGGCTGCCTCTTCCGCAAGTAGGGCTTTCAGGCTATCGATACTGGCTTCGCGCTCAGCGGCCGAATATCCATAGGTAGTTTTGGCAAAACGGACAGCATAGGACAAACGGTCACGCCCAACGACTTCAACAACGTCTTCAAGATATTGCTGCGGAATATTATAAGCTTTTGCCAGTTGCTCCACAGCATGACTCAGGCTGGTATAGGTAATACCATCAAACTGAATATGAAAACCAGTACTCAATGCCGCAACCGGTAAGCCGTCAATAGTCAGGGGCCAGCCTTGGTAATTCACCCGAGCTTTGGCAATTTCAAACATGGCCCAAGCACTTTCACGAAAGCCTTCGAGAGCTTTTCCTTCAAACTCCGACTGCTCCAGTTCCTCCTTGGTCCAGTTCACCCCTATCTGCAAATGTTTTTGGTATTTGCGATGGAGCTGCTCTTTCACCTTATCGCGTAGCAATTCCAAATCACTGGCTTTTATACCTTTACACAGGCCGTAACATTCCTGGCAGCTAGGCAGAAGCACTGGCAAGGTTTGGTGATCATAATTAGGCGACGGCATGAAAGCGTACGATTCAAAATAGGGCTCACCGCAGAACCAACAGGTATGGCGATATTCAAAGGGTACGTCAACGGATTGGTAGGTCGCTGTCATAGCAAAGATACCTGAAGTGAAAACTGTGAATATTATGCGTTCCCGATAGCCAAGACTCAAGAAGGAGCGTCATCAACTGTTTGATATTAACCACCGAGCGCAACAGAATCAGCGCTCCCTGTTACTCAGTGCCAGCATCGCTGACGGAGTGTTTTACTGCTGAGAGAGGTATATATTTTTCCGGTAAAAACTGAATAAACTATCCGCGCAAGACAATTGTGCTGACTATGGGAACACGTTAAAATGTGTGCCCTTTTCAATCATGGTGCAATCGAATGTCTGAACAGAAGCGAAAGGCGCTCAAAAAAATTGCAAAATGCCTCGAGCTGGGTAACTCCGCCAATGTCAATGAAGCCGCACAAGCCATAAAAATGGCGCATCGCTTGATGCTGAAATACGGCCTTGAGCAAGATGACATCGAGTTTATCCAGATGGGCAAAACCAAGACGAAGACCCTGCTTCCGGCCGACATCAGCCAGCAGATATTGAAGATCATCCGTGGCATCAACCGCCGCTTTGGTGTTGAATGTGTGCTGACAAACCACAAAGGACTCAAGCAGGCCGAGTTCATTGGTGTCGCTGAGCGTGCGATCTTTGCTGCCTTTGCTTTTGACATCGTATATCGTGAAATGAACCAGCAAACAGGCCAATTCAGAAACAGCTTTCAGGGCACCGGAACCAGCAATGCTGAAGTGTCTCGCCGGGTATCCTCGTTTCTTGCCGGCTGGCTTGAAGGCGCCCTGGAGAAGCTCCCCGAGCTCAACACCGATGACGACCATGATAAGCGCATGACAAACTTCATCGACAAAGAGTTCAAGAATCTTGACCGAGAAACCTTCAAGAAGCAGCTTCAGGAGGCCATGAATGCCCTTACCGATGACTACGAAAAAGGAATGAAGAAAGGCCGTGCGATTTCAGTGAACCGCCCTGTTGCCGGTGAAAAAGCATTTCAACCTAAGCTGCTTTCGTAATAATCATGATACTCGAAGCAGCAATCTGTTGCCGTTGAGTATCATATGAAAGATCAGGTATAATCATCTTTTGCTTGCGAAGAAACAGCCCAAATCGTGGCTGTTTTTTGTTTGCAAAATAAGCATTTATAGATTAAAGATCGACACGCTGTTTTTTTCTGAATAAAAAACCAGCAACCAATCTAAAAATGTCTTGTTAGCGTCATGAATTGGGATATAAATCTCATTTTTATGATACAATGAAACAAAATTCCCTTTAACCGATAGCCTTCAAACATGAAATTCCCTGGTCAGCGTAAATCCAAGCATTACTTCCCAGTCAATGCCCGCGATCCATTAGTTGCTCAAATCCAGCAAGAAAATCCGCTATCTCGTACTCACCTTGTGGGTGTCGGCCAAACTATCGTGGATATCGAAGCACGAATCGACGATGAATTCCTGGCCCGCCACAACCTTAGTAAAGGTCATTCACTGGTTCTCGCTGAAGACAAAGCTGAATTACTTTACCAAGAGCTGAAAGAGCGCAACCTTATCAGCCATGAGTACCCAGGTGATACCATTGGTAACACCCTACACAACTACTCAGTTCTTGCGGATGACAAGTCAATTCTTCTTGGCGTAATGAGTCAAGACCTTAAGATTGGATCGTACGCTTACCGCTACCTATGCAATACCTCTAGCCGCATGGATCTAGACTTCTTGCAACCTGTTGATGGCCCAATTGGTCGCTGCTACACCCTTATCACCGAAGACGGTGAACGAACTTTTGCGATCAACGAAGGGGAGATGAATCAGCTTAAGCCTGAATTCGTACCAGAAAGTGCGTTTGAAAATGCGTCTGCACTTGTTCTTTCTTCCTACCTGGTTCGAGGCAAGCCGGGCGATCCAATGAAAGACTCGGCACTGAAAGCTATCGAATACGCCAAGAAACATAACGTACCTGTTGTCCTGACCCTAGGTACCAAGTATGTCATTGAAGGCATGCAAGATTGGTGGATCGACTTCCTCAAGGATCACGTTACCTGCGTGGCGATGAACGAAGAAGAGGCCGAGGCCCTAACCGGCGAAAAAGATCCGCTAATTGCAGCTGATAAGGCTCTTGAATGGGTCGACTTGGTTCTGTGTACAGCAGGTCCGGTGGGGCTTTACATGGCTGGTTACACCGATGATGAGCTCAAGCGCGAATCAACGTTACCTCTTTTGCCGGGCCGTATTGCTGATTTCAACAAATACGAATTCAGCCGCCCAATGAAGAAGAATACATGTAAGAACCCAATCCGCGTATACTCGCACATTGCCCCTTACCTTGGCGGCCCGGTGGAAATTAAGAACACCAATGGTGCCGGTGATGCTGCGCTGTCTGCCTTGCTGCACGACATGTCAGCTAACCGTTTCCACAAGGCAAATGTACCTAACTCGGGCAAACATATCGCTGAGTTCTTGAGCTACTCTTCTTTCTCTCAGATCTGCCAGTACTCAAACCGCGTCAGCTATGAAGTACTGACCCAGCACGCCCCTCGCCTTTCACGTGGCTTGCCAGAGCGCGAAGACTGTCTGGAAGAAGCCTACTGGGAACGTTAATCGATTCCATCAAGTTTGAAAAAACGGAGCAGGTGCTCCGTTTTTTTACCAAAAATTGCCTTTCCCCTGTCCTGCCAAATGTATCTACTCCATAGAAGCTGAAGAAATGCCATTTCAAGCCACATTAAAACTGTAAAATATCCTGACACTGCTATAGTGGTTTTAAATGGATCTTATTTGTAATGAAGTTAACTTTAAATTTGTGAAAAGTGCACTTTTGTGCTCAAAAGAACAAGGAATGTTCTCTTATGTGGCTTAAATCTATATTTTCTATCCTATTTATTTTCTGCTCTTTTTATACTAAAGCGACGCCTATTTCTTGTTTAGATATAGGCAGCGGCAACGGTTCAACTGATCTGTCTTGCGTTATAAACGGCGGTGATACTTTTACATGGAGCGTGGCTGATCACAGCAATTTGTCAGCAGAAACCTCATACACCCACACGATTGGCAATAGCGGCAACGACAAGATTGAAGACGTCGGCAGTGTGTTAGCTTTTCTATTTGATATTGGGATTTCTATCGGCAACAGTGAAATCAACGACCACCAATATTTTACGCTCTTTGATAGCCATACCAATGAGTCCAATTTAAGCTTTCTGGGTAAATATGAACCCAACTCGGTATCGGACAATAACTACGGCTTCCTTACTGATTCTGGCGGACTGAAAAGTGGTACTTTTCTCATCCCGGAACTCGCATCGATATCAACCGTCAAAGCCGCTAATTCTTTTGTTTTAAATATATTCAACACGCCACAAAGCCAAGGTGACTGGTCGACCGCAGGAATTATTAACAATGGAGGGAAACAGCCTGCCTTATCGCACATTTCTTATTGGGCATTCGATGATTTTGCAGAGATCCCTGAGCCGGCATCTTTCATGCTTTTTTTATCGGGCTTAGTGTGCTTCTTCATTTGGCGAAGAAGGCCGGTACTTACTAAAACGGAAAACTAGGAAAAAAAGAAGCCAAGCATAAAAAAGCCGGTCTTTAGGCTGACCGGCTAATTAATTACTTCACTTCGGTTATATCACTGGGCTTCCAACTGCCGTCATACCACGGCTCAAGGGGGCCGTATAAACGCAGAATTGCAAACCAACCCTTCTCTGGTACTGTTTGGATCCAGTTTGACTCTTTCCCTTTCGGCGCTGATGGACCAAAGTACAAGTCGACCGAACCATCTGGGTTCTCGACCATATTATCACGCTTGTCGTTTTTACTCGGGAACGGCTGGCTAGTTTGCAGCTCCGAGCGTGTCTGGGTATCGTAGACAACAACCGACCAGAAGTTTTTCGCGGGCACATCAGCCGGAATAGTCAACTTGTAATTCTTGCCACCATCAAAGAACTCCCCGTTATCCGTCTTATCAACAACCGCATATTGCGAGCCTTTACCCACCATCTTCAGCGCCATCGCCGGTGTGTTTACCGTTGCGATGTAGAAAAAGTATGTACGCGCATCAAGGTTGCGCCCACCATTGCCTTCATCAATCAACCATTGGTAATCATTGCCGATAAAGGCCGTTTTCCAATTACGATCATCCCAAATATACGCTTTTTCATTGCGCGGCTTGAACATCAGCGCCCGTGCAGTTGCATTAGCGATTGCCGCACCATCTTTGAGGATCATCTGCATGCGTTCATCGGGGGTAAACGGTTTGCCTTTTTCGATACCAATCGATGCAATCAAGCCTCGTAACTCTGGATCAATGAATTCTATCGGCTCTTTATCAATCACAGCTTTGATTTCGTCGTAAAAGTGTTCGTCATTGGCGTGAATGGTGTTGAAGGATTTCCCACTGCCGGAAATAAACTCCATCGCCGGTTGCGCATCTTTCTTCGATAACGGATATATTTTCAAGCCAGTACGGTAGGCGTTTACAGCCGCATCTGTTTTACCGTCTTTTAAGAAACCACGCGCGATAAACCAGTTCACGTAACTGGTTGATTGCGAAACATGATAGCCCTGTGGAACGTCACCTGCATAGTCAGGCGGTAGGATCAGGTATTTCCCCCCTTTCCCCCGGTCTGGGCCAACGGCCCCCATGTCGGTCACAAACCTGAAGAAGGCATCGTTCACGGTCGTTGGCCCCATACCCGGCGGAATTTCGACCACCGTCGGTCCGTCGCGCTCAAGATCCAAAAAGGCAGATGCATACACCGTGTCTGTATTACCCGTCAGAAAAAGCGGCTTAGAATCCATCAAGTTATCAAACAGCAGCACCTGATTGGATTGAGTCACGCCCATGTGTTCATGGCCGATCCTCAGCGCCTCTAACGAGGCCATAGGAATGGCATTCATAAAGACTTCAGTGGCACGAATAGTATCTAAATTCGTATAGAGCACATCGATAGTTTGCTCACTGGGTACCCCATCTTTGAAGGTTAGCGTACCGATGCTCGTTTCCACTTTATCAGGCGTCAGAATACTCGCTGGAATATCGGTATCATTGGTATTGGTTGCTGAATATACAACCGATGCCCCCAGTAAGCCTGCTATCATTGCAACACATTTCAGTGGCGTCTTTATCATAAGTGTTTCCTGCATGATCGGTGACGAGATAATCGACATATCTAAATGTAGATATCAATTTTGACTTTCGCGAAACTCAATAAGATCAATATCAAAAAACTCTTCATTTTTTATCAATCCTCGCCACAAATTTCTGTTCCTCATTTTGTTAGTACCAAATAAAAAACAGGCCAAGATTCTCTCCTGGCCTGCTTTCTAATGTTCACATTCATTGCGGTTACATGGTGATTGACCACAAATTATAAAAACTCACCCGCCCGACAAGCTCAGCAATTATCACCAAGCTGCAAACAGACAGCAGTATCGGTGGGGCCGATTTTTGTTTCATGAGGGCAAAGAAGGCCAGCGCACCGCCAATTAACAGCGCGATAGCTTGAGTAACCCAAAGACTGCTCTGCTGAGCGGCCAATACCGGCTCTACTCCCGTTACAAAGGTGATGTAGTCAAAACGCAGTGCCAATGTGACAAACACCGCAGCAATGGATACTGCAATGCCATGACGGAACGCGCCTAATACTGCCGCCAACGCCCCACCCGTAATAAAGACTGATACCAGCATCTGAATGGTGGTGTGCGGTGTATTCCATGCAGCCACCGTGCTCAATTGGTAAACCTTAGGAATGGTGGCGACAAAGGCAATAGCAAAAACCGCGGTTACCCAACGCAATGCTTTTCTTTGTGCCGCGGTTCCTTTGCCATAGAACCCGGCCAAACCGACCAAGACACCAAAGCTGGCAAAAGCCCCACCGAGCAAAATTTCATTGCTCATTGGCGAGCGGCCAATACCAGCCAGTAGGTTCAATGCGCGTACTGGCATACCAAGGTGGAACATACCAACGAGCATCCCTGCTGACAGCAAAGCCATGGACACCAGTATACCAATAGACAATTTGCGTTCACCCATGCCATTGACAGGCTGGCTCAACAGTAAAATTAAATAAGCTCCTGCTGCCGCTTGAGCCAATACGGTGAAAAACACCAAAGGTAATTCATGCATGGTTATACCTCCGCCTGGTTTTGAATCGCACCTGATTTATCTCCGCTTGGCCTTGCTTTCGAGTGCGGATGAATAACCAAGTTAGGTTTGGTCAGGCTCGCGTTAGGCAATGGTGCTATTTCGTTAAGCTGACCATACTTTTGTCTTAATTCAGAAATCGGCCCAAATTCAATCGCACGCTGCGGACACGCCTCGACACAGACGGGGGATTTACCCTGTTCCAGCAAATCGAAGCAACCGTCGCATTTGCTCATGACCTTCTTTTCGGCATCGAATTGTGGCGCGCCGTAAGGGCAACGCATTTCACAATACCGGCAGCCAACACACTGGTCTTGATCAACAACGACCAGTCCATCTTGCTCCCTTTTCGCCATTGCACCGGTCGGACAGCCTTGCACGCAGGCTGGCTCATCACAGTGGTTACAGCCAACCGACACATAATAGCTGTAAACATCTTGTTGCCAGAGCCCTTCTTTCTGTAGCCATGTGCCACCGCCGTATTCATATACGCGACGGAGCTTAGGGCCAACACCCAGATCTTTCTTGTCTTTGCAGCTCACCGAGCAGGTTTTACAGCCGGTGCACTTTGCAGAATTAATATAAAATCCATATTGCGCCATTTCTCACCCCCTAAGCCTTTCGGATTTCCACTAAGTTAGAATGCTGCGGATTACCTTTTGCCAAAGGAGAAGGCCGCTGTGTCGTCAGGGTGTTGATACATCCTCCGACATCGATTCCTTGCTTATTCGGTTGATACCAAGCCCCTTGCGGAACGGCGACAACCCCCGGAATGATCCGTGCAGTAACTTTCACTGGCATATGGATTTCACCGCGATCATTAAACACCAGCACACGATCGCCTTGGATCAATCCCCGTGACTCGGCATCTACTGGGTTCATCCATACTTCATCTCGAACCGCTTCGCGAAGTTGCGGCACATTATGGTAGGTAGAATGGGTTCTGCCTTTGGTATGGAAGCCAATCATCTGCAATGGGAACTGCTTCATGCGCTCAGGTTCACCCAAGCCTTCGAAACTCTCACAATACTCAGCAACAGCGGTGATCTTATCGCCCTCTGGCAACTCCCACGTATCGGCAATGTTTGCCAGGCGTTCAGAGTACATTTCAATTTTGCCTGACGGGGTCTTGAGTGGATTACCCTGCGGATCATCCCTGAAGGCTTTAAGCGCAATATGGTCTTCGGCCTTGGCCAGTTTGCGATCGATTACTCCCATGCCATCGGTTTTTGCAAACTCAGGTAGGTGCGGGTTACCCTTGCGCAGGTTGTGGTAACTGTGTGCAATCCATTCCTCGTAAGTCCGTCCTTCGGTAAAGGCGTCATAGGTCCCCATTTTCTTGGCAATATCGGCCAATACATCATAGGTCGGACGGTTGTCCCACAGTGGCTCTATCGCTGGCTGCAAGCGGGTCACATAATGATAGGCCCCCGTCGCATAGGAGTTATCGATAAGATCACTGGTTTCCAAAGTCGTGACATCAGGCAACAAAATGTCGGCATAGCGCGCCGACGGGGTCATATGGTGATCCCACACCATGATAAATTCACACATGGATTCATCCTGCAGTATTTCATGGGTTTTATTAAGATCCGAGTGCTGGTTCATGGTGACGTTGCTAGCAAAATGCCACAAGAACTTAATGTTGGTTTCCAGTTTGTCTTTGTTGCGAATAAAACTATTTTCTGCGGTCATTTCAGTCCCGCGGGTGATCGCATCTGTCCAGAGGAAGCAAGGGATCGATGTCTTCACCGGGTTGGCCGTGGCAAATCCGGGCACCGTATACTTAACACTACTGCCCCAGTTACCGGTATTGGTACCTAGCTTACCAAATTGCTTGGTCATGACAGGCAGCATCATGATTGCCCGTGCCGATTGTTCACCGTTGGCGGTACGCTGCAGGCCCCACCCTTGTGAAATCCACGCCGCATTAGCCCCAGCCATTTCCCTAGCCAATTGTTTTATCCTAATCGGTGAGATCCCGCATATCTGACTTGCCCACTCAGGCGTCTTTTCAATACCGTCCGGCCCATTACCCATGATGTAATCTTTGTAGGAGGCATTCTCTGGTGCGGAGGCCGGCAGGGTACTGGCATCCCAACCAACACAATAGCGATTGATAAACGCATCATCGGCTAATCCTTCAACAACCAAGGTATGGCCCAGCGCAGCAACCAGTGCCGCATCCGTACCCGGCTTGATTGGGATCCACTCGGCATCAAACGCGATGCTGCTGTCGGACATGCGGGGGTCAATAATGATGACCTTGGCATTGCTGCGCTTCAACGCTTCGAACGCTTCAGTAATCTGGCCCCCGCCAGACATACGGGTCTCTGCCAAGTTCTGGCAGAACATCACCACCAAATCTGAATGGGCAATATTGGAGATTAAACTGCCTTGGCCACTGCCATAAACATAAGGCTCGACCGTCGATATTTGCGCAGTCGAATAGGTACCGTGCTGCTCAAGGAATCCCCCCACCGTATTCAAGAAGCGTTTGTTGGCATTTCGACCAAGCAGGTTTGCCCCGGTAGAGCCCGAGCCATACTGGTAATAAATAGCTTCATTACCGTATTTCTCAATGGTGTACTTGAGCTTATCTGCAATAATCGTCGTTGCTTCATCCCAGCTGATACGCTGAAATTTCCCTTCACCACGCTTTCCGACCCGTTTCATCGGATACTTCAAGCGATCTGGGCTGTAGGTTTTCCATTTAACTGAGCGCCCTCGCAGACAAGGGCGGATCTGGTGCTGTCCCCATGCCGCATCATCAATCCCGCTCTCGGTCGAGATCTGGGTGACGACTCCATATTGGGTGTGCACTTTGAGCGGGCAGCGACTGCCGCAGTTTACCAAGCAAGCACTGTAGGTGATTTTTTCCGCTGACTCTTTCGCTGGAGCTTGCGCCTGCGCTGTACTAGAAAAAGGAAGTGGGACGCTCGCTGCAATTGCCGCCATCCCCCCAGCCTTGGCCGAATGCCCAAGAAATTGCCGACGAGACAATCCCTTCATGAAGGCCCTAAATTTATGACTATCCATTGCCACCGCCTTGATTAGATTAATATACCCAAGTGGCCTTAGCTGGCAAATTCTGCGCTGGCTACTTGGGTATATTTAAAATCAGAGTAAAGCGGTCTTGGTTATGAATATTGACTAATATCAATAGTTTTATCAGCACCCAAACACCTAACCATAAAGTGGTATTTCGATCACCAAGAGCAGCAGATATTCGCTCACAGAATATTTGATGTTAATCAGAAAAAATCGTAAACGAGAATGGTTAACCGTCTGATATATATAAAAAAGCAACCCAATGATAGGGTTGCTTTCTCAATTAAGAACGGCCGTTAATTGTATTCAATCAACAATCGTTAATCGCATTACGCACTCGTTTGTCCGATACCGGATAAGGCGTACCCAGCTGCTGGGCAAAGTAACTCACGCGAAGCTCTTCAATCATCCAACGGATCTCCTTCACCTTTTCCGGCACAGGTTGGCCCTTAGGGATCTTATTCAGCAGCTCCTTGTAATCCGAAACCACAGATTCGATCTTCATGATATGCATACGGTCTTTGTTCGGATCGATTGGCAGTTTCTCCATACGGCGCTCGATCGCACGCATGTAACGGAGAATATCTGGCAACTTCTTCCAACCGCACTCAGTGGCAAAACCCTTAAAAATCAAGCCTTCGATCTGTGCCTTGATATCCGATAGCGCGAAGGCCATTGTCAAATCAACACGCCCTTTCAGCTTCTTGTTGATATTGAACGCTGTTGTCAGGATTTCTTCGACCTGTTTTGCAATATCAACCACAGTATCACCCAGCTCGGCACGCACGTGCTCTTTGAGGGCTTCGAAAGCCTCAGGCTGCCATACCAAACCGCCCTTCTCTTCGATCAGCTTATCGACACCACAGGCAATACAGTCATCGATCAAATCCATCACCCGGCCATAAGGGTTGAAGTACAGGCCCAACTTCGACTTATTCGGCAAGTTGGCGTGCAGGTATTTGATCGGTGAAGGCACATTCAACAATACCAAGCGGCGCTGGCCCTGTTGCATGGCGGTACGCTGCTCTTCTTCAGTTTCAAACAACTTGATGCCGACTGAATCTTTGTTATCAACAATCGCGGGATAAGCTTTCACTTCGAAACCACCACGCTTCTGCTGGTAGCGCTCAGGCAGTTCGCCGAAGCTCCATGTCTTTAAGCCTTCCTGCTCGATATCATCATCCGCCACTTTGGACAGCGTTTCTTGCACCTTCTCTTTCAGGCCATCTTTCAGGCTGTAGAGATCTTTACTTTCGCGCAGCTTGCGGTTGCGATGGTCGACCACCCGATAAGTGATCTTCAAGTGATCCGGCA
Organism: Photobacterium gaetbulicola Gung47; assembly: GCA_000940995.1. Classification (NCBI taxonomy): domain Bacteria; kingdom Pseudomonadati; phylum Pseudomonadota; class Gammaproteobacteria; order Vibrionales; family Vibrionaceae; genus Photobacterium; species Photobacterium gaetbulicola. The sequence continues at coordinate 2,324,246 of CP005974.1, forward strand.
CCTGTTCAAGGTTCCAGTCTTCTCGCAACACAGTGACACCCGAAATACGCTTGAGCTCTTTCTCCAGCGAGTCAAGCAGCGGCATTGCCATCGCCTCTGCACGGGCCAAGAAAGCATCCGCGTAGTTTGGCGCCGGGACAAAGTTGCGGCGAACAGGCTTCGGCAGCGATTTAATCAGAGCAACCACCAACTCTTGGCGCAAACCTGGGATCTGCCAGTCGAAACCATCTGGCTCAACCTGGTTGAGGATAGGCAGAGGAACATGCACGGTTACACCGTCACTATCTTCGCCCGGTTCGAACTGGTAGCTCAGCTTGAGCTTCAAGTTACCCTGGTGCCAGAAGTTTGGATAATCCAAATCGGTGACATGGCTAGCATCCCCCTTGAACAGCATTTCGCGTTCAAAATTCAGCAGCTCGGCATTTTCACGGGACGCCTTCTTCCACCACGTGTCGAAGTGACGGCCTGATACCACTGTGTGGTCAATGCGCTGATCATAGAAATTGAACAGCTCATCGTCATCAATCAGGATATCGCGACGGCGAGACTTATGCTCCAGCTCTTCAACTTCACGCAGCAGTTTACGGTTCTGCTGGTAGAATTTGTGCTTGGTGTCCCAGTCCCCTTCCACCAGCGCAGAGCGGATAAACAGCTCGCGTGAAATAACCGGGTCAATCTTGCCATAGTTGACCTTGCGCTTGGCAACAATCGGAATACCGTAAATCGTCACCTTCTCGAACGCGGCGACGGCGGCTTGTTTCTTCTCCCAATGCGGCTCGCTGTAACTACGCTTGAGTAGGTGCTCGGCTAAAGGCTCCACCCATTCCGGCTGGATCTTAGCGGCGATACGGCCCCACAAGCGTGATGTTTCCACCAGCTCGGCCACCATGACCCACTTAGGCTGTTTCTTGAAAATGCCGGAGCCAGGGAAGATGTTAAAGCGTGCGTTGCGGGCCCCCTGGTACTCATTCTTTTCCTGATCTTTAAGACCAATATGCGAAAGCATACCGGCTAAAATCGCAGTATGAATACCTTGGTAGCTCGCTTCCTGCTCGTTGATGCGGAACTCAAGCTCTTTAACAACCTGGCTCACCTGATAGTAGATATCCTGCCACTCACGGACACGTAGGTAGTTCAGGTAGTCTTTCTTACACTGGCGGCGGAACTGGTTGCCAGACAACGCTTTTTGCTGCTCCTGAATGTAGTCCCACAAGTTTACGAACGTCACAAAGTCCGATTCTTTATCGTAGAAACGACGGTGTTTTTCATCCGATGCTTGCTGCTTGTCAGAAGGACGCTCACGCGGGTCTTGAATAGACAATGCACACGCGATGATCATGACTTCACGCAGTGAGCCATGCTTAGGTGCTTCCAGCACCATGCGGGCCAGGCGCGGGTCAATTGGCAAACGGGCTAGCTGCCGGCCAATCGCAGACAGACGCTTGCGTGGATCTTTCGCCTTGGTGTTAATGGCTCCCAGCTCTTCGAGCAGGCGGATACCGTCTTGGATATTACGGTTATCCGGCGCTTCTACAAACGGGAAGGCTTGGATATCACCAAGGCCAATCGCCGTCATCTGCAGGATGACCGATGCTAGGTTGGTACGCAGGATCTCCGGATCGGTAAACTCTGGACGAGACAGGAAGTCTTCTTCCGAGTACAGGCGAATACAAATACCTTCCGCGACACGACCACATCGACCTTTACGCTGGTTGGCACTCGCCTGCGAGATACGCTCGATAGGAAGGCGCTGAACCTTTGTTCGGTAACTATAGCGACTGATCCGCGCAGTACCCGGGTCGATAACATACTTGATACCCGGCACTGTCAACGAGGTTTCGGCAACGTTGGTCGACAGGACAATACGGCGCCCCGCATGAGACTGGAAGACACGGTTCTGCTCACCTGCGGACAACCGGGCGTAGAGCGGCAGGATTTCAGTATCCCGCAGCTTTCGCTTCTCTAACGCATCGGCGGTGTCGCGAATTTCACGCTCACCATTCATGAAGATCAGGATATCCCCCAGACCTTCATCACACAGTTCGTCCACCGCGTCAAAAATGGCCTGAAGCTGGTCGCGGTCGCTGTCCTCGCTGTCTTCAGATACCGGACGGTAACGCACCTCAACCGGATAAGTCCGACCCGACACTTCGATGATCGGAGCATTATTGAAGTGTTTGGAGAATCGCTCTGGGTCGATCGTCGCCGAGGTAATGATAACCTTGAGATCAGGTCGCTTTGGCAGCAACTCGCGCAAGTAGCCCATGATAAAATCGATATTCAGGCTACGTTCGTGCGCCTCATCGATAATGATGGTGTCATACTGGTTCAAGAAGCGGTCATTCTGGATTTCCGCCAGCAAGATACCATCAGTCATCAGCTTGACCTGGCTGCGATCCGATACCTTGTCGTTGAATCGAACCTTATAGCCCACATACGAGCCCAGTTCGCACTCAAGCTCTTCGGCAATGCGGCTGGCCACAGAACGTGCCGCCAATCGACGTGGCTGGGTATGACCTATCATGCCCTTGGTACCAAGGCCAAGCTCCAAACATATTTTTGGCAGCTGGGTGGTCTTACCCGAACCGGTTTCACCAGCAACAATCACAACCTGGTTGTTCTTGATTGCTTCTGCGATATCGTCTTTTTTCTGGCTGACCGGCAAAAGTTCTGGGTAAGAAATGGTCGGACGCTGGGTGGTACGCATCTGAACGGTCTGCATCGATTTCGCGATATCTAGCGCGATTTCATCAAACACAGCATGCTTTGCTTGTTCATTCTTGATTCTTGCCGCACCTTGCACGCGTTTGTGCAAACGAAACTGATCGCGCATCATGCAATCTTTAATCGCGGCTTTAAGTGTTTTCTCGTTGTTTAAAACGTTAGCCTGAGGAGTATTCGACTGAGTCAATGGAATTCCTGATAATTCAGCTGGGTATTTCACAAAATTGCACGAATTCTACCACAACTCTGTGGTTTTGCGGCAAAAGAGAATATACCCCCCAAAACATGTAAGTTTTTTTAGCCATTGTTTGCAGCACTTTTATGTCTTCAGGTATTATTTTGTCGCAACTTCATACATAGAGTATAAAAAATGAAAAAAACACTAGTTAGCCTTGCGCTAGCAGCAGTGGTGGCGTCACCTGCTTTTGCTAACCAACCTGTTCAACTTTCAGTACCGGGCAACAACCTACCAGACGGTAATGTTCACGGTTTCCGCGCTTCCCTTCTATACGGGCAGACTCCATCTGTAACAGGTTTCCAGCTACCTATGCTTGGCCTTGCGGAATCTCAGACTTTCAAAGGTTTGAGCTTCGGTATCCTGTTTGGTGCCAACCGCGTTACTGGCGACTCTACCGGTGTTAAATTCGGTCTAGCGAACTGGAACGACAACACAGCGGCAGGTGCTGATATCGGTTTTGCCAACTACACTGGCAGCCAATTCACTGGTCTTCAGTTCGGTGCCCTGAACTACGCAGGTAGCCTAAACGGTCTTCAGCTTGGTTTCATCAACGCCACAGACCGCATCGAAAAAGGTGTTCAGATTGGTCTGATCAACTACGACAAATCTGGTACTTTCATCAGCAAAGACATCCCGGTATTCCCAATTATCAACGCCCGCTTCTAATCCAGAACACGGTTGGTTCGATATTTGTAGCCTGGGGCCCAGCTCCAGGCTGCTTTTCTTTTCCCCTGCGGCGCATCAGGCTATATGTAGTCCAAGCCCTAAGATTTCCCCTCGTCACTCCTGAGCTTTTTTATTAATCGTTGCTGACTAAACATCCAATTAAACTGTGACCAAGGAACTCCCAGCCCTTCGGAGGAGTCTTATACTTAATAAAAGTGAAATTTGAGGCACAGCATGTTCAAACAATTACGTACTATTTTCCGCCAAGTCATGAATGAAGGAACGGGTGGCGGCGCTGTCGATACCCCGACCCTCCACCTCTCAATGGCATGTTTGCTGTGCGAAGTCTCTAACGCCGATCACAGTGACGATCCCAGAGAGCTGCAGGCCAAACGCCACCAACTCGTTAACCTGCTCGATATCAGCGAAGAAAACGCCGATGCGCTTATCGAAAAAGCGCTTATGCAGAGCAAATCGTCGGTTTCCCTGTACGACTTTACCAGCAAACTACGCTCGCTCGAGCCAGAACAGCGCTTCGAACTCATCGAAGCCATGTGGCAAGTCGCATACGCCGATGATGTGTTGGACCCGATGGAAGAAGCAGTGATTCGCCAAGTGGCCGAACTGATCTATGTCGACCACTCCGAGTTTATCCGGGCGAAGATAGCGGTGCAAAATAGCTTTATGGAAAATTAATCTTCCCCTTCAGAAGAGAAAAATAAAAAGCCAGACATCAGTCTGGCTTTTTTGGCTATTGGTCAATGTTCAAGCATCATAGCAAACTATTGCGAATAAACTCACTCAATTCGCCATAATGCTCATTCGACTCCGGTGTGCCCAATGCGACAATATAATCCGCGTGTGACTGCCCTTCATAAACATTCAGCTCCGCATCAGCCCCTGCTCGCTTGAGCTCTCTGTGAAGTCGGACCGTGTCACTCAACAACAAGTCTCGTGTCCCGGTGATCAGATATACCGCAGGAAAGTTATCAAAACTGCCATAAATTGGTGAGACAACAGGATCATTCAGTTCGAGCTCGCCCACGTAAGCATCGACCATTGCCGAAGACATTCCGCGCCAACTGCCGAGAATATGATCGAGGCCTTCATTAATGAATCGGCTATCACCTGTCATGGTCATATCGACACCTGGCGTCCCCACATACAGCGCAGACGGTGTGGCTATACGCTGCGAGTTCATCTCCTGCGTAGCAAGTACGCTTAATGAACCACCCGCAGATGTACCTCCCATGACCATAGTGTCAGCATTACGTGTTTTTAGCAGCTCCTTCCAGACATTGATGATGTCGTTGCGAGCAGCCGGGGCTGGGAATTCAGGCGCTTTTCTGTAATCAATTGCCAGCGCAGGAATTTGTGTCTGGGTAGCAATGAGCATTGCTTCCGTTGCTGATGCCAGACCACTGTTCAGCATATATGCCCCGCCCTGGACGGCAACAAATAGCTTATCTTCCAACTCTGGGGCAACTGTTTTAGGGGTGATCCAGTAGACACCAACTCCAGCGACCGTGCCTTTTTCGATCTTCACTTCCAAATCATTCGCGAGTTTAGCCGCTCTTTCAATTGCAACCTGGTCTCGAGCCTCAATCATTTTGCGCCACTCAGCATTGGTTGCTGGAATATTCTTCTCCAGCGCAGTCAAATCTGGCGCCGGAATAGTCTTAGAAAATTCGTAGAACTCTGAACTCACTGCTGTCGAAAGTGGCACTGGGTTAGTCGAAAGAGATAAATTATTCTTATCCTCATTTGCCATCACGCCCGAGGCCAGAACACTTGATGCTAACAGTGACAGAACAATGCTACGTATCTTCATTTTTTACACCTATGCAAATAGTAATAAAGGCATTCCTTAATGCGATGGGTGTAATCTACGTAAGTTCATGAATAGATAATATGAATTAGAGAAATTCAGTTCTGATCAAATCCATTCAACTTACTGAATTTCTCATATGGCACTCAGAGCAACATCATCGGAGCTTGTGGTTTCATTAAACAACCGCTCTAGCGTACATCTACCGTACGACTGGCTTTGCGGTACTGTACTTTCCACCCCTGCCAATTCGGCAGCTCCCAACGTTTCGGATCAGCTTTACGGTTTCCGCTTTCATGAACCGCCAAAACCAGCTTACGGCCGATATGGTATTCAATTCGCATAGTGAGATCAGTCAATATCACTTGGTAGGGATAAGCCTGATCAAAATCGGCTCTCTCCCATTCCGGGATCCCATCAAAGACAAAGTCATCACAGGTAAACAGCTCGAAGTCGTCGGCTGATTCAACCCCCAGCGCTGCTATCTGCTCGCCAAGCCACTTCTGCACTGCAACCGGCTCTGGTAAACGGTTACAAACATCGGCTTGATATTTGCCCAGAGCCAAATACAGGTTCCATTGATGAATATCCACTGAAATTTTCTCGCCCAAGCCAGGCAAGATTGAACCATCAAGGATCATCTCGACAAAGGTATCATGGGCAGAAGCACCTTCCGGGGCAACCCAATCAGTCTGGATCACCCGTCCGGCATAAACCCGTTGCTTTTCGACCAAACACCCCTCATCCGTCACACGTGTTTCGCCAAAAACATCTTCCCCCATCCCCTGCTGGTTCATGAGTTCCAAAGCAATCGGCGCCATGCAGGTGGCCAATACCAAATTCTGCTTCACCCCCTTACCGGGCAGCGCAAACTGATCAAACACAATCGCTGCTTCAGCGTTGTCAGGAAAGCGGCTATCACGGCCAGTGTTCACCTCGCTGTAGCCATTGCCCAATGCCTGGCGTCTTTTCTGGCGCCGGACAAATACCAACTCAGGTGCGGCCTTCATCACCGCCATCAGCCATGCATCCCTTTTTACGGATGTGGCCACCTCGAGGGCTGGTAACTCCAGTGCTTCACGCATTTGCTCTGATAGCATTCTCGCTTCCGCCAAGACATCCTTATCAAAGGATAACCACTCCGGCTCACTTCCGCGCAACAGCTTGATAAGTGCCATCGCATCGCAGTGCTTAGGTTCCCATTGGGCCAATTTTTCACGAGCTTCTTCACCGGACGGCATTTGCCAAATCCGCTGGTAGACACTTAGCGACGCAGCCAAGTCCACCATGGATTCGCGGCTAGATCTATCGGGCATGGCGGTGATCAGGTGGGCAAACAGGGTATCAATGGGTAACGGATACAAGATTTGGCCGTGCTCAGTCGCCAGCCCGCCATCGTCAATGGCCTGCATCTGGAGAAGCTTTTCTCTGGCAAGCAGCAACGACTTTTCCGGAACGGCATCAACAAAGGAGAGCTTATCGAGCGGGTAACCACAGCAGGCTGCGGCCAGCATGGGCTCAACCAGCTCTTCACGGTGCATTTCGGGCGGCGTGATCAACTCCAGCGGTGCCGCCTTGCCAAATAACCTGACACAGGTACCGTCAGTCACACGCCCTGCTCGCCCTTTGCGCTGCTCTGCGCTGGCCTTGGAAATGGCATGCAGGCCTAGCACGGTGCGCCCGTTCCGTTGGTGAGTCCTGCGCTCGAGACCTGTATCAATGATTAAGGTCACGCCGGGGATCGTCAGAGAGGTTTCCGCCACATTGGTCGCCAGAATAATTCGCTGCTTATCACTTGAAGTCAAGGCGCGATGTCGCTCATTGTCGCTGACTGACGCATGCAGCGGAATGATATCAAGTGTCCCCAAGTCGATTTGATCTCGAAACGCCTGTTTCAACGATGACAGGCATTGCGCTATCTCTTTGCGCCCCGGCAAGAACACCAAAATATCCTGATGCGCTTCATAGCGAGTGACGATTGCCTCTCTGACCTTGTTTTCAATATGGCGGATATCCGGCATATTGCGGCTGTCAGAGGCAATATGCTCTACAGCAACGTTGAAAGTGCGTCCCTTCGCCCCTAGGCACTCCCCCTGCAGGTACGTCGCCAACCGTTCACTGTCTAATGTAGCCGATGTCACGACCAATCTGTGGCTATCTTTCTGCCTGAGCATAGCTAGCAGCAAGTCGGTATCCCATCGTCTCTCGTGAAATTCATCAATGATAACCGTGGCAAAACTGGCCAGACCGTCTTCACTTAGCCAACGCAGCGCCACACCGGGAGTGACAAAAACGACTTGCGTATCATCAGAGAACATATTCTCGAATCGGATGGCATATCCGACCGTCTGGCCGACGTCCTCACGCCTTTCACTGGCAACAAACTCAGCCAGCGAGCGGCAAGCAACCCGCCGAGGTTCAACCACCAAGACCCGACCTCGCTCTGCGGCCCAAACAGGTAACCGGGTTGATTTACCCGAACCAGTTTCGGCAGAAACGACAAGGTGTGACAGGCTGAGGCGCTCAAGAAAATCCGCTTTAAGCGAATCGATAGGTAGAGAGATAGACATAGCAGCGGTTTTGCATCAACAACATAACCGCTATTGTGGCAAGTTTTGGCAGGGATGTCATGGCTAACTTAGTGACAAGTAGCTTGTGGTTGCGGCAAGCCCTGCCCTGGCAGTTCACAGCGAACTAGCTAAGCTTGTCTGCCAACTCCAGGCAGAGTTTTCGCAGCATCTCAACATCTTCTGGCTGCATGCTTGATTTCGCTTCCAATTGCGATTTCAGATCTTTCGCCTTATCACGCAACAGTAATCCCTTATCGGTAAGAGAAATGACTTTCTTTCTCTCATCTTGGGCAGACACCTTTCGAGTCAACAAGGCTTTCGCCTCTAGGCGCTTAACAATGGGCGTGAGTGTCCCCGAGTCCAATTGCGTACTGTTGGAGACTTCTTTTAGGCTAACCCCATCGCTATACCAAAGCGACTGCATCACAATGTACTGCGGGTAGGTCAAATCAAATTCGTCAAGCAAAGGACGATAGGCCCTTACCAGCGCATTCGACGCGGTATACAAGGCAAAACACACATTGTCAGAAAGCTTCTGGGCCATACTAAAATCCGAGTCTATTCATCTGCATTTATCATTTCAGTTGCGATAATAGCAGAATCAACGAAGAACAAAATACATTGCGCGCAAATTATTTTTTCGCAAACCTATTGCAAGTTCAGAAATCTACCATTAAGTTATTAGGCAAATAGTTTGCGCGCTAACATTTATCGCAATAAGTATTTCGACAGTAATCATATTCCGGCAGTAAACAGTATCAAAACGAACTGATAAGGATTGAAAATGAACAGCCAGCAGATCCACCTTGCCTCCCGTCCAGCAGGCACACCGACAGCAGACAACTTTACCCTACAAACCATTCCCCTTCCTGAGCTTAAAGAGGGTGAGATCCTGGTAAAAAACACTTGGATGTCGGTCGACCCTTACATGCGAGGCCGCATGATCGACCGCAAAAGCTACGTGCCGCCTTTCCAGATCGGCGAAGCTCTAGAAGGCGGAGCGATTGGTGAGGTTATCCAGTCTAACCACCCGGATTTTCCCGTTGGCAGCAAGGTTAGCAGCATGCTGGGCTGGCGTACCCATTACATCGGCGACGGCACTGGCTTGACCCGGTTGCCTGAAACCACCCTGCCAGATCAGAGCTTTCTCGGCATCATGGGGATGCCGGGTATGACGGCCTGGACCGGGTTGTTCCGTATTGCCGACTTGCAGCCGTCTGACACCGTATTTATCTCTGCAGCATCGGGGGCTGTGGGCAGCATCGCCTGCCAAATTGCCAAAATGCATGGCTGTACCGTGATTGGCTCTGTTGGTTCACAGGAGAAAGCCGAGTATCTGCGTTCACTGGGCGTCGATGCGGTCATCAACTACAAAGAGGCAACCAACCTGACTGAAGCCCTCGCTGAAGCCGCTCCTCAGGGGATTGATGTTTACTTTGAGAATGTCGGTGGCGAGCACCTAGAAGCAGCCCTTAACAATATGAACGATTATGGCCGCATTGCTGTGTGTGGTCTGATTTCCCAATACAATGCTACCGAGCCACAGCCCGGACCGAGTAATCTGTCAATGCTGATCATCAAGAAGCTCAAGATGCAGGGCTTCATCGTGTTTGATCACTGGGCGCACTACGGCGAGTATGCCAACCAAATGGGCCAGTGGATCGCCGAAGGTAAAGTCAAATGGGAAGAGACCGTGTTCGAGGGTATCGAACAGGCACCGCGTGCTTTCATCGGTCTGTTCGAAGGCAAAAACAAAGGCAAGATGCTCGTTAAGTTATAATTCTTGTCGCTTTAAATAATTGGCTAAGCCACCAACCGTACCCGTATTGTTGGTGGCTAGCGGGCCAGTAAGAAGCAAATCCACACACAGTTGCTGGATAAATACCCCACCTCACCCAAAACCCTCGCCTTCTAGTCACAATCTTTCATAAACCATTGACATTTGGCTGTAACTCCCTAGCCTTACATCATCGTTTCCAATGAGGCAATCGTCATCATGACTCGCAAAGAGATTTTTAATCCAGAACTTTGGGAAGAAGTTCCAGGGTTCGATTTTGAAGATATCACTTATCACCGTGCAAAAGACCAAGGTACTGTCCGTGTTGCTTTCAACCGTCCAGACTGCCTAAACGCCTTCCGACCTAAAACCGTAGACGAGCTATACACGGCACTTGACCATGCTCGCCAATGGTCTGATGTAGGCTGTGTCTTCATCACCGGTAACGGTCCTTCTGAAAAAGGCCAATGGTCATTTTCTTCGGGCGGTGATCAGCGCATCCGCGGCAAAGACGGTTACAAATACGAAGGCGAAGAAGCCGGCAAGGCTGATGTAGCCCGCATGGGTCGCCTGCACATTCTTGAAGTCCAGCGCCTGATCCGCTTTATGCCAAAAGTGGTTATTGCTGTCGTGCCGGGCTGGGCCGTCGGTGGTGGCCATAGCCTGCATGTGGTTTGTGATCTGACCCTGGCGTCGAAAGAGCACGCTATTTTCAAGCAAACTGACCCAGATGTTGCTTCATTCGATTCTGGCTACGGCTCTGCCTACCTGGCTAAAATGATCGGCCAGAAACGCGCCCGTGAAATCTTCTTCTGTGGTTTTAACTACAGCGCTCAAGAAGCTTATGAAATGGGCATGGTGAACAAAGTCGTTGACCACTTTGAGCTGGAAGAAGAAGCTCTACGCTGGGCGAAAGAGATCAACAGCAAGTCGCCTACCGCAATGCGCATGCTGAAATACGGCTTCAACCTACCAGATGATGGTTTGGTCGGCCAACAGCTATTCGCTGGTGAAGCGACCCGCCTGGCATACGGCACCGATGAAGCACAGGAAGGCCGAGATGCATTCTTGGAAAAACGTGACCAAGACTTCAGCAAGTTCCCTTGGCATTACTGATGCAAATCGATTTGTAGCCGTTATCGTTAATAAGAATAAAACGCCCTGATTGTTCAGGGCTTTTTATTAACCAATCACTTTGTTATCGACTCGATGTAATACCCATCCCGCCCACGGGACTTCACTTTATACATACAGTTATCTGCGATATCGAGATAAGCCTTAACTGGCTCGGTGGGTACCTCTATGTATACACCCCCTGTACTGATACTCAATGTCGCTTGGCGAGGATGCTGCAAACCTAATTGTCTCACAGCCTCACAAGCTTGGCTGGCTAAGATGTCCAGCCCCGACTCCATCGGACCTGTCAAAAGCACAACGATTTCTTCACCACCATAGCGGGCAATCACATCCGTCTGCCGTTTGAAGACAGTCCGTAGGGCCTGAGATACTTGCTTCAGGTAGGTATCCCCGATGGCATGGCCATAAACATCATTAACCTGTTTGAAATGGTCAATATCGATAAGTAATACACCAAGCTGGCATGATTGGCGGTCTTGGTTTAGCAAGGTCATTCTCTCTTGCAGATACCTTCTGTTGTATAAGCCGGTTACCTCGTCAATATAAGCATGGTAATTGAGCATGATATTTTTAGCTTCTATTTCCCTATTTAAAAGTACTGCTCTTGCCATCAATGTTTTTTTCTTCTGTTCATACAAATAGTCATTAACAAAGCACTTATAATTATTGATAGATAAATAGTTTAGCCAGAGGTACGTTGCAGACAATGAAAAATAATAGTTAGAATATAAAACAATATCAGAATGAAAAACAACAACCATTATATTAGCTTGTAAAACATAATTTGCATAAACCAACAATGAAAAAGCCGGTGAAAAAATCAATAATTTTGCTACCAAGGTTATCAGTATCAAACTAATTATTGAAATATCTGAAAACATGGATATGGATAAAGTGTGTATGGTAGCAACAATACTCACAATGACCAAGATCGCCATTTTCTGATAGATAGCAGCCTTTCCAAAAAATCGGCCAGCAACAAGCAAACCGATACCAACAAACGGAATAGCCAAAAGAAGTAACTGTTTTACATGCTCTTTTTCAATTTCGTTATCAATAATAATACTCTCATCCAACCAGAGCTCAGTCACTTGTGACAAAATCACTGATATAGATATGACAGCAATAATGACCTGAAAGATTGACTTTCCATTATGTTTCTTTATATGTTGTTCTAGCTTCATATTTTCCGTAAAACATAAATAAAAAAAGCCTTTACATCATAAACATAAAGGCAAATCCCTAGCATATTGGTTCTTATTTGCTGTCACTCAGAGCTCTATCTCGAGATAGAAAAGACAGTCTCTCTTTTGCGAATGACGGCGTGATTATAACTTACTCATAATTATATTTGGAATTACCGTTATTCCAACCAAGCTGTACATCAATCTTCTTTCATTTCACCAAATATTGGTAGATAATTCATTTATGGAATAATAGATATTATTGGATTATGAATGATTTAAATACGCTCCATGTGTTTCTTGCGCTAATGCAGACTTGCTCTACGACCCGGGCCGCTCAAAAGTTGGGGCGCTCTCAGTCTTATGTGTCCAAAGTGCTTGCTCAGTTACGTGAAGAATTGGATGACCCGCTTTTTGTTCGAAGTGCGGAAGGGTTGACCCCGACTTCCTATGCAGTAAGTGTTGAGCCGAAGCTTCGTGCTGCTTTAGAGCAAGTCAACCAAGCCCTTGAGCCTGAGGAGTTTAACCCCAAATTTATCGATAAAATTACTTTACATATTGTCGAACCCTACCTCATTACCATTGGTAAAGATATCATTGATGCCATTCGCAAAGAATGTGATGCAGTCATTGATATTCGCCAGTGGAATGCACTTAGCGAAACAATGATACAACAAGAAGTTGTAGACATCGGGATACATCTCTTAAGTAATAAAGCACAAACACTACATCAAAAACCACTTTTCAGAGGCTGTGCTTATTTTGAAGGAAACAAGAATGGAGATTACATAAAATATGTTATTTCAGGCGTCAATGAGTTTGTTAACCGCTATGAGATGATAGACCCAGCCATTGAGCCGAAAATATACACTGACAACCATATTCTTACTACTCAACTGATGGATCAGCACTATACTCTGCGCTATGCCCCAGACAGAAAGCAAAGCTTTGAGCATGACTTAGATCTTACCGTCGCAATCATTACCAAAGCCTCTCGCCGTCAATCTGAGAAGATTCAATGGCTTACAAAACTGCTAGTGCCCATTATTGAAACCTTCGAAGGCTACTAACTAAATAGACTATTCTTATGGGAATTTCGGATATCATCAATTCCACAATAATCACTTATATAATCCTTTTAAATTTTCAACCTTTTAGATAAGTGATGAACGATTCCCAACGAGTTAAGTTTTTAGTGCAACAGCACCTAAAAAGTGTCAGAAGCAAAGCATTAGCGCGTAATGCAAAAAAAAACAAAGCCAAATCATAAAGATTTGGCTTTTTTAATACGTTAATTCACGTCATTTAATACGTGAAGCTAACCCCCAAAAAGTGAATACGGCCATCAAACGTACCCGTTATGTCATTAAGCACGGGGTTTTGGAACTGTCGGTCGATGTCAACGTCACCTAAGTCAGCGTACTCGTAGAACATATCAATAGTGACATCGTTCCACTTGGTCGCTGCACCGATCGAATAACGGTATTGCTCGCCGACCGGAACATCTACCCACTGCTTGGTTGGCTCATCTTGCGGTGATGTCTCGTAGGAGAAGCCCGCTTTAAGTCGCCACTGGCTATTTAGCTGATAATCGGCCCCCAGTGCAAATTTCCACACATCATCCCAATCGCGATCAATTGTTACTGTTTTCGTTCTGTCTGTGACGAAGCCAAACTCCATCACCGTATTATCCCACTCACTCCACTGATGCCACTGCACCGACGCCAGTAGATCTAACTTCGGGTTAACCGCATAACTGGCACTGATATCGGCAATGGCCGGCACGGTAATATCCGTACGCAGGCTGCTGATAACTGGGCCATTTAAGGGCCCCGATACGCGGGTACCAAATTCATGTTCCAATTTAGTTCGGTAACTCGCGCCGATTGCCAAGCGCTCATCATGCTGGTACATCACACCAAAATTAGCCCCGAACGCCCAGTCGGTATCTTTATCAATATCGAGCAAGCTTGTTGACTGCTCTAGCGAGGCCCAACTTAGCTGCACGCCCGCCCCAACCGACCATTGCGGGTTGATTTGATAGCTAATTGCCGGGTTGATTTGCATTGCGGTCAAGGTAATTTCATCCAACGCTGCCGCACCCGCCCACTCCGTCCCATAAGACAGGCTAGAACCGCCAACCGCACCAAGGGCAATACCGATATGAATATCATCTGTTAGCTGACGGGCATGAAATGCACCAGCAGATGGCAGTACCGAGTGCGCTTTGCCATCACCATTATCACCGCTGTCGCGATATTTCATTTCGAGATCAAAACCGAGCAGATTGAATGTAGTTAAACTTTCCCCCATCCCGCTCATTGTCGCAGGGTTTACCCACATCGCCGCCGCCGATCCGGTATAGACACCATCTCCCGCTCCCGCTGTTCCCGCATTCGCTGTAACTGCTTCTTGAAGGAAAATACCACTCGCATGAACAGGTAAAGACAATACCGACATCACTGCCAGTGCTGATTTTAATGGTCGCATTTGCTCCCTCTTTATTATTTTTAATTGTCAATAGGGCTTATTAGCCCCGTTTAGATTTTAGTTCGTCTATAACAAAAGCGGGGGCAACTTCACCCAGAGAGTCCAGGCATGCATCAGCATTGAGATGGTTATACCGCACGTAAATATCACACACGGCATACAATTGCTCGGGCGCCCCTGAGATTTCATAGGCTTTTTCAAATGATGCTGTTGCCTCATCGACATTGACTGCTTCTTGCAGTACACCATTTAAGTACCAAAAGTAACTATTCTCCGGCGCAAGCTCCGTTGCTTTCTTCATTGCCTCAGCCGCCTGTGCCTTTTTATTAAGCCTCACCAAGGTCAATGCCTGTGAATAGAACAGGTTCGCTTCGTCCGGAAATACTTGCTGCGCCTTTTTTAGAACCTTATTAGCTCGTTGGTCATCCCCTTGGGCTCGGAAGTTATCCGCCAACCCCAGCCATATTTGCGCGGTTTGCTGTTCGCTTTTTTGCAGCGCAGAGTAGATTTGATGCGCTTCATCAAATTGCTGATGCCAGCGATATATATCGGCCAATAGCAACTGGGTCGGTTGATCGGGTGTCTGCCTGAGGTAATTGATTAACTCGGCGGCGGCTGGGTCCATCAGCGCTTGCTGCTCAGCGTTCATCTCCCCATAACTGCGAATGAGGTTGGTGGTCGCGGTCAAGCGTACCTGCTGATCAACATCTTGGAGCAATGGCGAAAGCATGCGCCAACGGTGAGCAAACTGATACGGCTCAGCCCCAATTACCGCAGCTTCGCGCACCCGTGGGTTTGCATCTTGGAGGCCTCGCGCTACTGCAACCAGGCTGTTTTGGTTAGGGAATCGGGCCAACTGCCTCAATGCATCGGCTCGCTGTCCATCATCTTGACGATGATCTTGCGCGATCATCACCCACTGTTGAATCTGTGTTGCTTGCTGTTGTTGGCTAGATAACTGGTTAGCCATGCCAGTATCACGACTCAATTGAGGAGTGCTCTGCAAGGCTGCTGCTCCGGTAAACGACGGCAAGGCTAATGACGTCCCCAAAAGCATAGCAATCACTGTGTTTTTCATCGTCTTTACCTCACACTAGAATCGGGTTGGAAAAAACAGCTGACGTAACGCCGTTTTAGGCATGGCGTTTTTCATCACAGCATCCGAAAATTTACCGTGGGCAACAGGGTTACCCGTTGCACGCAACACCAAGGCCAGCGCCTTGTCCGCATGCGAGAAAAACTTTTTCCAACCTGCACACAGATAGTTCAGCCCCGGCTCTCCGTCTTTGGTACGGATAAACCGGTTTTTTGGACATTCGCCATAACACGCAAACTGATAGTCACACTGCTGGCACTGACTGGTCAGGGTGCGTGATTTAGCAAAGCCAAACTTCTGCTGCGCTTCGGAGTACGCCATCTCATCTAGTTTCTGATGATGAATATTGCCGACCCGGTAATCAGGGTACACATAATGGTCACAGGTAAAGACATCGCCGTTTGGCTCCATCGCCAACCCTTTACCGCAGATCTCCCCCAGGGTACAAAGTGGATTTTTCCGCCCCATCCAGGTTTCAACACTGGCTTCAAAATACTGCACAAAGACGTTGCCAATGTCGTGCTGCACCCATTCGTCAAACACAGCGATAAGAAAATCACCCCACCCTTCGGCCGATACACACCATGGCTCCACGACAGCGTTTTTGTGCCATGGATGTAATCTTTTATCTCCCTGGCGAAGCTGCTCTTGCGGTTTCCATTTCTGGGGCGCAGTGGTTCGGAACGTCTTCTGTTCAACAATAGGGATAAATTGGATCTGGGGTGAACGTACTTCGTCTCGCAAAAAACGATACACCTCAAGCGGATTCTTGCTGGTCAGATTGTTAATACAGGTCAGCGTGGCAAATTTCACCCTGTGCTTATGAAGCAGCTCTACCGCCGCCATTACCTGCTTGAAGGTTCCGCGTCCAGCCCGGTTAGTACGGTAGGCATTATGAAGCATTTCTGGGCCATCAATACTCAGCCCTACCAAAAAATTGTTCTGTGCCAGAAACTCACACCACTCATCATTGAGTAAGGTGCCATTGGTTTGCAGATCATTGGAGATAACGATGCCTTGTGGCTGATATTTTTTTTGCAACTCGACAATCTTTCGAAAATAGTCGACACCGAGCATCGTCGGCTCACCGCCCTGCCATGAGAAAATGATCTCAGGTGTATTCTGGCCTTCTATGTATTGCCGTATGTAGGTTTCCAAGGTGTCCTCATCCATTTGCGGTGAGCACCCCTTCTTATATTCAAGTAAGTCCTGCTTACTCAGGTAATAGCAATAGGTGCAATCAATATTGCACGCGGCACCAATGGGTTTTGCCATCACGTGCAATCGCTTCGATGCCTTGCCGTTGTATTGCGGGCCCTGAGTAATCAGCATATTCCACCTACTTATGAACAATTCAGTAAGCTAATCATAAAACGTGCCACACACAGACGCTTGTTATACCGCTTATAACCTATTGGCATGACTATTTTGCTTACAATAGACCTCTAAATTCAATGATCTGCTTGTTGATTCACGGAGGCCTCTTATGCCATCAGCAACATTTAAGCGAGTTGCATGTTTCACCCTATCCGGACTCATCTTGATAGCTGCTACGTCTTGGGTCAACAATGAACTGTTTGCCTCTCCGCCCCACCCTGTGATGCAGCAAATAGAAGCGGACATGGTGTTGGTCGAGGGCGGGACATTCAAAATGGGGTCGAACTTACCAGAAGCTAGCAGGGCCGAAACGCCGGCAAGAACCGTTTCGGTCGATAGCTTCTACATCTCAAAGTTCGAAGTCACGCAGTCGTTATTTGAAAGTGTAATGGGCTCTTCGATGAGTTATTTCAGCGATCCCGACGTGCCGGTCAACAATCTAAGCTGGCAGCAAGCCAATTACTTTATCGAACAGCTAAATAGCCTGACCGGAGCCAACTACCGCCTGCCAACTGAAGCCGAATGGGAGTACGCCGCAAAAGGTGGAAACAAGAGTCAAGGTTTTATTTACAGCGGCTCTGACAATATTGATGACGTTGCTTGGTATTCCGAAAATGCCAGCAACCGCGCCCACCCGGTCGGCCAGAAAAAACCTAACGAACTTGGCCTCTATGATATGACAGGTAACGTTGGGGAGTTTGTCATCGATGCCTACGACGAAGGCTTCTATCGCTACGGCCCAACCGATAACCCGAATAATGCACAAGACTCCAAAATAGGTCTTGCGCACAAGTCTGTTCGCGGTGGCAGCTTTGCCTATGACGAAACCCTGTCTGAAAGTTACCGGCGTGATTTTGCCAGCCAAAACATCATTATGGCCGACATGGGGTTGCGGCTAGTGCGCGACACCAAATAGCCCCCTAAATTAATGGCCCTGGATGTCAGGTACATTGTTTTCTCTTCTACACTTCAAGTGTTCGATTTCACCGGAATGGAGCTTCTATCAATGAAGATAGCAACAGTACCTCGCCTGTTATGTCTTAGCTTAAGTTTAATCAGCGTAAATGCCGTCGCAGCACCTCCGCCAGCGCCAAAACTGGTACTTCAGATCACTGTCGATGGCCTACGCGGTGATTTGCTGGATCGCTATAAACACAACTTTGGCGATAAGGGCTTTCGTTATCTCATGGATGAAGGCACCTATTACACCAATGCTCATTACCAGCATGGCAACACTGAAACCATTGTTGGCCATGTGTCACTGGCTACCGGAGCACCGCCTAGTGTACACGGCATGGTGGGTAACGTTTGGTACGATCGCCAAAAAGAGCGTTTGGTTTACAACGTTGAAGACGGCGACTACACCATGTTGACACAGGGTGCAGGGGTTAACCAATCCACAGAGATCGACCCCACTCAAAAAACCGCGAAACTTGATGGCCGATCACCTGTCCCTATCCTATCAACTACCTTCAGCGATGAGCTGGCGGTTGCCAGCAACGGTGAATCGAAAATCTTCTCGGTCTCCGTTAAAGACCGCGGTGCCATATCGCTGGCAGGCCACTCAGGCAAAGCCTTCTGGTTCTCTAAGGCTCAATCCGAGTTTGTCACCAGTAATTATTATTTTGATAAATACCCTGAATGGGTGACAGCTTGGAATGCCGAAGGCTATCCTGCCCGCTATAGCAAGCAAACATGGGAGCTCAGCCTTGAAAGGGATAAGTACACCCTTAAGGAAGGCCCTCAAGAGCACAAGGTTGACCTTGCTGGCTTTAAACGTACTTTCCCCCATCCTTACGGCCCTTCGAGCTTCCAGTATTACAGCACCATGCTGACCTTAAGCCCGGCAGGTGATGAGCTTACTGCTGATTTTGCCGCAGCCCTTATGGAGCAAGAGAAACTTGGCCAAGGTGACTTTACCGACTACCTCGCCGTGAGCTTTTCCTCCAATGATTATGTCATTCATATGTACGGGCCATCGAGCCTGGAAACGGAGGATAACTTAATCCGCCTAGACCGCACGCTTGCAAACTTGCTGGCCGATGTCGAAAAGCAAGTCGGGCTGGATAATACCTTAATCGTCCTGTCCGCCGATCATGGAGTGCCGGAAGCTGCACCGACGGTAAATGCGCTAGGTTACAAAACAGCTAAGTACTTCAACCAGGATACCTTAATCAACGAGCAGCTTGTCAGCCGATTAAACAAGGAGTTTGGCCTGGATGAAAACGCGGTGCGCTTGTACTCACAGCCTTATGTTTACCTCAACCATGAGGTTATTAAGGCCAAGGGCGCTTCTCTTGAAGCTGTCCAGAGGGTAGTTGCTGAGGAAATAACAAAGATCAAAGGAATAGAGCAAGCAGTTACAAGTACAGACGTCATGCAAAATAACCTACCCAATACTCGCTTGATGCAACTGGTAAAAAACAACTTTCACCCACAGCGCTCCGGTGATATTTACCTGGTATTTACCCCACGTACCTATATCAATGATATGGACGGATTGACCATTGCTTCAACTCACGGCTCACCTTGGCGATACGATACCCATGTACCGGTCATTTTTGCCGGTTACCAGGTAGACGCCCAAAAGGTGTCTCGTGAAATAACCCCTTATGATATTGCCCCAACTCTGTCGAATGTGCTGGGCATTACCCAGCCAAGCGGGGCTACGGGTAAAGTCTTGAAGGAAATCAATTCTAACCACTGATCAGGCTGCAGCGCATACATAAAGAGCCTACTAAAACAGTAGGCTCTTTGAGTTTCAGGCAAAACATTTATGGATTACTGGACCACACCTAACTTAACCAATATCCGAAGGAAGCAGGCTACGGTCATATCGATAAGCTAGAGGAAATTTTCTTTTACTACTTTAAACAACAGCTGCCTCAACCAGCGGTGACTGGTTTCTGTCGTACGACTTGGGTGCCATATCGCACAAAGATCATAAAGATCCTGGCCAAACGGCATCGGCAAAGCCTTGATCGCATAAAACTCCGAAAAAGATTCAATAGTGGATTTTGGCAACATACCAATGATGTCTGAACCGGCAATAATTGGCAGCATTTCCACCGCTCCCGGTGCTCGAACAACAATATTACGCTGATCAAGCTCCGGAATATCTTCGGCATTTAATAAGCTGCCACGGGCATGCCATCGGGCAACGACGACGTGATCCTCGGCAAGGAACTGCTCAATGGTGACCGAGTCCGTCAAACGAGGGTGATGTTTGCAACACACCACACTCAATTCTTCCGAATACAAAACCTGCGATTTGAGCAGGCTGCGACCTCGTGGTGGTAAATCAATCACCAAGTCATAACGTTGCAAACGTAGGTCTGCCTCCATATCCTCGGTAAACAAGGGATGAATTTCCAGTGCGATGTTCGGTGCTTCCAGGCGAATTTGCTCGACCAAAACGGGGATAATACTGAAGCTAGCGACCGATACACAGGCAATCGAAAATATCCGCCTTGATGTTTTTGGATCAAACTCCCTTGAAGCTGATAACGTAGAACTGAAATTCTTCAGAGATGCCGCCAATGCCGGATAAATATCACTGGCAAAAGCGGTTGGTTCCACGCCATTAGCATTGCGATGAAACAGGGGATCATCATAAATCTCCCGCAGACGCTTTAACCCCTTACTCACAGCAGGCTGGCTAACATCCATACGAACCGCCGCCTTTGACAGACTCTGCTCTTCATATACAGCGACAAATATGGGGATGAGGTTAAGATCAGTACTTTTCATCTCTTTTGCCATTTTAATATTTCAATACCCTTACAATGATAGACATTAATTATCAGTAACTTGAAGTACTAATATCGCGCCTTGTGAACCTCATCTAGCTTAGGTAACGCTTTTGGCAGCTTAAACCTTCCACCAGATTGCCGCTGGGCACGGATCAACCGCCACATTTTCTTAAACACGTGCGCTTTCTCATCGCCAGCCTGGAGCTGACCACTTGTTATCAACCAGTCGCTAGTATCCTTTGCTTTATTCATTTCAAGCTGATTGGTTAAAAGGCGCAATTGCCGATAAAGTTTCGTCCTGGCCTGAGCCCACTTTCCTCCCCTGACATCAAGCCAGAACAGAAGCCATGGTGGTCTGGGGTGAGTGCGATAATAACGTCGGCCAAGCGAGAAAGCGGTTAGCACGATGCCCATTGTGGTCACGGCAGCAATCAGGATACGCAGGTTCGCTTTCACAAATGAGGCTGGCGTATGGCGGGCGTGGAATTGTTTACCCTCAACGGTAACGGTTTCCAGTTGATTAATTTTGGCATTCCACCACTGAAATTGCTGCTCTGGGAAACTAAAGTCCCCACCCTGCTGGATCACATACACGGTTTCCTCAACCCTGGAAGACTGATAGTTTCCTCGGGTTTGTGAGTCTTCCAAATGATGAGGCTGGGGATAAGCTTGAAAGTAATCTGACGCTTCCCTTGTGAGCAGGTTTGGCAGCAGGACGGAAAGCGTGTCCTGGGCCTGAATCGTCACTTTGCGGGTAATTGCATCGCCGACTTTCAGCTCTTCGCTCGATTGCTGCCACTCCTGTTTGACTTGCACATTTGTGGCAGTAAACCAAGGCGTTTGATCACTGAGCAACCCTGACGGCAGGTTGACATCAAAAGCCAAAGGCTGGGTATACATGGTACCCGATACATTGGAACCATCAGGTGCTGACACTTGTACATTCACCGCCAGCGAAGGTACTGAATAGGAACCGGACTTTATCGGGTACAAGGTGATTTCCCACCGTTGCCGTGACCATGTTAACCCCCCTTTTCGCTCGGTATAATTGGTCGCGAGCTGATTGCGCTGCTTGGCTATTACATTGGGGATCTCCACTGGCTCTATCTGCGTTCCGCCGGTAAACCATCGAGGAGTCGCAACTTCAATGTATAAAATCACCTGTTCATTTACACTAAAGGAAGGCACTTTCTTACCGGACTCATCGGTACTGTTTACTGCCAGCCATGCCTTAATCTCGACATCATTGCTACGCTGTAAATCCGGAATCGTGACAGCGTAACTCGAGCTACTGGCAAGAGAGGCAAAAAAGACAAAAATAATGGCGGCTACAGAGGTTAAATATTTCTGCCAATGTGGTAACCACGTTGCTGGAAATAGCGATGTCATTGCTGCAATTCTCCGCCTTCCTTTGATTGATTTGATTGATTACGTTGGATCTGGAATTTTGCCCGCAAGAAATACTTTGGATCGGCCTCGACCCGCTTCAACCACTTGTCAGCGAGCTCATTGCTCCCCAAAATCTCATTAGCATTCAGTGTTTCTTTAATCATTAATTCAGCTGCAGTCTGCTCATCGGCACCTTCCGCTGTGCGAGGTTTGTCATCACTTAGTTCGAAGGACTCTTCCGGCCCATCTGTGGTCCCGGCCTGGCTCTCACTGGTACGGTTGATTTCATCGACAATACCGCTAATGACTTTTAGGTTATGCTCAACACTTGGTCGCAGTTCAGCCGACAAGGCATCCTTCTCTGCCAAGGACCGTAATAAATCTCTTGCCGCTAGATACTCGCGTTCTCGAGCCAACGCACTGGCGGCATTGTATAAGCCAAAGTCGGTATCCATTTGCAAAAAAACACGGTGGGCTTGCTTATACTCACTGGCGTAATAGTAGGCGGTTCCCTTCCTCAGTGGGTCAACAAAATGTTTTGCCGCTTCAAGATATTGTCCTTGGTTGAACAGGCGCTGGCCTTGCTGATCGGGAGTTAGCCACAAATCCCACCACCATTGAACCGTTTTGTCCCAAATTGTCACTTGTTCAACGGGTTCCGCAGTTTGCGCCTTGGATGCAATAATGGTTTCAGCATTAACCGCAGGCGCCGCCAATAGCGTTCCGGTCAGTGACAGTACGACGCACCATTGCACCAACCAGCCTTTTCGAAACCAAAGCAGCATCGCCAAAGCAATCGGTAACAACAGCTGATAGCCCATATCTTGCCAGGGCATAGAAGACTCGCCATTTAGCTGCATATTTCGCTCGACTGTGCGGTTGAGCCTTTCAACATCGCTATTGTCTACCGTGATTTCGATGAAACGCCCCCCAACTTCGCTTGCCAACTGGCGTAGGGAAGCAAAGTCAGCTGGGGCACTACTGACAACATCCCTATTGCCCGCGCCCAGAATCATTAACTGGTAAGGCTTGTCGCTGAAAAATACGTTAAAAGCAGCAATGGTATTAGGATTTGCACCATCAGATACCAACAATACCGTCGAACCGGGTCTTCCCTGCAGCAACTGCTCGATAAGCGGTAAGGTTTTTTCGGCAAATTTACCCTCCTCCGGCATGATATCAGGAGAAATTGCAGCCAAAATCGGCTCGAACACCTTGGTATCCTGAGTCATCGGCATCGCGACATGGGCAGATCCGGCGTACACAACCAACCCCGTGCTCCCTCCCTGTCGTAACTCAAGTAGATCCCGCACCTTCTGCTTGCCACGCTCCAGTCGACTTGGCGGCAGGTCTTGCTGCAACATTGACTCACTGCTGTCGAGCAACACCAGCAATGACGCTTTGTCTTCACCAAACGGAGAGGCTTGGCGTTGCCAGGTCGGCCCGGCACAGATCAGGATGGCGATCGCAATAATCACCATCAGCAATTTAAGGGGGAGTTGCTTGCTCCAACCTTTTTCCCCAATGGTTAATACCTGACGGAGGTGCTTTGGCAATACTTCTTGCCAGCCCGGTTGGTTGGCTTCACGCCAGCGGAGCCAGAACAACAGTCCCATCGGTACAAGCACCAACAGCCACAACGGCCTGATGAAATGAAATTGGCTGATCGCCTGCTGCAGGCTGAGACTATCAAACATTGTTTTTCTCCATGCCCTGACCAAACCTTCTACCACGGTTCAGCGTCGCCATGGTAAATGCAATAAGGTAAATCACCACGACTATTGCAATCAGGTAGTAGTGAATACTTTGTTTAGGGCGGTAGGTCGAACTCTCATAGAGCTGAGGTTCTAGCTTGCCGATTTCTTGATACGCCCCCAGCAGCGATTCACGGTCGAGCGCAACAAATGCCTGCCCGCCAGATTCATTGGCAACACGATTGATTGTTGCCATATCCAATGCAGCCTCGCCTACCGTTTGCGGATCCCCCATCGCTATCATATGGATCCTGACACCCTTAGCTTTACCGACTTTGGCTGCTTCTATCGGCTCAACAAAACTTCCAGTGTCATTACCGTCGGTCAGCACAATCGCCACCTTTTCCCGGTCTTCGTCCCCTTTTTCTTGATGGCTTTGATCAAACACCTTTATTGCCAGTCCCATGGCATCACCGAGATGGGTACTCTGACCGGCCATCGCTACTTCTGTTTGATTAAGCAGCGCAAGCCATACGTCTTGATCGGCGGTAAACGGGGTCTGCAAAAAAGCGGCATCACCAAACAAAATGAGCCCCAAGCGGTCACCCTGTCGTGTTTTGGCAAAGTCGGCCAGTACTTCCTTGGCGGCATCCAGGCGAGAGACATTGTTTCCAGTTGAAGAGGAGAAATCCCGCTCGGCCATCGAACCAGACAGATCAACCAACACCATCACGTCCCTACCGAAGCTCTCCCGGATCTGTGGCGCTCCCAGTATTGTCGGTTTGGCCAAAGCGGTAATCACCAATATCCAAGAAATCACCAGAGTCATTCGCTGCCACCAGGATGGTGACAGCTGGCTTGCCCCCGTTGACGGCACTTCGCCCAGGGCTTCTATAAGCTGACTGAAAAAAGGCACTTTTATTGCGCTTTGCTTGGTGCGGTATGCCGGCACGAAATAGAAGATAATCAAGGGGAATGGCAACGCCAAAAACCACCATGGGTAAACGAACTCCAGATCGAACAATGAGAAATTAAACATGGTGGCCTTCCCCTTGTTTTTTATTTCCATTGAGCAGCTTGGCCAAAGCCGCTCTGAGCGAGACATGTTTCGTTATTGACCGGCCTTCGTGCTCCCGAATCCAGCACAAAGCTTTCTCTCGTAGCAGCGCTTGTTCTTCCCTACCAAGGGTGATTGAAGGATCAACCAATGACTGAACCCACCGGGTACCAAGCTCATCCTTGAAGGTCACTCTGCCATTGCCTAGCTCATCAAGCTTTTGCAAAAAGGCGTGACCAAATAGCTTAGCGTTGGCAGGCTCCAAATAAACCAGAACAATTTTCAGTATTGAAAATAAAGCACCGTCGAAAGCGCCACTATCTGCACTGCCTTCAAGGCCTCGATGCATAGGCAAGCGAGTAATAGCTGTCCGCGCCTCAGCTCGATAACGGTTATGCCACCAGCGTACTAGCCGGCGATAGCAAAGGTAGCCGGCAATAACGCACAACAAGACAAGCAGGACTTTCCAGCCTATCGTCTGTGGCATCCAACTGACACTTTCAGGTACGGTAACATCATGCAATTCACGCAGAATGTAGGTGCTAGGAGGCGAATGTTCGATGCTCATGGCTACTGCCTCCCAACAAGCCGCTGGAACTGGGCGATATGTGATCCCGAGGTATCCAGCTCAATAAACGGTAATTGCTTCAACGCCATCAGGCGGGTCAGAGACTGGCGAGTAAGCACACTGCGCTCGCTCAAAGTCGCACTGGCCTGAGCGACTTTTTCCTTGCTATCAAGAGTCAGCTGATACTGGCCATCCCCCACAACCCAGTTCGACTTGGTCAGCTCTCCCGGCAGGGTTTGCTCAAGCGGATCGTTAACCAGCACGGCCAACACATCATTATGGATTTGCAGCTGCTTGAGCTGCTCGAGATGATGCTCGTCGCAATCACGCCAATCGGTAATAAAAACAAGGGTTGATTGGGCTAAATTCATCCGCTTAAGCTGTTCCAGCCAAAGTGAAAAGCTCACCCTTTCACTATTGGTGGTATCAACACTTAACTGCTGGTTAGCTTTCGCCAATAATTTGAGCTGCGCCATGAACGCATGCTGCGAGCGCTGGGACTTACAGTGATAGATTTTCTCTGCGGAAGCGACAACCACACCGACACGATCGCCATCTTTCAAAACCCGCCAGCCACACATGGCGGCGATTTCCGCTGCAATGACCGACTTCATCACCTGGGTTGACGAAAAAAACATTTGGCTACGCTGATCGACACAGATGATCACATTGCGGTCTTTTTCTTCGGTATAGCTACGTACATGCGGTTTGCCGGTACGCAATGTGACTTTCCAGTCCAGGTTTCGAATATCGTCACCCAGTTGGTAATGGCGAAGTTCTTCGAAGTTCAAACCTCGGCCGCGAAACAAAGAATTGTGCCTGCCCGATAGTACACTGCCGGCTTTCAAGTGCGGAAGTAGACTAAAGGTTCCGACTTGGGACTGCAGACGCACCAAGCGCGAATAATCACAATAAATCCGACCATCGAGCCCTTTTGATTGAGGAGCAATGTTTGGCTTTGCCATAGTGCCCCCCGATTATCCGATCTCTACATGGTCAAGCAGCTCTTCGACAATCCTCAGATGATTAATTCCGTCAGCCAGTGCGTCGTAGGTCTGTGTAAAACGGTGCCCCAGTACCATGGGTGCCATGGCACGTACATCATCAGGCAAAACATGATCACGCCCCTGTAGCCATGCATAAGCACGGGCACATTTATCCAAGGCAATGGAGGCTCGAGGGCTCGAGCCGACCTCAATCCATTTGACCAAATTGGAGTCGGGGTAACGTTCTGGTTTACGGGTCGCCATAACCAAAGCGACAATATAACGCTCAACCAGATCAGAAACGGCAATGTGGGGAAGTTGGCGGCGGGCTTCGAGTACCACATCAGCGTCGATATTTCCCAGCGCTTCATCTTGCGCTCGGGCAGCCTCGGTACCTAACTCTTCTCCTCGGACTAAACGGATAATGTCACGCTCTGCATCATCCTCAGGGTATTCGACGGTAACCTTCATCATAAAGCGGTCCATCTGTGCTTCCGGCAACGGATATGTCCCTTCTTGCTCTACAGGGTTCTGGGTTGCCAGCACCATAAAAAGTTCAGGCAGTTGATGAGTCGTATCGCCTACGGTAATTGTTCCCTCAGCCATAGCTTCGAGCAAAGCCGCCTGGACTTTTGCCGGTGCACGGTTGACCTCATCGGCCAGGACAATGCTATTGAAGATTGGCCCTGGTTGAAAATGCAGCTGAGGTTTACCGTCGAGATCCTGATAGATCTCTGTTCCTGTCACATCCGATGGCAAGAGATCTGGAGTAAACTGAATTCGTCCGAAATCAGTGTTGAGCAAATTTGCCAATGATTTTACCGACCGTGTTTTAGCCGTACCGGGTAGCCCCTCTAGCAAGATATGACCGTTTGCCACTAACCCAATAACCAAAGCTTCAACAACATGGCGTTGACCAATCACACTTTTTTCTGTTTGCTCAATGAGCTGCTTGATAGCCTGTTGTGCTTGGTTCATGACTTACCCTCACCTATGTTACGTAATTACGCCATTGTTCAATTGCCACTATCGTACCTGCAAGACCGATAACTATTGGTTATAATAGCCATTACAGCCAAGCTAATTTCCAGCCCGTACTTTCAACTGTTTAACAACCTCCGGCGCAACGATTTGGCCAAGTTGTTGAGTGCAGCTTTCAAATTCCGCAGCCACTTCACCCAACTGGTAATTTCGTGCCAATACTTCACACTGAGCATATAGGTGTTGCGGGTTGCCACTAATATCAAACGCAGAAGACAATGCCCGGCTTGAGGCCAGCACATCACTTTTTTCCAACGCCAAACCATAGACATACCAGTAATGCGCATTTCCAACGGCCTTTTCAGCAGCTCGTTTCAAATACTGGTTCGCTTTTTCCGCCTTACCCGTCCGCAGCAGTGCTAAACCTGCACTGTAAGGGAGCGCACTGTCATTCGGCTGGGCTTCCATCCCCTGCTGCAAAACTTGCAAGGCAAGCTCGTCGTTATTCTGGCTTCGGTACAGATCCGCCAGATTGACGTAACTATTAGCAAAGTAAGGCTCAACCTCGATAGCCCCCTGATACCATAAAACCGCTTTGTCCATCTCCCCCATCGCACGATACACATTGGCCAAATTGGTCCGGCCAAAGCCTCTATCGGCGTTAAATTTCTGGATCTCGATATACTCTTGCAGCGGCCCGTTGAGACGGTCTCTTTGCTGCAGCAGCATCTGCTGCCAAAACTCGACCAAAGCCCCGGCCGTTTCTGTCCTTACTGCCAGTACCGGGTCTGTTAACAAGGGCGATAGGATCTGCCATCGCTCCGGCCAGCCGTATCCCGACGCACCCTCAATCGCACCCAACCGGATCAGCTCACTGTCATGCTTTACCGCTCGCGCCAACGCTACCAGGGTATTTTGTCCGGTATTACCAGCCATTCGGGACAGTGCCGAGCCGCGAATAATGTCGCTCAGGCTTGAGTCTTGTGCGGTATAAGAAAGCGCGTCAGGAGCGGCTTGGTGATTGATGCTGTCGGCATAGAACGCGACACCGAAATGCTGCTGATGGCGGTAGGCCGAGTTGGGGAAACGCTTGCCTAACTCTTTGTCCGCCCACTGGTTGGTTTTATCTTGATGGCAACCGGTACACACATTGGGCGTCTTTATATGCTGGCTCAAATCAGGTCGAGGAACATGCCAGCTGTGATCCCGCCTCGGGTCAATTTGCATATACGTCGTCTCTGGCATGTGGCAGGTCGTACACTTGGCCGCTTCGGTTCCCGGCTGGTGCAAGGTGTGCTCACTTGACGCATATTCGGGTGATACATGGCACTGGCTGCATACCGCTTCCTCAGCAACGGTTAGTTTTGCCGTATGGGGATCATGGCAGTTGGTGCAGGTCACCCCTTTTTGGGCCATCCGTGATTGCAGAAACGAGCCATACACATAGTCCTCGTCATAAATTTGGCCATCGTGATAATAAAGCTCCGGGGTGATCAAACTGAGACGATATTTATCCAAAAAAGCCCCATTCACGTGATCCGCCGTCTCGTTGAGCTGGGTTCGCCGGCTATGGCATTGAGCACAGGTCTGCGTTTGTTCTGTCGGTTCTATTAATTGGGGCTGTAATGTTTTTTCGCCCTCCCTTGCAACCCATTGTTTGACCTGTACGCCAAGATCTCGGGTGAGCCCCACTTGTCGTGCATCCATTAGGCCTTCTGATTCTGACGTAGACTGTTCACCCTTGCCCCTTGTAATGTAATCAATATGACCACTCGCCGGGCCATGACAAGCTTCACAGCCAACATTGATGTCAGACCACGTCGTATCGTATGAATTGGACCCTTCATTGTAGTTTTTCTTGATGTTGGTTGAGTGGCAATCCGCACACATAAAATTCCAATTTTGCCCCGCATTGGTCCAGTAGAACTCATCCACTGGTGTCAGCTCTGGGTATAAATGAAACCAACGCTGCCCCCCTTTCTCCGGCGCGCGGGAATCCCATGCAAAGGGAATTAGCTGAATCCGGCCATCGGGAAACTCAACCATATATTGCTGTAGAGGGTAGACACCAAAGGTATAGCTAATTTTGAAATCAGCAAACTTTTGATCAGCCCCCGCAATATTGACCCAATATTCCCCGTTTTTGCTGAAAAAGCGGTTTGTTTTGCCATCGTGCTGCAAACTCTGATCGGAAAAATTGCCCAACACCGATGTGGCAGTGGCATGCTTCATTGCCATCTCGTGGTGCGAACCTCGCCACGCCTCTACTTGTCGGTTATGACAATCGATACAGGCTTCACTGCCCACATAATTCACTGACTGTGCTGTTGCCGGCTGCGTCATGACGAAAACCATCAACCAGCACAGCGGCAATGCCATCAACGTTCCGATTTGCGCTTTTATCATCCTTGAGTGGGCTTCCATGAAAGTTTGTAGTGCCATTGATTAAAGATAGAGCATAGTGATAAAAAAGGGCTCCGAAGAGCCCTAAATTCAACATCTTATTTATTTGGCGGCTGCTGGAGTTTTTCCATCACCTGATCGAGAGAGAAACTTGCCGCTTTTTGCCTTGGCGGAAACGCCTTGAATGTTTCAAGGAACTTAGCCACGTAGGCTTGTGCTGGTACCAGCATAAAGGCACGGTCTAGCATCCAGTCGTAATAAGAATTGGAGGTTATATCGGCCACCTCGTAAGGATCCATCCTCAAGTTGAAAATCTTAGGCACACGAAGCGGGGTAAAAGGTTCAGCCCAAATCTGCAATGTTCCTTTGGCACGCTGCTCCAAGAAAACAATTTTCCAGTTGTTGTAGCGCAGTGAACTCAGATCGCCGTCATCGGTAAAATAGAAGATCTCTTCTCGTGGACCAGTATCGACTTCCCCGGTTAAATAAGGCAAGAAATTGTAACCATCAAGATGGACTTTAAAATTCTTGTCGCCCGCCTGATAACCTTCTATCAATTTCTCTTTGATCTGATCATCACCGGCGGCGGCGAGGAAAGTTGGCATCCAGTCCATATGGTGCATGATTTCGTTGGAGACACTACCCGGCTTGATCTTACCCGGCCAGCGCACCATGGCAGGCACTCGGTATGCCCCTTCCCAGTTGGTATTTTTCTCACCACGGAATGGTGTTAAACCGGCATCAGGCCACGAGTTCATGTGTGGGCCGTTATCGGTCGAATAGAAAACAATTGTATTGTCCTTGATACCGAGATCATCGACTTTCTTCAGCAGCACACCGACATGGTTGTCATGCTCAACCATACCGTCGGCATAGAAGCTAATACCCGTCTTACCCGAATTCTCTTCTTTTACATGGGTCCGGAAATGCATACGGGTCGCATTCCACCATACAAAAAAAGGCTTCTCGGCTTTAACTGCACGATCCATAAAGTCCAATGCCGCTTCAAGGGTTTCATCATCGACAGTTTCCATCCGTTTACGGGTCAACGGGCCGGTATCTTCGATTTTGCCATCAGCGTAGGAACGAATCACACCACGTGGCCCGAATTTCTTGCGAAACTCAGGGTTTTTAGGGTAATCGACATTTTCGGGTTCTTCTTCTGCGTTGAGGTGATAGAGATTGCCGAAGAACTCATCGAAACCGTGGTTGGTCGGCAGGTGTTCATCTTTATCGCCAAGGTGGTTCTTGCCAAACTGCCCTGTCATATAACCCAGGGGTTTCAATAGCTCAGCGATAGTGGCATCTTCCGCCTGCAAGCCGAGATCTGCACCAGGCAGGCCCACTTTACTTAGACCAGTTCGCAATACCGTTTGCCCGGTGATAAAGGTTGAACGACCGGCGGTACAAGACTGTTCACCGTAGTAATCGGTAAACATCATCCCTTCTTTGGCAATGCTATCGATGTTCGGCGTGTTATAACCAACCAACCCAAAGGTGTAGGCACTAAGATTGGTCTGCCCGATGTCATCCCCCCAAATAACCAAAATATTGGGTTTCTCTGCTGCGATACTACTGCTTGCGGCACTGACCAACAGGGTCGCAAGTATCATTATTCGGCTTTTGAAGCCTTTTCTCGCTGTCATATAAACCTCAGTCACTAAGTTAAAATGGTGCCGTGCAACAAAAATTAATAGCTCACAATGAGTCGTTCCGCGACTTACATCGGTAAAATTAATGGCGTTTATTTACCGGGAAATACACCGCGCTAAAAAAGCAACGCAGAAATATGACGTGACAAACATCACAAACGGGATTTTGCTCACCTTGCCTCTTACATCAAATAAAACCATATAAAACAGAGCATTACACCAACCACTTAACTAAAGGTTATAACTGCTATAAAGCGACAGAGACCCTTAGTTGCCAGTAACTTAGCCCCAACAACAAATCAACTCTCTAAATTTGCATGGAGTTACTATGGCAAACCAAGTAAGTAAACTGGCCGTCGGTTTCGGGGTGCTTGCAACCTCCGGTGCTGCCGTTGCGGCAGACCAACCAAATATCCTGGCGATTTTCGGTGATGATGTCGGTTACTGGAACATCAGTGCCTACAACCAGGGTATGATGGGTTACGAAACCCCTAATATCGACCGTATCGCTAATGAAGGTGCACTGTTTACCGATCACTACGGACAGCAATCTTGTACTGCAGGTCGTGCGTCATTTATTACCGGGCAGGAACCATTTAGAACCGGACTATTGACTGTTGGTATGCCAGGCTCCACTCACGGTATTCCTGATTGGGCACCAACACTTGCTGACTTACTCAAGGAGCAAGGCTACATGACCGCGCAGTTTGGTAAGAACCACCTTGGCGATCAAGACCAACACTTACCGACTGCCCACGGTTTCGATGAGTTCTTCGGCAACCTCTACCACCTCAATGCAGAAGAAGAGCCTGAAACCTACTACTACCCGAAAGATCCTGAATTCCGCAAGAACTATGGTCCACGCGGTGTGATCAAGTCTTACGCTGACGGCAAGATTGAAGACACCGGCCCGATGACTCGCAAGCGTATGGAACATGCGGATGAGGAATTCCTGGAAGCATCACTTGCCTTTATGGAAAAAGCGGTAAAAGCCGACAAGCCTTTCTTCATTTGGCACAACACTACCCGTATGCACGTTTGGACACGCCTACAAGAGAAATATCAAGGCAAATCGGGGATCAGTATTTACGCCGATGGCATGCTAGAGCATGATGATCATGTTGGTATCTTGCTTGACAAGCTAGACGAGCTAAAAATTGCCGATAACACCATCGTTATTTACTCAACGGATAATGGTGCTGAAACCGCAACATGGCCTGATGGCGGTGCAACGCCATTCCATGGTGAAAAAGGCACAACCTGGGAAGGCGGTATGCGCGTCCCTCAGCTTGTACGCTGGCCGGGTGTTATTGAACCAGGCTCACGCTTCAATGACATGATGGCTCACCAAGACTGGCTACCGACACTAATGGCTGCCGCAGGCGTACCTAATGTGAAAGAAAAACTGGCTGACGGCTATAAAGCTAACGGTAAGGAATGGCGAGTTCACATTGATGGCTATAACTTCAAACCTTACTTTGAGGGCAAAGAAGAAAAAGGCCCACGTGAATCTTTACTTTACTTCTCAGCCAACGGCGAACTGAATGCAGTACGTTGGAATGATTGGAAGCTGAACTTCGCGGTGATGGAAGGCAACATTTCTGATGCCGTCCGCTTCGAGCAAAATTGGCCGCAAATCATCCACCTTCGCGCTGACCCATTCGAGAAAGCACCTCATGAGTCTGGTATGTACCTACGCTGGATGGCGGACAACATGTGGCTATTCATTCCTATCCAGGATGTCATCGGTGATTTCTTCAAAACACTGCCGGAATATCCAATGCAGCAAGGCCTTATCATGAACCCTGCCTCAATCAACTACCAGTCACTGGGGCTGCAAGGCAAGATGCAACAGCTGGATGCTCTACAGCAGAAAGTTGAAACCATGAAGTAATTGTCCTTCCTGTTTGATAATCACTAAAACGCCCGCTCTATGAATGCGGGCGTTTTGTTTTACTTTCAGGAACAGCATGATATTTATCAATAAATCTAGCCTTTACATTACGCAGGTGATTGGCGCTTTTCCTCTGCACAAGGTTTCGAGTCCGTTCTTTGTCCAAGCTCAAAGCCTGAACTCCCTATAACAGCAGTTACACCGATAAACCTGCTTATAAAAAAACCTTTGCCACCATCTTCTCTTAACTCTTACCACAACTTTATGCTTACAGTATTCTGCCATTACTTTTCAACTACTACCGACCAACACTGACCGTCATGACAATGTCATGAAGCCGGCGAGAGTATAAGCAGTTGCCAGTTACCAATAAACCAGCCCAAATGGAACGCTTCGTTCTAAGATACAGAACGATAATTGAATTGTTGTTTGATAAACTAGAACCGAGTACAACAAACTGAAGCCATGTATTGAATGAAAACCGAAGACATTAAACTGTTTCACAAAGTGGCAGAATTTGGCTCACTAACAGAAACCGCCAAATGGCTAGACTTGCCTAAATCCAATATCAGCCGGCGGATTAAACAGTTGGAAAGCGACATACAGATCAAGCTCTTTCACCGTCATAGCCGCCACATAACACTTACCGCCGCTGGGACTGAGTTTTATAACTCAACCATTAGCCTGATCAATAATTTGGATAAAACAATCAACAATCTCCAACGCCCGGAAAAAGAACTCAATGGCCGGCTTAAAATCATGATTTCACCAGTTATGATGAATATTGGGAAATTGGTATTGGAGTTTATGCAGTTGCACCCAGCTATTAATGTTGAAATCATTAGCTCCAACGATGAGTTGGATCTGATTAAGAATGAGATTGATGTTGCTTTCCGGGTTGTGAATGCCCCAACAGAAGAAAACCTGATTGCCCACAAAATACGTGAAGAGCCCTATGGGTTATACGCTTCACCTCAGTACCTGTCAGAGCACGGAACGCCAGACAGCTTAGAACAACTACTAGGGCACAATTTCATTGCCTATCGTTTCAGTAATGGTGAGCTGCTTAACAAACTATCTCTGGACAGCGGCCAATCAATTCAACTATCTAGCAATTTGACAGTTAACAGTGTCCCTCTGCTGGTCGAAAGCGCGATCCAAGGCCATGGTCTAATATTGCTTTCCCAAAGGGTTGGCAACTTATTCGCCCAAAAGAATCTTCTCGAACAAGTCATCCATAGTTATTCGCCCAACTATAACTTCGGTTGGATTGTGCATCCCCCGCGACAATACTTGTCTTTGCTCACTCAAGAGTTTCTTAACTTTGTTTTGCTTCGGATAAAACGATTAGGTTATGACGATAAGGACGCTATGAACGTATTTAGACTGGCTTTTCCATCGCTAACCAGCTAAAACAAACTAAACACAAACAACCACAACTAAATAAACATAACAACAACAAAATAAACAAAATACACACAAATATAACACTACACCAACGCAACATTGTATGCAGATGTAACAACGAGAAAACACACCATTTTGCGCAACATTAGAACAAACAAAATCAAAACATGACAAACACTAGCAAAACAAAAATGTCTTTTGCATTACAAAATAAATTTATACCGTGTTAATGACGATAAAAACCCATCCAAAACTTGATCTAGGCCTCGAAATTTCTGCGCTTTCCCTTTGAATAATCAGCACGGTAGATCTACGATTAGCGCCTAAATGGAAAAGCTTACGGCAGCCCATTTCTTTACTACCAACGAAACAGAGTCTATTGCATGAATAACGATAAACGCCCACTCTATATCCCTTACGCTGGCCCTGCGTTACTAGAAACTCCCCTACTTAACAAAGGTAGTGCATTCTCTGTCGAAGAGCGCATGTTCTTCAACTTGGAAGGCTTGCTTCCAGAAGCAATCGAAACCATTGAAGAACAAACTGAGCGTGCTTATCAGCAGTTTTTGAAATTCGAAAACGACATGGACAAGCACATTTACCTGCGTAATATCCAAGATACCAATGAGACCCTATTCTACCGTTTGGTTGAAAACCACATCACAGAGATGATGCCAATCATCTACACCCCAACTGTTGGTGCGGCATGTGAAGATTTCTCCAACATCTACCGTCGTGGCCGTGGCCTATTCATCTCTTACCCTAACCGTGACCGCATTGAAGACATGCTAAACAATGCATCGCGCCACAACGTAAAGGTAATTGTTGTGACTGACGGTGAGCGTATTCTTGGTTTGGGCGACCAGGGTATCGGTGGTATGGGTATTCCAATCGGTAAGCTTTCTCTTTATACCGCGTGTGGTGGTATCAGTCCGGCATACACACTACCTGTTGTGCTGGATGTAGGTACAAACAACCCTCAGCGTCTGTCTGACCCTATGTACATGGGCTGGCGTCATCCTCGTATTTCTGGACAGGAATACGACAACTTCGTTGACGAATTCATCCAGGCAGTCAAGCAACGTTGGCCTGATGCACTAATCCAGTTCGAAGACTTTGCTCAGAAAAACGCAATGCCACTGCTTGAGCGTTACAAGGACAAGGTTTGCTGCTTTAACGATGACATCCAAGGTACAGCCGCCGTTACTGTTGGCTCGCTCCTAGCGGCTTGTAAAGCAGCGGGTAGCAAACTATCTCAGCAGCGTGTGACATTCCTAGGTGCTGGCTCTGCCGGTTGTGGTATTGCTGAAGCCATCATTGCACAAATGGTATCTGAGGGTATTTCTGAACAGCAAGCCCGCAGCCAGGTTTACATGGTTGATCGCTGGGGTCTGCTGGTTGATGACATGCCGAACCTGATCAACTTCCAGAAGAAGCTGGTACAGCCTCGTGCAATCATCAACGAGTGGGATACAGAAGACAACAACATCTCACTACTGGATGTCATGCGTAATGCCAAGCCAACTGTACTGATCGGCGTGTCTGGCGTACCGGGCCTATTTAGCGAAGAAGTGATCCGCGAAATGCACCAGCACTGCGAGCGACCAATCATCTTCCCACTATCAAACCCAACCAGCCGTGTTGAAGCCACACCGGCTGATCTTATCCGCTGGACTGATGGTCATGCACTTGTTGCTACCGGCTCCCCATTCGAGCCTGTGGTCCACAACGGTAAGACTTACCCGATTGCTCAATGTAACAACAGCTACATCTTCCCAGGTATCGGCCTAGGTGTTCTGGCTGTCGGTGCACGACGTGTTACAGACGAAATGTTGATGGAAAGTAGCCGTGCGCTGGCTGAGTGCTCGCCACTAGCGATTAACGGTAAAGGTGCCCTACTTCCACCACTGGAAGAGATCCAGAACGTTTCTCGCCACATTGCGTTTGCTGTCGCTAAGAAAGCGGTTGAGCAGCGTAAAGCGCCGAAGAATACTGATGAGCGTATCAAAGAGAAGATCAACGATAACTTCTGGGATGCTGAGTACCGCCGTTACAAGCGTACTTCATTCTAATATTCGATTGCATTAGGCAAGCGATTACAGAGTAGGATCTGCCATAAGGCTATTTCTTATAACCAAATCCCCAAGCTTATCGCTCGGGGATTTTTTTTCACTCTTCGAGCCAATTTCAAAAACAGCAATTCTATACTTCAGTTGGATACAGTGGTCACTTTCTCCATCAACTGAGTCCCCTATAAAATAAGTCTGCTTTTATGTTCTTGGCAAAAGGATGTACAAGTTGAGGTTTAGGGTTGCTCCCTCCGGATCGTACTCTGCCGATTCAGCCCAATATTTCACCCCTCCCCCAAGCAACATAGGTATATTTTCTAGCTCGAAATACTGAGAAGCCGTTAACGTGACCGGCACTGACCACTGATCACTATTCCACTCATAGGCGGTTTCTGATGTCAGCTCAAAAGTGGTGCCCCACTCTGTCGTATAATCAATAAAGGGCTGCACAAATGTTGTGCTATATGTATCGCCAATACTCTCCTCAACCGAGTAGGTATGGCTTGCCAAAAAACCCACCGTCCAAGGGCCCTGTACGGTAAGGCCGACATAAGATAACCCGATACCCGTTTCATTTGTGCCGTGAGCTTACGAGAAGGTAGCGTGCAGGGGAGGTCCCGGCCACAGCCAGAACCTGTTTTGATTAGATATCGGACTGGTAATTCCAGGGTAAGAACTGTTCCGGATTGGCCATAACCTCGCTTTGCCGCCGTTGAACGGCATTAAAGTAATCCAGCACGTTGACACCGGCCTCGGCTGCCGTCGCTATCATCGCCATTACCACATCAGCAACGTGGGCTCCTTTGGTCGTTTTGTGGAACATGGCATTTTTTCGGTTACGCGCGACCAGTTTAAGCGCCTGTTCCGCCCGGTTATTGTCGAGTTGTGCGCCTTCCAAGCGGCAGAAGGCTGTCAGCCCTTCATAGTGTTTGTTGAAGTAGTTAATCGCTTTACCCAACCCACTGTTTTCTTCCACGCTACCATTGGTCAGCTCTGATTTACCCCAACTATGGATCTTCTTCATCATGGGAAGTGAAAGCTTTTTATGCCAGGCTAGCCGTTGTGTCGTGTTCAACTCTAGCTCTCTGGCTTCATCGTCATATCGCCAGATCTCCCCGTACCAGTTCAGTACCTGCTCAACCTCATCCGGGAACTGATTGAGGACCTCTGCGAACTGGCGTCGACCATGACTGTTGCACAGGCAATGCTCAACCTCGAACCCAAGTGACGGACGATTACTGGATAATGCATCACTCATAAGCAGAGGCTGGAGTGGCAAGTTTCGCTGACTCAGGATTTCATCGATAAACTCTCCGGCATGACCGATATTGGTTTGATACAGCACTATGTTGTGGCCATTCAGACAGGGTAGCGACCAGACCAGAGCTGTAGACCCCGCTACGCTCGCGAGTCTTATCGCTGTTGCGTACGGGCTTTTCAATCGGAGTTTGATCTAAGATCCGGTTACTTGTGTCGTCCAGATAGTAATGCACAGCGTTAGCCGCTTTTTGTAGCAACAACGTGTAGATCGGTTGCAGGCTACTGGCAACCAATTCGGTCTGATCGAATACGCTAGAGGCGGTCAGTTTTACTCCCATTAAGGCCTGGATGCTCTCCTGACGATAGTAGGGCGCACCGGCAAAAAACTTGTGCAGTGCCATCAGGCTACGGGCACTGTAGCCATACTTTTGGCCCGGTTTACCATCCTCAACCACCTCATCGGGGAGCTTGGCAGTAAAATATTGGCCGCAGGCATTACAGCGCAACCGCTCCATGATGTGTTGTTCCGGGACGAATGGACTTTGTCCGGTAATCCGCAACAGGGTGGCAGGCTCATATTTGTACAGTTTACCTGCTGACATTCAGGGCAGCGGTCCCCCTTGCTCAGGTCATCCAGTTTATGCTGAGTGATTTTCGGCTTGACCTGTGTGTTTGGCTTGGTGGCTCTGGGTCTCGGGCGCTTTTGGCTGCCTTTGCCCTTCTGACCAAGCAGGGTATCCATGGTCTCCGATGATCTGACCATGCCAACCAGCTTACGCAGCTTATGTAAGGTGATATCGTTATCGGACAGCCGTTCTTGCAGAGCTGCTAACGTTTTTAACGCCTTCAGCAGTATCTGGCAATCTTCCGGGCTCAGTGCCAGGTCATGCTCCTTCGCTTCCTGCACGCGCTGGATAAGTCCGTCAAGCTCTTCGCTGTCGATATCGGTAAACTCTTGCGTCACCTTATTTCTTGCCTCATAAGTTAGTGATGGAGTCCATTATTCCAGCGCCGCACGATCGGTCAAATTGATCGAGAGGATCAATAAGCTGATTGAGCAGAGTGTGCACATGGTCATAGTTTTTGCCAGCCAGACTGCCCTGTCAGCAAGGTTTTTAGCTGCTTAGCGGCCAGAGGCGTGACCTCATCCTGATGATGACGGGGCCAGTCCTGAAAGCGGCCCTTGGACAGGCGCTTGCTCATTAACCAGAAGCCGGAACCGTCATAGCATAGCGCCCGCAGCATTGTCCGACGGCGGTTGGTGAACACAAACAGGGTTCCGCTGCGAGGTTCTTGTTTAAGCTGATGGCGGCACAAAGCGGCAAATCCATCAATGCCGCAACGGAAATCAGCGGGTTTAGTGGCAAGCAGAATTTTGGTATCTGCAGTCAGGTGGATCATCGGTACTCTCCCGCTTCTTGCATTAGAACTCGCAGTAACCCAGGGGATATATCCCCGTAGATACGAATTTGACTTGAATTGGGCAAGGTTACCTGCAGGTTCAAGCCAGAGTTATGCTGTAAATCGGACTCAATCTGCAACGGGATAAAGTCAGGTACTGGACGCTCGGTCGGAAGCAGCTGGCGCCATGAATTAAGTTGGGTGGTACAGATCCGCAGTGCATTGGTGACCTGCCCGATTCGATACTCTTCGAGTAGCTCAAGAGCCAACAAGCGCAGTTGATCAGGGATATTGACGTGTTTGTTGGGGCGGGTTTGTCGCCAATGCTCAAAGGCGGCGATGGCTTGGCTCAGTTTGTCGTGGTTTTGCATAGTGCTGCTCCTCGTTTGGGTATGCACTAAGTAAACCAGAGCTGATTGGCTAAGTTGAGCTATGCCGTCGTAAGCTCACTTTGTGCCAAGCGCTTCATGGCTTGCAGTATTAAAGTTAAATGTCGGACCAAAGCCATGCGTCCACACGCCGCCAACCGCTTCTGTCGGTGAGAAAAAAAACGTCGAATTGATATCCCCAAGACCTGATTCACTTTCACCAGCACGAGTAACATCACTTTGAGAAATAATAGGAATAATGGTTCGAGTAATTAGATTCCAATCCTTGGAAAGTTCGAATGGAATAATAGGCTGTATATTCGTTGTATGCCTAGTCCCCTTATTTGGACCTACATTTTCACTGTATTCATACTGAATCGGAATCCAATAGCTGGTAGTCAACGGGTTCACTGCTGATTGAGCCGCTTGCTGCTCTTTGGTCTTAATTTCTTCTGATGAGTAAACATTGGCAGAAAGAGCTGCTGTAAAAACAATCAACAGCGTCATATGATGATTTTTCATCTTATATCCAGTTATATTTATCGCTAAGTAATTTTAATTAGGATTTAATCCATATTCTTATAATTAGCGGTATTTCTAGAAGGGAAATTATTAAGAGGCAGTATTACTGCCTCTTATTAACCATTTAGTTTATTTTCTCTAGGTCGCCCAACATCCAGGTTTTATAGAAGTCTTTTGTTTTTGGCCCATAC
The DNA here is from genome assembly GCA_000940995.1 of Photobacterium gaetbulicola Gung47. Lineage (NCBI taxonomy): Bacteria > Pseudomonadati > Pseudomonadota > Gammaproteobacteria > Vibrionales > Vibrionaceae > Photobacterium > Photobacterium gaetbulicola. The sequence goes on from CP005974.1 coordinate 2,364,927, forward strand.
AGGCGGAACAGTAAGAAGAAATCTTCACCATTGGTCGGCACCCAGTTTTCTTCCATTCCTTCTGGCGCCTTGGGACCAAAGTAAATGTCGTAAGAGCCATCGCCATTCACTTTCATCGTATCTTGGTTGCGAGAAGACAAGCCGACACGATCCACGTTCTTGACGAAGTTTTTAGTCTCCATGCTATAAACAATCACTGACCAGAAATCTTTTACCGGCGTATCCTTCGGAACATTAAGCTTGTACGTCGATTCACCATCTAACATGTCACCATTACTGTCTTTCACGCCAGTAAGATAGAATGTTTCCCCGCCAAACTTCTTAGGCAGGTAAGTGACGTAGAAATACGAACTCGCTCGCTTATCAACAAGCACTTCGTTTTCTTCTTCAAAGGTAAACCCTTTGTATGGTTGGTCACCAAAGTTCCAAAATGCCCAATTTGATAGCGGCTGACCTTCTTTATCTCGCCACAACGGTGAGATAGTATCACCATCTGTGACAAAGCGTTTTTGCATATGAGCATATGCTAGCAACAAGCCCTCTCTCATTGCATTCAGCTGCTTCTCAGTAGGATTAAATGGCTTCCCTTTCTCTATCCCAAGATCCTTAAGTAGAGAAACCATCACTTTGTCTTGTTCGCGAATTGGGTTGTTTTGCACAACATCATTCACATCTTCGAAGAAGGTCTCGTTGTAGTAAGGCAAACAGTCATAATCAACATTTGTGGCGTTGAGGTAATCTGTTTCAGGTGGATTAGAGGCATCTTTCAGCTCATAGATTTTAATGCCTTTTGCATAATCCCCTGCGTCTTTATCGGTCGCACCATTATATAAGCGTGGGCGAAACGCAAAGCCATAATCCAACGTCTCTGTTTCATAAACAATGTAACCTTTGTAGTGGTCAAGTAAAATTGGCCACGGTTTTAGAGTCATTCCAGAATAACCGTTCTGACTCATTTGGCGTCAGACCACCGTTATATTGATGTGGCCTGATCTCGCTGTAATATCCTGTGATGTACTGTGTGATTGAACGCTGTGCCTGACCAAAACTCTCATATCCTATTGATGGTACCCATTCTGTTTTTAAGCTTCGGAAGAATCGCTCCATCGGGCTGTTATCCCAACAATTTCCTCGACGGCTCATGCTTTGCTCAATCTGATATCGCCAGAGTAGTTGCCGAAATTTCAGACTGGTGTAATGCGAGCCTTGATCACTATGGAACATAACATTTTTCGGCTTCCCTCTTGCCTCAAAAGCCATTGATAGCGCTTTACCCGTTAAGTTGGTATCCGGCGATAGAGACATTGCCCAACCGACGGGTTTTCTTGCAAAGAGATCAATAACCACGGCTAAATAAGCCCAGCGCGTTCCAACCCAAACATACGTGACATCACCGCACCAGACTTGGTTCGGCTCCGTCACGGCGAACTGGCGGTCTAATTTATTAGCTACTTCAACGTGTTCTTGAGTAGCTTTCTTGTAAGCATGCTTAGGCAACTGACAACTCACTAAGCCAAGATTTTTCATTAACTTACTAGCACGATAACGGCTCAGTGGTATTCCTTTTGCCGTAACGATCTCTGCGATAGTTCGAGCCCCCGCAGAGCCATTACTGATGCGGTACGCGGCTTTAACTTCGCTACATAACTCGACGAAATCAGAATTAATCGCCTTGGGGCGGCCAGACCAATATTTGTAACTGCTTCGATGGATGCTGAACACATCACAAAGTGTAGATACACTGTGGCTCTGCTTGAGCTTCTCGACTAGCGAGAATTGTTCAGCGAGTCGGACATCAAGAGAGCTGTAGCCTTTTTTAATATTTCATTATGTTCTTCGAGGCGAGCCAGTTTCTTCTTTAACTCACGGATCTCGATTTGTTCTTGCGTCATCGGGGAAGCTTTAGGTGAAACTCCTTGCCGCTCTTCTTTGAGTTGGCGAACCCACTTATCCATGGTGGATTTACCGACATTCATTGCCTTGGCTGCTTCAGCTACCGAGTAGCCCTGGTCAAGAACCAACTGCGCGGCTTCAAGTTTAAACTCGGGGCTAAATGTTCTTCTACTGCGTTTTGTCATTGCGTCACCTGTTAACTTCTGAGGCGATGATATCACCTCTTATCAGGTGGCCAAATTAACTATGCCACTACACTTCGGCCTCCAAATCCGCTTTTGAAGGCGTACCTTCATAGTTTGGTGGCAAGAAGACATATTTTCCGCCTTTACCTTGGTCTGCGCCAGCAGGGCCAACATCCACAATAGGTTGCTCCCATTGGTTGACCACGGAGCCAAAGTAACTCACTTTGTCTGAAGCTGCCGGCACTTCAATAACGATAGGGCCATTGCGTGATGTAATGGTTCCCCAAGCATACGCGGTTACGTCATTGGCCGTTAAAAAGCCTTTGTTTGAAGCAAATGGCTTATTGATGTAAACCACGTCGTTATAGTCACCACCAAGATCGCGGCGCGTCGCTTTGAGAAAATCAACTTGAGTAACTGCTGGCATCGCCCAGATTGCGGTCTGAGTTGCTCTTTGCACCATGATCTTATATTCAAGATCCTCAATTTGAGATGCTCGAGCCAGTATATTGTCCGTATTGTCAAAAGATTGGTTTGTTGCAGATGCGTGCACGTGACCCGTCATAAGGGTCGTCGCGGCCAATAGGCTTAGAGCCAAAGATTTCAATTTCATAGTATGTACCTTTGAGAATGAGAAAACTGGCGATCACCTCGTCCTTGAGGTGATGCTGAACTGGATTTCGATGTCGTTACTCAGAACGAGTTACCTTCTGAAAATCTGATGGCTTCCAAGTGCCATCAAACCAAGCTTCTGTCGGTCCATACATGCGGAACAGTACGTTGAAGCCTTTACCTGGTATGGTTTGAACCCAATTTTGCTCATAACCTTTTGGCGCAACCGGTGCGAAGTGAATCGTAATCGAACCATCTTCATTTTTGCGAAGCCCCTTACTGAGCCCATCTATGCCTGCGCTTGCTTGATCGGTCTCGAGCATGGAGCGAGTTTGATTGTCGTAGACCATAAATGACCAAAACTTAGTGGCTGGCGCATTGGGTGGTAGCGTCACAGTGTAGTGCTCGGAACCATCCAGTAATTGATTGTCACTATCTCGATTGCCGACTCGGTAATCAGAACCCCGGCCGACTGTTTTGGTTACCATATCTGGCGTGATCCCCGTTGCCATGAAGTGGAACATCGCTCGATCATCGGCATTGATGACACCGTTTTCATCATGGAACTCATGGCCATTAATCAAAGGAGTAAACCAGTTGCTATCCTCGTAAGTAATGAGTGATTCATCAGGGTAGAAGTAATAACTCCTCGCTTCTGCTGTCGCAATTTTAGCGGCTTCCTCAAGAATGCCTTGCATACGGGCATCAGGCTGGAATGGCTTGCCTTTTTCAATACCAATTCTTTTCGCTAACGATAGCCATTCAGGATCAAATATTTCCTTCGGTTCATACTGAATCAGTGCATTGATTTCGTCATAGAACTCGTGGTTCATTGCATGTACGGTGTTGTACTTAATACCGGTAATATTCAAGAACTCCGTTTGGTTCTTTTGGCCATACGGATACAGCTTCATTGTTTCTTTCAGCTGGCTGACGTCATGTTCTAACGTGGAAGGCGTTGTGATAATACGAACTAGCAACCAATGTTGATAACCGTCGGTTTTGACGTGGATATAACCTTTTGGCAGCTCGCCTTGATAAGATGTGTGATAGAAGAAATATTTGCCACCCTTCCCTTGATCTTGAGGATGGGTAACACCTACTCGGGATGTGAACTTAAACGCAGCGTTATCAACCAAACCGAGTATTGGCGTACCGACCTCCAGCACCACGGGGCCATCTTTCACATCAATTTCTGACGAAACATATGGGGTTGTCGTATTTGCGGTCAACCAAATACTATTCGCATTTAGCATCCCTTCAGAGATGGCAATGGTTTTGTTGGGCTCCATACCAACACTTTCATGGCCGAGTAACAGCCCTTGTATAGACGCAACCGGTATACCAGATAGAAAAACACGAACGGCATCTGCAGTGTCAACAAAGTCAGACGCTTTTAGGTGTGTGTCCAGCGATGGGGCGCCATCTGTATAATTGAGTTCACCTAAATACTTAGATTCAACATGGTTAGGAGTAATAATAGAAGGCGGAACATCTGCTTCAAACGTCGCAGCTGTCGCTGAAGAAATAGTATTAACAAATACTAGGGTAGAGAGTAATTTATATTTCATATTCAACCTCTTTAATATATATTTCTAGTTGATGAGGTTGATACTAGTATTATTCTAAATTTGCATCTAACTACTTATAGTAATATGCTGACATTACCTAAGTGAATAATTATCTCATAGCCACCCGATGAATAAGCAGCTATCAAGAATCGACTTAAACTTGTTGATTACGTTAGATACTTTACTCAAAGAGAAAAACGTAACACGCACTGCAGAGGTCCTTTTTGTCTCCCAGCCCGCGGTAAGTAGAGCGCTCGGTCGGCTACGAGAAACATTCGACGATCCTCTGTTTACTCGGGTCTCCAATGGGTTAATTCCAACCGAAAAAGCCCTGCACATCGGCAAGCAACTTGAAGTCATCATCCCTCTTCTACAAGGTGTATTCCTATCCGAAGACTTTACCCCTGAGAAATGTGATTATAGCTTCTCAATTGCATTACCAGCCTTTCTTTCTAGTGTTCTCCTGCCCAAACTCGTGTTAGAAATAAATCGCGTTGCCCCCAAGGCTCGAATCACAGAACTGCCTGCAAAAGCAAACCCTTACCCTTTAATTGATCAGGGAAATCTAGATTTTTCGATCCATTACGCTCCCTCTCCTAACGAAAAATACCTTTCCACAGAAATCGGTATATTAAAGCCTCAACTTTTTGCTAGGAAAGCACACCCTCTATTCAAGAAAGAAGAGCTTAAGCTTGATGATACTTCCGACTACCCACTAATAGGGATGCTGGTAGAAGAGGACCAATATCAATCTTTTAGCGCACCAATCATGAATATATACCGAGATCTAATGCTAGATAAGAAACCAATGCTGAGAAGCTCTCAGACACAAGTTCTCGTTGACGTGATGAAGAACTCGGACTCCATTATGTTTGGTACTAACTGTGTAAGCGCCCTGAGTAGTTTCGGCAACGAATTCGACCTACTACTCTCACTCGATCATAAAGACGAACACCACGTACCTATTTATCTGGTTCAGCATACGAGAAACAGAAACAACCCCGCTCACCTATGGTTTTCTAGCCTTATCGTCAAAGAGATATGCAAGATAATCTAAAAAGCATCTCAACATGAAGGCTTGACCCATCACAAGTTCTCGCTCTGGACTTGTGATTAAAAGAGCGGCCTGTTGACGAGCCTTCTTCCATCTTCCCTCTATACAATCTTTTTTGTATATGCAAACTTACCTTAACCCGATCTTCTTTATTTTGGTGTTTCCTCTAAAAAATACATTAAGTTGATACTCAATAAATTACTCTACATTTACTATGGCTATGTGGTATGGCTTTTAGCCCGTTACTGTCTGTAGTTATAAATTTGAGGTATTGGAAACATATGCAGGATCTGCCAACTTGCTCTCAGTGCGGCCAAGATGAAGAATTTCTGGTTTCAGAAACAGGAGACTATGTATGTATCTGCGGTCACCAATTCAAAATGGTCACGCTTGATACTAGTAATGAAGCCCAGAGTATTGCCTATCAGGAGGATAAGCACTCCTCTTGTCAAATGCCGGATATAAGCAACTCCTCTTACTCCCTACTTCATTAACCTACGTTTTAAATTGTACATGACTGGTTAAAACCGCTTTTATAGAGCGGTTTTTGATTAACTTTATCATGAAATATTATTCATCAATCCATTCAAAAAGCTTTACAGCCATTCTCAAATGTTAAGAATAATCGAAATTCAACCAACACTTCACGGTTAAATATTCTGCATATTTTGGTTAATGCCGAGTAAAAACAAAAAATACCATCAATTATACGCCGTTCATTAAGCGCCGGTAAGAAACCCCGCAACACGAAGGTAAGATACTGTAATAATTGATATAATTATACAGAATGACACACTGCAAGCTTCATACCTGCAGATCTCATTGAAAAAACGTGATCAATATCACGCTGAATTAAGCGAATTTCGTGCTAACTTACAGCCCCGTCTACAGATGAAACACCTGATTCTATGTTTCACAATTGTAACTTCAACAAGTTACACATGGCTGGATTCTTCCAGTTAATAACAAATATAAATTCAGAATCATATTCATGAACTGTCATGTAAATGGACGTTTCAGTTTGCTCGACCAACTTCTCATCGGTTGAGTGTCATATACAGGAAATTAGTATGAGTGTTACAAACGAAACTTGGTTGACCTCGCTGAACGATGGCCTAGAAGCCGTCATCGGCGCAATTAACGATGTACTTTGGGGCCAACTCCTTGTTTACCTACTGGTAGCAGTCGGTATTTACTTCACTTTACGTCTCGGCTTTATCCAAATTCGCCAATTCCGCCATTCTGTTGATGTCCTTAAAAGCGGAAAAGATGTTGATAACGGTATCAGCTCCTACCAGGTGTTCTGTACATCAATGGCAGCCCGTGTAGGTACAGGTAACATGGCTGGTGTTGCTGTTGCTCTAACTGTCGGTGGTCCAGGTGCTATCTTCTGGATGTGGCTGATTGCCCTATTCGGTATGTCTACAGCCTTCATCGAGTCAACACTGGCACAGATCTACAAGACTAAAGATGTTGACGGTCAATACCGTGGTGGCCCAGCCTACTACATGGAAAAAGGTCTAGGTATGCGTTGGATGGGTTCACTGTTCTCAGTGTTCCTGATCATTGCATTCGGTCTTGTATTCAACGCCGTTCAAGCAAACACCATCACAGATGCGCTAAGCCACTCTTTCGGCTTTGACGAAACCATGATGGGTATTGTGATTGTTGCTTTCTCTGGCTTCTTCATCATGGGTGGCCTTCGTAAGATTGCAGCGGCTTCGGCGAAGATTGTTCCAGTTATGGCAATTGGCTACCTAGCTATCGCACTCATCATCGTGATCATGAACATCACTGAGCTTCCAGCTGTTCTAGCGCTAATCGTTAAGAGTGCTTTCGGCTGGCAGGAAGCAGCAGCCGGTGGTGTGGCTTACACTATTGCTCAGGCAATGCAAAGCGGTATCGCGCGTGGTCTATTCTCAAACGAAGCAGGTATGGGCTCTGCGGCTAACGTCGCAGCAAGTGCAACGCCAAACCCGAACCACCCAGCGTCACAGGGTTTCGTTCAGATGCTAGGTGTATTCGTTGATACTATCGTTATCTGTTCAGCATCTGCGGCAATGATTATGCTAAGCGGTGTAATGGATCAGCCAAACGCAGCAACCGGTATCAGCCTGCTTCAGCAAGCACTGACCAACGAGCTTGGTAGCTGGACAACCTACTTCATGGCTGCAGCGATTCTACTGTTCTGTTTCTCGTCTATCATCGCGAACTACAGCTACGCTGAAACCAACGTTATGTTCCTGAACGGTAACACCAAGAAAGGCCTATTCGCCTTCCGCGTATGTGTACTTATCATGGTAATGTTCGGCTCTGTTGCTTCACTACCAGTTGTTTGGAACCTGGCCGATGCCTCAATGGGTATGATGGCGCTGATCAACATCGTTGCTCTAGTTATGCTGTCTAAGCTGGCAATCAAGGTTATCAAGGACTACGAAACACAGCTGAAGGCTGGTAAGACACCTGAATTCGACCGCTCTAAGTTCCCTGAGCTGGACGATCTAGACGGCGCATGGCACCCAGAAGGCACTGAGCCTGTGGCTGCTACCAGCAAGTAATTCTATCTTAGAATCAAAAACAAAGAGCCAGCGTTCAGAAGCGCTGGCTCTTTTCTTTTATCAGTTAGCTAAGTCTGTGGTCCCCCACCTTGAGCTTACTTGGCAAACCTCTCGGCCGTAATGCGGATCACATCCACCACGACATCACTCGCCGCCTGCAATGAATTCACCGGCAAATATTCGTAGATCGAATGGAAGTTGTGCGCACCCGTAAAGATATTCGGGCATGGGAGGCCTTTTTGCGATAGCATAGCCCCCTCGCATTGGAGTCGCCCTCATCTCGATACCGTTGCGCTGATAGGCCTGTTTAGCGATATCGATAGGGAAGCCAGCCTCTCCCTCCAAACTATTGGCTACGTTCTCGTAACGGTCAGACAGCTCGATATCGATACGCCCCTCTCCCCATAGCGCTTGGCAGCTATCGGCAAGTTGCTGCAAGAATGCCATACGATGCGCATAACCCTGCTGGCTAAAGTCACGAATGTCCATCTTCAGCACTGTCTTAGCACTGTTACCCGCCATTTCTTTCACCCAATAATACCCTTCTCGCCCTTCGGTATACTCCGGTGCCTCGCCCGTTGGCAGCATGGCAATGAACTTATGCGCCATCAACAGCGAGTTCTTGAGCTTACCTTTCGCTGACATAGGGTGGGCAGATTGACCGGTGAAGGTTACAACCGCATTGCCGGCATTCCAGTTTTCATGGACAAACTCGCCAATACCGCAACAGTCGAGGGTATAGCCAAAGTCAGCACCAAAGCTTTCCACATCAAACGCCTTGGCACCACGCAACCCTTGCTCTTCATCAGGCAAAAACGCCACTTTCACCGTGCCGTGCTCGATCTTTGGATTGGCTTTTAATACTTGAAGCGCATGCATAATCGCAGCAATAGCTGCTTTATCATCAGCGCCCAGTAAACTGGTTCCATCCGTCACAATGATTTCCTGCCCTTGATATTGGGTGATTTCCGGAAACTCTGCTTCCTTGAGCACAATATCCAAAGCAGGATTCAATACGATGTCGCCCCCCTGGTAGGACACAATATTGGCCTTGGTGTCACTGGTTTGTTCGGCGCTGGTATCTAGGTGGGCAAAGAAAGAAACCGTTGGCAGATCTTTATTGGTATTTGCCGGCAGCGTAGCGGTGAGAATCGCCGTATCGCGCAACACGATATCTTCCATACCAAGCCCTGCTAGTTCGGTCTTGATCAGCGTTGCCAATTCCATCTGTCCCGGAGAGGAAGGCATGATACCAGCGGCACCTTTCTCACGACTTGTTGTGGTATTGATACGGGTATAATTGATAAATCTTTCGACAATATTCATTTTCAGCTCCGTTCTGAATCGACAATACGGCAGAGGTTCGCTCTGCCGTATGATTGTTATTCTTTTATGCTTATTGCTTACACAATCACTTGGGAGCAAATCATCACGGTAAGCAGGCCACCAAGCATTGGGATTGCTGTTCGCTTGGCCAGTTCAATCGGCGACACATTGGCAACAGCCGCACAGGCAATAACCACCCCGGCTACCGGTGAAGCTGAACGCATCAAGCCTGCTGACAACTGCATCGGAAGCGCGACATGCGCTGCAGCCGTACCCACCTGAGAAGCAACATCTGGTGCAAGGTTTGAGAAGCTAAAGAATGCCGCATTACCCGAGCCAGAAAGCATGGTGATAGTGATGATAATACCCACCAGCATCACAACCATGGCTGAATAGCCAAGACCCAGGTTAGCCGCAGAGTTAAGCAGCAGGTCGATAAAACCAATTGCGCTTAGGCCAACCACGAACACTTGCGCGGCAATAATCAGGGTTACTACACCCGCAAACACACCGCCCATGCCTTCCAGGTACACTTTCAGTGATGCCGCCACCGTTTTACCGTCTCGGGTATAGATGAAGTCACACACCATAGAAACAAACAAGGCAATGAACATCGCGGTGACCACATCCATCTTGATCGACGTAATGGCGAACTTACTGAAGGTCAACAGCAACATCAAAGGCAGGACAGGCAGGATAGCGAACCATTTTGGCGCTTCACGCTGCTCTTTAGAATCCAGGTTGAACTCATGGGTCACACCGTTTTCCTGATCCTTGCGGTCAAAGTAACGCTGACAGAAGAAGTGGAGCACAGCAATCACCGCCATAGCTGCCAGCGATACCGGTAGCTGGTAGCTCGCAAAGTAAGTGGCAACATCAATACCTGACACTTCTGCCGCTTTATTCGCCGCTGATGACGCAGGGCCAAGATCCAAACAGCCCGTGGTCGCGACAACAGCCGCCGCTGCCGCTGGGTTACAACCGACACCGACCAAAACCGGGTACATGGCCACCAATAGCAATAGCGCTAACCCTGTAGCACTTGGAATAAAGATATTAATCAGCTGGCCAATAATATAGGCCATCGCCAATACCACATATGGGTTTTTGACATAAGACAGCGGTTTGGTCGCGATTTGCACCATGGCATTGGCCGCCCCTATGTGTCCCATATATTTAGAGAAGCCACCAACAGCCATGATGATCAGACCCAGCTTGGCCAGCGTGGTCGATGAAATCACTTTGATCACTTCAAAAAAGTCGACAATAACCGAACCAGTATGTGCCCCGCCCTTTGGCATGAAATCGGTGTTACCGCTTATCACCCCTAGAGCAATCATTAGCAAGCCGGCCAAAAATAAGACAGCCTGTGTATTATATTTTTTGACGATAAAATATCCCACACCAAATATGGATGGAAGAGCAAGGTATGTAATCATTTATAACCCCTTCAATAGAGAAGCAATGGAATTGTATTTATTTCACAAATGGTTTTAATTTTATAAACACAACAGCGCAACAACGGATTAGCTCGGCTTCCTGCAGGGATATATTCCCACAACAAGAAGTAACGCGTAGCCTGCACTGCTGAATTAATTAAAATATTTTAAAGTGGAGAGTTGTTAGCTTTTAAATACACTGAACTCGTCGAATAATCCTTCTATTCGTTTAAATCGATTATCTTTTTCTTGATGCAGAGAAAGACCTTTAATAAACGCCTCAATCAATGCAAAGCCCGCTGCCCGATTATTGAAGAACCCCCTCCCTGCACTTTCAACAATAAACTGTACATCGCAATATGACACGAACGGGTTTACCGGTTGATCCGTCACCAATATGTTATGCCCACCGCACTCATGGAACCACCTCACCAGCTTGATCGTAATCGAGGAATAACGGTGGTATGAAATCGCTAACAGCACATCATCTTTACTCACATCGACCAATTGATGCGGCAGTGTTGAGATATCCGCTTTCAACAGCACTACATCTTTACGTAAGTATCTCGCCAATAAGTAGAAATATGTCGCCAGTGCTTCTGATGAGGCACTTCCCATGACATAGAGCTTGCCTGTTGTATGGCGCATCAGTTTCATGGCTGATTTAAAGTCTTGCTCCGATAATCCATTGAATGTCTTATCAACATTATCTATTGTTTCTTGATAATGGTTCGCAAGCAGACCTTCTATCGTATCCTGTGATGGTTCATGGGTATGATATTCATAGCGCTCGATAGGCGTTGTTAACGTCTGCGCCAAGTCATCAGAGACTTCTTTTTTAAATTGAATAAAACCGCTAAATCCTAACCGTTGCAGAAAGCGCCCTAATGTCGCCTTGCCTACCCCGATTTGTTTGCAGAGTTCATCGATTTTTGCAAACGGCAACATGGTGTAGTGGTCCATAAAATATGCCGCAATTCGTTTTTCTGCAGCTGTATATGAATCAAATTTATTGACCGCACTGATAAACTCTTGCTTATTCATGGGTTTTATTTCCCGTGATTTTCTTTATGTGGGAAATTTTTCCACTCAGGCGGAAAATAGGCAAGGGAATACGATTTTCCCAGCATAATTTTGTGATCACCCGCTTAAGCAATACACGACATCATCAAGCTTTAAACCTTTCTTGATTATCCCATCACAAAAAGTTAACAGCCAATGCTTATAGAGAATGTCATTTGGGCCCCAGCATAATGATATTTACTTATTTCTTTTGAAATACAGTAAAGAGCATTTAAAATACAGGTTATATTTTGAGTTAAATCAATTTAGATAATATGGGGGATTTTATTCACGGGATATTTTTCCCAATGCGGCCACCATGGTCAATTAAGCAACGCCATATTGCTCACATAAGCAGCAGCGCAATTTTCAGTACACTTCGTTACAAGTTTATACATCACCAAACAAAGCCAGATTTTTCGCCCCCTGTCCTTTACATTCAATAACCTGCAATCATCTAGCAAACGATAAGCACAAACGTTTGCTCTGGATTGAAAAACTGAGAAATTATGTCTCCGTTTTGTAATTGCCCCTCTGTTTTATCTCGTATATAGTTCGCAAGCCTTGCTTATTTAAGGCTTTTCTCAGGGATAAATCGCCACTCACTCCGATTTATCATCAACAGATAATTATAAATAGGTTGTCTAATGAACTTTTCTAAGCCTCTTATTGCGCTTTCTGTCGCCGCTGCACTGGCCGGTTGTGCTCAGTCCACTGTCGAGACAGGAGATTCTTTTACCCTGACCGTCGCGCATATCAACGATACGCATTCAAATTTCGACCCAGTCAAATCGAGTTTCAAGGCCAATGACACCCTAGTGTACAACGAGTTTGGTGGCTTCCCGCGATTACAGACCATGGCTGATGAATACAAGAAAGCAGCCGAAGATAATAACCAAAGCTTTCTTTTCCTTCACGGCGGTGACGCATGGCAAGGCAGTGCTTACTTCAAGTTAAACGAAGGTGCTATGAATGCCGAACTACTCAGCCGATTGGGGCTAGATGCAATGGCTCTGGGCAATCACGAGTTTGACCTGAACAACACAAAGCTCAACCAGTTCATCAGTGACATTAACTTCCCAGTTCTTGCAGCTAATATCGACACCAGCAACGATCCAGACCTCAAAGATCAAACCAACCTCAAGCCTTACATTGTTTTCGCCTTCGACGGTAATCAGAAAACAAAAATCACCGACCTAGATAACCTACCTGCAGACAAAGACCTTGTTGCGGTATTCGGTATCGCGCTAGACGACATGCCAAACATTGCACCTAACACGGGTAAGGTCGAATTCCACAACATGGTAGAATCCTCGCAGGCAACCGTTGACATGCTGCAAGCCAAAGGGATCAACAATATCATCGCGGTGACCCACATTGGTAACGCCGTTGATGTTGAGGTCGCCTCACAAGTAAACGGTATCGACCTGATCGTTGGTGGCCACTCCCACACCCTACTGGGTGACTTCACCAACCTTGGCCACAACCACGGTGGCGAATACGCCCAAATGGTTCAGAACCCGAATGGCCAAAGCCAAACCTGTGTAGTACAAGCAGGCCAGTATGCCCAAGCCATCGGTCAGCTAGACGTAACATTTGACGCTGACGGCCAAGTTACCAACTGTGCCGGCTTGAATGTACTTCTAAGTAACGATGAATACTTCCATTCCCCGATGCGTGAAGCTGGCAGTGAATTCAGCGCAACTGAAACAGCGTCTGTCGTTAGTTTCATCGAAGGTGAAGACAACATCACCATTACTGAAGAAGAAGCAGTAATGCGCCAAATCATCGACACTAAGTACAAGCCAGCTGTCGACGAAGCTTACGGTAAAGTGATTGCTCAAGTCCCAGAAGAAATCAACCATGAGCGTCGCCCTGGTGACGGAGGCACAGACGCGCACGGCTCTGATGTTGCCCCTATCCTGGCCGCTGGCCAATACTACTGGGCTAACTCTCCGGAAGTGGTTGCTGTTACTGGCATGAAAGTTGACTTCTCGTTGATTGGGGCCGGTGGTATTCGCACCAACATCGAAGCAGGAGAATACCGTGAGGGTAATGTATCGCTAGAGCTACTCCCTTTCTCTAACTTCATGTCTGTTGTTCCGGTGAAAGGCAAGTACATCAAAGAGCTGATCGACGGTACTGTCACTGCGACACTACCTGAAGGCTCTCACGCAGGTAAGTTCCCATACGGCGGCCACATCCGTTACCAGTACACCGAAACCACGCCTTACCAAAGCGGCAAACTGGATTACGTGGAAGTAATGACCGGCACCGCTGATGCGCCTATCTGGACACCAATTGAAGACAACAAGACCTACAACGTCGCTATCAACAACTACAATGCAACGGGTAACGATGGCTGGACTCCGCTCTTTACTGCCCAGCAGAAGTCTTCAGGCCGTGTCGACCTTGCCTATGTCGATGGCAAGCTAACAGGCTTCAAAGTGAAAAACATCGTAGAGGCCGGCGGCCGATTCAAGGTGAACTACCAAGGCGAAGCGCCGAACTGTAAGGCTGACAACGTCCGCTGCAATACCGATGCACAGGCTGTTATCGACTACATCGCTGACAACATGCCGACTCTTAAGCCGCTTGAGTACAATGTGGTGACATTGAATCGCGCAAACTAATATCAGTTAATTCACTATTACTGGTTAATACTAGATGAAGGGCCTTAGGGCCCTTCTTTTTTGTCTCCCACACCAGAAGAAAAAATTTCATTTAAATAAATCAATTACAACAACAAGTTAAAACAAACCTGCTTGCTAAAAAATACGATTAAATATAATTGGCGCAATTTGGTAAGAATCACCAATAAACATTAAATATACTCCCCGGCGCAAACAATAACTTATTATTTTGTACAGGAAGCAACATGAACAACATCGTATTAAAAGCGGTAGGAATAACATTATTTGCATCAGCACTGACCGGGTGTGTGGGAAGTAATGCGGTGACCGGAAAAGTAATGAAATTTAATCTTGAAGCTGTTGATAACCGCTATGCTCGTGCTGGTGTTAACTTTCTTCTCGCGCCTGTCTACGGCATTACCAGTGCGGCAGACTACGTCGTATTTAACTCTTTGGAGTTTTGGACCGGTAAAAACCCAATTACGGATTCTCCACATATCTTTGACAGTAAGGTTGAGACACATATCAAGGTTAATGACGATCTTGACCCAAGCCTGCAAGAGGCTCCTATTAGCCCTATTTCAAACAACCGACAGATTGATACCGGAGAGATGATTCAGGCTGACGAGAACTCTGTCAAAATGCATATTGTCTACAACAATGGCGAGACCGCTGTGCTTGAAGGATTCAAGAATGGTGAGAACGTCAGCTACTACATGGATGGCAAACTGGTCGCCCAAACCACCATTGCCAAGCTAGCAGCGCTCAACAGCCACGCAGTGTAAAACCCCCAACGAATCCTTTTGGGAAAGCTCCTGACATATGCTATTAGGAGCTTTCTTTCATACCACAACGACGTCAGCCTCTCTCCCCCAAGCCTAGCCTCCTATCACCAAGCACGCTACACTACCCCACTTTGAACACAGTCACTGATTCACCGATGAACAAAAACTCTTCATTATGGCAACGCCTCAAAACAGCCGCCGCAGACGTCCTTGATTTTCAATCACGCGTTTGGGTTGTCAATATTCGTAGCAGTACCTTTCAAGATGAGTCATTTGTGGTCAGCGAGGATAGTTTCAACCAGCCATTGCAGTGGATGAAGAAGAAGCAATTTGATGCTGAGATGCTAGAAAAGGTTGAAGCGATGAAAGTATCACAGGTATTGGTATTTCATATAGAGGACGTGAGATACCGGTTGCTTCGGGTGAAATAAACAAACATCACTGATTGCTTCTTGCCGCAAATACCAGTGCAATACCGCCTAGGATAAGCGTTGTCGCAATTGCTGTGGAGATGGTAATTTTCTCACTCAACACTATCCAGCCCGCGATACTGGCCAATGCCGGAACAGAGAGTTGGACAACTGACGCCTTCAATATCGACAACGCTGGCAATACCGCATACCAGATGGCGTAACCGATCCCGGAAGCCACCGCGCCAGAAGTCACGGCGAGTATTACTCCGCGATATGAAAGACTGGCAGCGGCCGCCAGATAAGGAAACGACACTGCCGCTATCAGCCCGCCAAGCAGTGTTGCCAGTGCAAAACTCATGCCCATGGTGACCATTGCGGGCCGTTCACTGAAACTCTTCCCCAAAATAGTAAAAGCCGCCCAGCATATTCCGGCTATGGCCATCAACGCCGCCGCGAGCAGGTCGGGCCGTGTGGCATGGGGAACAAGCAGATAACCAAACCCGCTCAGTGATAGCCCAAGCCCGATACACTCCCAAAACTGCAGTTTGTTGCCACTGAATAGGTGATACCCAATCATGGTGAATTGGACTGAAGCAAACAGAATTAATGCCCCTGTACCTGTTGTGATGTTGATATACGAGAAAGAAAAGGCTGCCGCATAACCAAGTAACATCAACGCACCCAGCAAGTCGGATTTATGCCAGTTCGACGGCGAATAAGAAGCCTTTGAGTACATGGCTAGCGTTAACAGCACTAGCGTGACAGCGCCGGACACCAATCGGATCAAAGTAAAACTACCCGCGTCAATAAAGCCTTCTGCTAACGCCAGTCGACATAATATGGAATTTCCGGCAAACGCCAGCATGGCGCAAGTGACAAGAAGCACAATTCTCAGCGGCGATTTATGCAATGTCGATGGCCTACGTTTTCAATACTCAATGAACATAATAGTGGCATAAATAAAACAACCGGCAGGGTGCCGGTTGTTTTGTTACTTTTCAAACGACGTTATTTTTTGCCGTTCTTGTGTTTGTACTCCAGTGTCACAATGATTGGGTCATGATCAGACGACGAATAAATATTGTCTGATTTTTCCAATTTGCCGGTGTACTTGCTGCTGTACTCAAACAGGTTACTTTCAGCTGCATTGATGTGCCACGCTTCTACTGCTGCCACCTTATTCACCAGTGATGGGCTGGCCAGTGCATGGTCGAGGCTACCGAGCTCACCCTCAAAGCTATAGCTGTAGTCGGTCTTGTGCTTGAGGTTAACTAAGCCATAGCCTTTTCTGACTAGCTGCCCTTCTTGCTCAAACACTTTACCGTCCAGGGTAGTATAAGAGGCGGTAAAGATTTTCCCACCACGGTCAGCTTCATCGAATGAAGTCAGCGTTAGAATTGGGTCTTCCATACCGTAAGAGTTCAAATCACCCATGACCAGCACGTCGCCCTTAAGATCCTGAACCGCCTCGCCGAGCACTTTGGCCGCAGAGACTCGGAAGTTATTACAGCTGCCCTGAACATCTTCCTCGTCACCGAAGATGAAATCGTCTTCCCAGCAGGTTGAACCTTTTGACTTGAAGTGGTTAACAATGACGGTCACATCATCCTTGGCCCCAGGGATATTAAACTTCTGCATCATGGCATGGCGCTGATAGGCGCTCTTCACCCCGCCTTCAGCAAGCGGCGCATGCTGCTCTGGCATCATGATCTGGCGAGCTTGGTTCTTGGCTTTCACTTTGTCATGACGGTAGATGATACCGACAGTGATGGCATCCGTACCGAAGTAGCCGATCTCCTCAAAGCCAGGTTCATCCTTGAATGTCAGATCGGACTTGTGCACTTTCACCGCACGGTAGTGATCTTTCTTGTTCGGCTGGGCATCATTAAGAGCATTGACCAAAGATTCCAGTGCGCTGTTCTCATCAAAACCGTTATTTTCCAGCTCCATCAAGGTAACGATATCAGCATCCATGGCCACAATCGCGTTGACTAGCTTGGCTTGCTGCAAGGCAAACTCCTCAACCGATGGCGCGCCGCGGTAACATTTAGCACCAGGTGTTACCGATGCGTCAGAGCACATGTAATTAGGATTGCCCGATTCCGCATACGAGGTAAAGTAGTTCAGCACATTGAAGCCAGCAACTTTAAGCCCCTCTTCAGTTGCTGTCACTGGCTCATCGGCCCTTTCATTTTCAGGCAGGCGCAGCAAGTCACCGCTGCCGATGGTGTTGGTCGTTACCAAACGGTATTCGCCATAGCTGTAACCGACCATTGCCGTCAATCCGGTTAGCTTATCCCCCATACGCATATAGCCATCGACCGGGTTGAAGTTATCGAACCATGGCACTTCCCCGTCTTTGGCCTTGTAATCAGATTCAACATATACACGGCTTATCGCATTTTCAGCAGCCACATTTTTAGCCGCGTCGGTTTCAGCCGCGTAAAGATGGGTTGGGTTATAAAGAGGGGCATTATGAGCCAGCATTAAATTATTGCGGTATGACGCATAGTCAAAACTGAAATTACGGGTGATCACCAGCGGGCTGTCCGCATCAAGCAGCACCTGCATGCCTTCATGCCGCTCTAGCGCCGTGTGCAGATCTTCCCCTTCTTTCACGCGGAAGCGTGTCGGCGCAGGAATCGGGTTATCGGTGCTCAATACTTTGAAGGCGCTATCGCGCACATCTAGCTGAGTATTGCCGTAGTATTCCTTAACAGTCGCCTCTAAGCACACCTCTGCACCCGGCTGAATGTCACTTGGTGTGGTACTACCACCCAAGAAGACAAAAACCCCATCCGAGGTATTCTCATTACCGTCGCCATACGGGTCTTGCAGGTAGAAGCCCTTATACAAGCTCTCGCCGCGAGCGGTGACAACGCCACGGACAAAGTATTTCTCCGGGCTTTCGAAGCTCCCCTCAGGCACCAGCGGACTACGGTCACCGTCACCTTGCACATCATAGATCGGGACGAGGTTATCGGTATCACACACGAACGGATTCGGTGGCGGAGTAGTACTATCACACGCCTCAAGGCCACTGCAGCCTAAGCCATCAAAGGTATCGGTTGGAAAAGTCACCCATTCGGCGTTGACGTCAAACTCACTATCTACATCTATTCTGCCTGAAGTCACAGCCGGCTCCCTGCGAAGCGTGACATCTTTCGCGAAGTCTTCACGTACGCCCAACTGGCCTAGGCTATCAATAAGCTCCTCGCCTTCGAACAGAGCAACCACATCATCGCCGTTGAAACCAAGGCTACCCGATGCTTGATCGCCGACATCCTTAATATCTTGTGCCGCTGAGCTGTGGTAAAGCACATAACTTTCGCCACCCGCTAGATTTACGTCGTTCAAGTTGATGGTAGTGCCAAATGAATCAGCCCCATTCATCGCAAGCTTAACGCTGTATTCTGAGAGGTTAATTCCAGAATCAGCCAAATTGGTGACTTCTATTGCTTTATTATAACTTTTACCCTCGACATACTCTGTTATTAATAGTTGTGCAGAAACAGACGAAGACATCAAGGCCAGTGCGATAGCACCAGATAATGCGTTTATTCGTGTCATGTGTAAACTCCGATATAAATAAAACCCAAGCACACCCTGCACTCAGGTTTTTCCAACTGATATTTTCATGCTCAGTGAATAATTATTTAATAAAGACAAATTTGATTTTAATTTCAAAAATATCATTATGAGCACGTCTATTTTTATATATCAGTGTTACAAATAACAATTTTAATGAAGTAAAAATGGAGTTTTTATTCAACTTCTGACTCAGGTGCACAAGGTTACACATCAATACAATTGAAGTTCACAAATAGAAAACCAATTATTTGATTTTGAAGGCTAACAATGCAAGCGAGCTTTTGCTTTAGATCTTTAATAGGCCGCATCGAAAAGTCACAGGGTAACTCAATCAACTTTATCTCCGGCAGCCTAGATAGATTAAGTAAGAACGTATTACTGACAAAGTGTTCAATGTTTTTATTGCAAATGCCTATAGCGCTTTCTCAATAGCATTAAGCATAGTAGCGTCCGTAGGTTTGGTCTGGCTAGAAAATACCGCGATCACTTCACCCTGTCGGTCAATAATATATTTATAAAAATTCCATTTTGGCTGTATTCCCGTTTGTTTCGCTAGGTGCTGAAATACAGGATTCGCCTTTTCACCTCTTATGTGGGTTCTTTCTAGCATGGGGAAAGTCACCCCGTAATCGAGATAACAGACCTTAGCAGAATTTTCTTCGCTGCCACGATCTTGGTTGAAGTCATTAGAAGGAAAACCTATGACAGAAAAGCCTTGTTCCTTGTAGTCCTGATATACCGCCTCAAGTTGTTCGAACTGAGGCGTAAAACCACACTGGCTCGCAGTATTCACCACCAGCAAGACCTGCCCGGCAAACTGCTCGCATAGACGGACTGTCTCAGTGGAATTGAGCTTGTTGAACTGCTGATCAAGCCAACTTTCACATTCCGGCTGAGATTGGACTCCTGCCGGACCAGCTAAAAGCGTTGCTATCAGGCCAGCATAAACCAGGAGGCGATGTGGCTTAGCCACTGACAACTCCCGCGATATTTGGCGAAGGCGCATTGTTGACTCCTACATAGCAAGAAGCTAAAAAGACTGTAAAACATATGATTGTGTACGCAATTTCACGATGTACTGATCACAACCTGCTCGTAAATTAAGCATATACCGCTTCTACCCTTTAACCCTATCGCCGGCTCTATTACACTTGCCCTGTTAAAACTTCTGATACCCCCGAAGGACAGTTCGAATGCCACAAGTAAACATTGTTCCAAACCCACAAATCGCCATCATTTTCAAAGGTTGGGCTGAAGACTGGGCCAAAGAAGGTCAGACTAACCAAAAAGACATGGCCAACAAGTTCCACACCGTGTACCGAATTGCGGCTGACATGTTTATCAAAGGGGGTGAAGTCGATATGGAGTTTCTGTCTGCTTTGTTTGAAGACTGTAAGCAAAAACTTGAAAATGCCCAGGCGATGAATGCTAAAGTCAAAGCGGCGCTGAGCGAGGATGACGAGCGCGCTGAGGCCATTATCAAGAAAATCACCCATGCAGCGCAAGATGCCGCCCATGTGGTTCGCTACCTGGGTGAGCTGCTTAAGCCAGCAACCCGCTAAACGAAAAACCTATCGATATAACAAAGCCCGGCTGTTAACCGGGCTTTGTATTTACGACCTAATAACTAATCCATTAGCTGCGCCTGTCATTGATGCGCTCAAGTGCAGCCACCCGCTTCCATTGTTTAGGTTCAAACGACTGCTGCCTCAGTTGCTCAATTTGGAGCTCCTTCATTTCTTCTCCAACCTGTTCATCAGCCAAAATTACGCTTCTTTGCGT
Organism: Photobacterium gaetbulicola Gung47; assembly: GCA_000940995.1. Lineage (NCBI taxonomy): Bacteria > Pseudomonadati > Pseudomonadota > Gammaproteobacteria > Vibrionales > Vibrionaceae > Photobacterium > Photobacterium gaetbulicola. The sequence goes on from CP005974.1 coordinate 2,385,831, forward strand.
CAGGTAATCTGCAAGCGACGCCTCAAAGGCTGCCCTTTCCACTTCAACCGCCTCCAAGCGCTGCGCTCCGGCCTCTCCGACCAAGGCTACATGGTGCAAGTAACGCTCCTGCTGAGACAATTGCTGGTCATTAGACAATGCTGCCATCAACTGGGCATTTTGCTCACTCCTTCGAATATACCCCGGCTGTTCGGCTAGCAGCGCCATCCATTGCTCCTCTGCGTCCTGGGCATCAAGCGCATTCTCCTCAATGCGTTTTTTCTCTATTGCCATCGAGCGCAGTCGATTTTCATCACCGAATAGCGCGGCAATTTGCTCCGGGGTGAAATACTGCTGCTGTAACGCCAGTAAACCAATATGCAGTTGCTCCATTTTGTCCAGCCCCATCGACTGCCCCATCGCCAGTTCTTCCAAGCCCATCAAGGCCTTCTTGTACCCGATAAACGCGGCAAGCAACGACTGATCCAATAACGACGTCCCTGAGTGCTCGATATAGGCCTCTACCCGTTGCTCAATATCCGGCAACGCAATTTCACCCTGGGCCGAGTAGGCATACTCCAGCAATTCTCGGCTCGATGACTCATCCACTTCGGTATCTTGCTGGGATGGTGCCTGTACCAGATTTGCCGACGCAGGCGTGCCTGTCTGTTGGATCCACTGGTAGCCAGCCCAACCAATGACAATCGCCAATACACCAACAATTACTTTTGACCGCTTAGCCATAACCTACAGTCCCTGCAGTTTGAGGCGGTTGGCGTGCTGGCGGTACAAGGTGACGGGATCAGTTTCGAACAAATGGTGAATGCCCAGCAGACCGTTAATTTCATCCAAGTGGTTCATTTTGTAGTCATCGCGGATCACTTTGCCCAAGTGGGTACTGCAGGTTCCCACCAAGCCATCACTAGGCCCATCGAACGCCAGCCCAAGCACCGTCATTGCTGCGTCGCTCGGATCAAGCAGATTGGTGAACGTTGATGAACCGGTCCATGAATAATAATAGACCCCGTTACTGGCCAGAAAATCACCATTGCCGCATTCTGTTGTAGGTACCCCTTCCGGGTAATGCTGGTTAAAGGCCAGAGAGCCTTCGGTCGTCAGGGCATCAAGCGAGGCCAGAGGATCTTGTTCCAGGTCACTTCCGCCAGAAAGTAGCCCTATCAAAGTAACCAAGCCTTCTGCCAGCTTCACTGACAATGCTTCTGCAGGCGATCCCGGCTCTACGGTATTGCGCACCAGATCAGCCACATCAGAGCCTTTATGTACGCCGCCGATACTGGTCACTGAAGCAATCAAATCAGGTCTGACCGAAGCAACATAGCGAACCGTCGGACCACCGTGACTGTGGCCAATCAAGTTCACCTTGCTGCTACCCGTTGCGGCCAATAGACGCTCAACTTGAGCCAGCAGCTGCTCGCCTCGCACCTCTGTACTATTTGTTGCCGAAACCTGTGCGACGTACACCGTCGCACCATCTTTGGTCAAAGACTGTGGAATACCATAGAAGTAATCTACCCCTGCCAATGTATCGAAACCAAACAAGCCATGTACCAGTACGATCGGATATTTCGTTTCGGTATACCCTGTACTGCCTAAATTCCCGCTACTGGTCGCCGCTGTAACGCCCAGACTGAAAACACATAAAACCACTGCCAACATTTTTTTCATTTTGTCTTTCCCTTTGACTTTTATAAGCAAAATAAAGCTAGCAGAGAAATAACAGGTCGGATCTGGCAATTACCAAGCAAAGTGTTTATTTGTGACTGGTTACCAACATTCAACAGGATGATTAAACTGTCAACAAGAGTAGAGCCAGCATGCCAACCTGAACAGGCAAGGCACTCACTAAAATTAAAACAAAAAAAGCGGCATATGAATGCCGCTTACGCTATCGGTTCAGAAGGCTTAGTGTGTGCCGAAAGCCGTATTTAGCTCGTCGGCCAAGCGGTAACCAGCCTGAGTCAATCGCTGTTTTACCAACTCAGTCCCCTTTTGGTAGTAGGCTTCAGATGGCGCGGTATCTTTCTCGACACTGTAACCAAAGTCAGCCAAAGCGAAGCTTTCCTTGACCCACAGATCCACGTCGGCAACTGGTCCAAGTTCCATGTTTCCCTTAGGGAAGTCTTGCTGTAGCGAAGCCGCGAAGGCATGAATGTTATGCGCTTTGTCCAACATACCCATGCCGCTATCCCATAGATGATGCAGATCTTTTTGCGGGACATCCAACGTATGCTTGTTTGCGCCAAGGTCTGTGACACATTCCGTTGCACTCAGGCTCTGCGAAATAGAATGCATTGGCTGGTGCGAGTCGCCAGCAACATGACTCATGAACATCAGGCTCGCGGCCTGCGGGTTGTGCTTGAAGTCTTCGTAGAGGTAACCCGCCACCAGCTTGATATTCGGGGTATGGACAAAGTCACACTGGCTGCTTGCCGGGTACGTTTGGTTAATGTAATGCCATGCACCTGTTTCTTTCTCGTCCCACTGATTCAGTGTCGCAGGGATTGTCTCTCCCATTTGCTGCCATACCTGCTCTGCCGGTGTTTTGCGGATCAGATCAGGTACCATAGCCATTTTCGCAAACTGGCTTGCGCCCTCAAAACTGTCCATTTTCTGCTGAACGTCGTGAGGCATCGACTGATAAGCTTTGTGCGCAAGTTCATCAACCTGCACTTTCACTGCTGGTTCCAAGTTCTGGTAGGCAATTTCCGCCACAGTGATATGCCCTTGGTAGTTCCATGCCAGCGCTGAAGTCGGTGCTAGCGCCAACGCTGCCATTGCCGAGGCTACAAGAGTAATTTTTTTCATACTTGACCACATTTACATTTTGTTACATTCAGCGCTACTTTGCGCCTCCTCACAGCCGTGGTCAAGAAAATATCCCTGATAAGCATTTAATTGAGCACGTAATCGATTAACAGCACCTAAAACGTTCATTTATCAAACAAAACGTTCTTGCTATCATCAACTAGGATTAAACCTACAAACAAAAATCATTGTAGGCAGAAGATGCAACTGGATAACTTCGATTTAAATTTACTCAAAGTGTTAGTCGTCCTGCTGCAAGAAAAGAATACTCGCAAGGCTGCCGAGCGCTTAGGGATCAGCCAACCGGCGGTCAGTCGTGCGTTGGTCAAAATCCGTAGCCATTTTGACGATCCACTGTTTATCCGCCAGCCCAGAGGCTTAAAGCTCACCCCGAAAGCGCAAGGGTTAGAGTAAGAACTTCCGAAAGTGTTGTCCCTTCTTGCCAGTACATTGCAAGGGGATGACTTCAATCCCAATGAACTGTCCGGCCAGTTCCGTATTGCGCTGCACAGTTACTTATCCGAAAGTCACGGCTATGCGCTATTCGAAGCCATAAGCCAACAGGCCCCGAACCTCGATATTGAAATCCACAATTACAGCGCGGCAACGGTCAGCCAATTAATCAATCAGGAGCTGGATGCCGGGATCAGCTTCTATCCGGTCGGTGTCCCCAAGGCATTGCGGCAAGTTCCTGTCGCACAAACCTTAATTGGAGGGGTCTGCAAAAGTTCGCACGAATTAGCCGGGCAAACCACCCCTATCGCCACCATCTTGAACTATCCCATCACTGGTTTGATTTTGCCGGATTTGAACAACCAGTACATGCTGATCCAGCAATTGTTTCCTGAAGGGACAGTGCTAAAACCCAAGCTTAGAAGCCAGTACCTGAGCAATGTACTCAGATATATCAGCGACAACAATGCGATTTGTATCTGCCCGAAGACATCTCTCGCCAACCTCTCACCCAGTGAATATGCATTCATCGAGTTTGCCGGCCTCGAGGACAAACTCACCATGCAGATTTGCCTAACCTTCAACAATAACCTGTTCCGCAGTGCCAAGCACCTTTGGCTCGAAGAATTGGTGCGAAAGGTCTTCGCCAGCGCCGATCAACAACAGTCATAAGCAACAAAAAAGGGAAGCGCCCTACACTTCCCCCTCAACCTCGGCACCTATCGCTTGTTACCTAGCTCATCAACTTCGTTTCTGGGAACCAGTGCGACCACACCATCCAAAATATACCGTTCTGGGTCGGCACTTGCTCCAAGCGCCCCCATTCCGAGTCTGTCTCGCCCTTGAAGTTTATTTCACCAAACGTTACTCGCAGCCCTTCTTTTTCCAGGCTGAAGAGGTTCACAATGTCGTACTCTTCACTGTAGACCAAGACATAGGGTTTCCCAGCCATTTCAAACTCATATACCGGGTTTTGCTTGGCAAACTCATGAGTAAAGGCGATCTGCTTTCCGTCGCTGTTCAGTCCCCATACCTGCTCTTTGGCGTTTAACCTTTCATCGGCCATATCCAAAGTCGGAAAGATAGCGCCACGCTCCGGATCGAACTGCTTCTCCATTGGCTTATCAAAAGCTTTGACTAACAGCTTGTCCATCCAACGGTCAAACGGGTAGATAAACACCTCGGCATCTGGATAGATCTCTTTGAATGCCTCCCATGTCATCATTGTATTTGGGTACTGCTTGATATCAGATTCACTAAACTCAGTTTCCATAGTGATTTGTTGAATAAGATCACCGGAGTTACGCTCGACCATCACTAAGTTATTGTGGGTTTGGATAAGTATACCAAGATCGGCTTTCTCACCGTGTCCAATATCTTGATCGATGACCACAGGCAGGTTGCTCAAACCACAAAACGTCATCGCCACCTCTTCGCCGCCTATAGTATCCCCGGCAATATGGGGGATCCCCAGATGCGAGCGCGGGAAGCCCCGTACATCACCATTGATTTCTACCGCATAAATAATTTCTTCTTTACGTAGTTGATTGTTGGCCTGGGCAACGGTCATGTAAATGGCATCGGTTTGTCTGGGCGGAAACAGCAAACTCAGTAAGAAATTAGCCGAAATAATACACACCAACACACCTTTGCTGGCCCACCGCATCCTGCGGTTCGTCCACAGCTTCGCCTTAGTATGCAAATACCAGAGGTAAGCCAGCAATGCCATGTTCAATGCAATAAAGTACTCACTGTAGTGATAGTACGCCACGGTCCAGCTACGTGGTAAATTCAAACTTTGACCGGGCTCGGTCATCACTACGGCTGAAAAGATGGAAAAGAAAGCCGTAACAATAGCAACAATATAGAAGTGGATTTTACGCACCTTTCGAGAATCACTCATATTCGCCTCCAACAGACTGAAGTGAAGTAATGGGTGCATTCTAAAAGAGCTGATAAAAGCAGCAATCACACCACCTGTATCGTTGATATACCAACTTTGTTATATCGCGATCTCTGATATAAAAAAAGCGCTACCTAGGTAGCGCTTTTCCAATAAATTGATAGGTTTAAAGCCTTTATTTAGACTGACAGAGCTTAACCGCATTGCCCAACACATTCAGGCAGGTCAGACGGCCAACGCCACCCGGCACCGGAGTAATAGCAGCCGCTGACAGATGACCATCCTGATGCTTGATATCGCCCACCAACTTACCGTCTATACGGTTGATACCGACATCTATAATCAGCTGGCCTTCAATAAACTGGGTGTTATCTAGTGTACCGTGGAAACCGGTTGCCACCACGATCACATCAAACTGGTTCCAATCGACCGCGGCAAGATCAGAGCGGCTGTTGAAGCTTGAAACCGTGCTCTGACGGTTGATCAGTTCAATCGCTAGCGGTTTGCCAACGATGTTACTGCGACCCAAAATGGCAACTTTCAAGCCAGGGAAGCTGTACTCACCACAGTGGGCCTCAACAATGTCAATCGCAGCCTGAACCGTACATGGCAAGACCGGATTCTGCCCGAGTACTAGCTGGCCCAGCGCCTCAGAGCCAAAGCCATCAACATCGACCGCGGCCGGCAGGTCTGGAGCTTCCAGTCCATTAGGTAGAGGCAGCTGGAATAAAATTGGATGATCCGCTTTCTCGGCCAAGCCATCAAGATCTGCCTGTGTTGTCCCTTCTTCAGGTAAGATAATGTGGTGACAAGGAAGCTCAAGCGCTTCAAACAGGCGCACCTTATTTCTCACATAGACCTTACTGGCAGGATCATCACCGACAGTAACAATAGTCAGTTGAACGGGAATGCTCTCTGCGTCGATTTTCTCTTTAAGCTCAGCCAATTTGGCTTCATAAAGTGTATTGATTACTGCTTTCATACTACTTACTGTTTGTGACGAATCTTTTGTTTATAACCAACTGATTCTACTTCAACATTGAGATAGGACAATTAAAATGTGTTTGTCATCACATAATTGCCCTATCTCTGTAGATTATGCAGTCATTGGCTGTGTTTCCACCGCACCTTGTGCTTTTGCACGCAAAACTTTTGCTACATGTGCTTTCATTACAATAGAAATCACCAAGGCTACTGACAAGATACCAACGAAGATATACATGGTCATGGTGTAGCTGCCTGTTAGGTTACGAACAAACGCCGCTAGAGAAGAGCCAGACAGACCCGCCAGTGCCCATGCGGTCAATACGTAACCGTGGATCGCACCAAGTTGCTTAGTACCGAACAAGTCACCAATGTAAGCAGGAAGTGTCGAGAATCCGCCGCCGTAACAAGTCATGATAACGAACACCACAATCTGGAATGCAATTGCGTTCGACAGTGAAGGCAGCATGAAGAAAGCCGCAATCTGGATAACAAAGAACAGCATAAAGGTGTTTGGACGCGTTAGGTAGTCAGATGCTGCAGACCACAGTAGGCGGCCCAGACCATTAAGAAGCCCCATCACACCCACCATGGTGGCCGCTTCCATTGCTGTTAGACCCGCGATTTCCTGAGCCATTGGTGACGCTGCAGAAATAATCGCGATACCACAAGTGATGTTGATGAAAATCATCACCCACAGACCCCAAAACGTTGGTGTACGTACTGCATCGTTTGCGCTTGATTGATTCAAGTCTGCCGCAGGTTTCTTAGCTGCCGCATTTTCGTTACTTTCAACCATAGACGCTGGCTTCCAACCTTCAGGCGGACGCTCTAGGTACAAAGATGCAGAAAGCATAACAACAAAGTAGGTCGCACCCATGATAAAGAACGTTGAAGACAGGCCAACCGCGCTAATCAGCGTTTGGATAACCGGGCTGGCAATCATAGAGGCAAAACCGAAGCCCATAATAGCAAGACCCGTTGCTAGACCACGGCGGTCAGGGAACCACTTGATAAGCGTTGATACCGGCGTTACATAACCCATACCCAGGCCGATACCCGCAAGAACACCGTAGCTAAAGTACAGCATGTACAAGCTTTCCATCGCAACGGCGATACCTGCGCCAGCAATACCTGCACCAAAGAAAGTCGCAGCAATCATACCGGTGAAACGTGGCCCTTTTTTCTCAACCACGTGACCCATAACGGCAGCCGAAGCGCCCAAGAAGAAAATAGCGATACCAAAGGTCAGGGAGATTTGCTGCAAATCCCAACCAAACGCCTCATGAAGTGGATTAGAAAATACACTCCACGCATAAACAGAACCAATTGAAATATGAATACCTACCGCAGATAGTGCAATTAGCCAGCGATTTTTCACTTGTGCTGTTTTCATTTTGAGTTACCTGAAATTCTAAGACAGGCATACCCTATATGAAATTAATTGTGAGAAAAATAAAGGCAAAATAACGCCACCATTACAAAAGGTTAATATTGAAATAAAGATTTTCAATGGCATACAAAATGAAATCAGGTGATTTTTTAAGAATATAGAAAATAGAAACCAGCCCCAGATAAACGACTGATAAAGCTTATATTTAATATTTGGTTATGATTTCACACACTTCCAAAAACTCGGTTAAACCGCAGTGTTATGTCGACCATACCTACATAGTGCAATCTAACTTTCCATTCTTGGTAAGTAAATCAAACACGAATAACCGCAAATTTGTCTAAATATTAATCAATAATATTTATCATGAAAAATCAAATTTAAAGATAAATTGATAGTAAATTGACAATACCCTGAAATTTTATCGCCAATTTACTGCTTAAATATATACAGCAACAGAATAATCAAAAGCAGAAAATTGAGGCTAACATGGATCAGGCAGAAGGTTTACGTAGCATATTTAAGCGCCAACAATGTATTCAAAAAGTTCGCGACTATCACCAGCAAATCAGGGAAGCGGTGGCCCACGGAAAAATCCAGAAAGTGAATCAATTGCTCAGCCTATTAGAAGCGGCTCAGCTTCAACTGGAAGCCACCTATGATCAATCATCAAAATGGGTACACTAACAAGTAAATAAATAGCCTGATGAGCAGAGACAAAATTGTGCTCTTGTTCACCTTAGCGGCTAACAGATTCATATATGATAGCTCTCTTTACCCAAACAAGAGAATATATGATGGATCTCTTACTATTAAGTAACGGCAAAATTGCCGGCAACACCAAGGTGATGGAATTCGCCCTTCCAGCTATCACAGAGTTATTGGCCCGAAAGCAAGTCAAAAATGTGCTAGTTATACCATACGCGGTAATTCGCAGCAGCCACGACGAGCGAACCGCAATGATTGCCGAGTCTCTAAGCCACCTTGATGTGAAAGTAAGCGGTCTTCACCGTGCAGAAGATCCCGTAGAAGCCGTACGCCAAGCAGACGCGATTATCTGCAGTGGCGGCAATACTTGGGTATTGAACAAAACCTTGCACGACCTTGGCTTAATCGGCCCTATCCAGCAGGCTGTCACCCAACGCGGTGTGCCGTATATTGGCTGGAGTGCCGGTGCCGTTATCAGCGCGCCGACTATCCGCACCACCAATGACATGTGTATTGTCTCGGCGGCTATCACCCCTTCACTTGGCTTTGTGCCTTTCCAGATCAACGCGCACTACATTGACGCCACTATTGAAGGCCATATGGGCGAAACTCGCGACGAGCGTATCGAAGAGTTCCTCGTGGTCAACCCGCATCAATCTGTAATCGGCATTCCTGAAGGCTCTTGGTTGGCAATATCCGGTGCTACCATGACCTACCAAGCCGCGAACGGCAAACCTCTCCACTGGTTCAAGCTCAACCAGGAGCGCAAATTGGTTGAAGCCGGCTCTGACGTCACAGATCTAATGGGCCTGGACGGTTAATACCTCTCTTGAGATAAAACACCGCTTCGCCACAGCAGCACCGAGAACACTAACAGGTAAACCCTAGCGAGTTTACCTGTTTGGTTAAGCTCATACCCCATAGGTGCTGTGTATAGACACATCTACCACATAATTGCAGGCCAGTAGGTTGCGCCCGATAAGCAGTTTGTCGGACATCAGGCTCCTGTCTTTGAGGTTAACCTCGACACGATAATCACGCTCGGCCAAGGTTAAATCCAGCTCGATACTGTATCGCATCTCGGATCCAAGCGAATTCTGTATCTGGCGCACATGAGTGATTTTCTCGCGCATGTGAACGGTCTCGCCATGTTCATTGGCCGTTATGAAATTGACCATTTTACCAATATTGTCACCCGCTTCGGGCGAGAAGTTTTCTATCTCTATATTGGTGGCATGCATGGATGTCCGGGTTGCACCCGTGTCAATTCGAAAGCGGAAAATGAGGTTTGCCGCCGGTGCATAAAAGCTTTCCTTCTGCCCGATGACGACTTTGTCCGCAGCTTCTACCCCGCATTCTTGGGCATAATCGCTTGCCGCGATAGTTGGCGAAGCAGCAAACAATAAAGCAAAAACCAATACGCCAACGCCGGATCTTTCATTTATCAACATAACGACTCCCTTCCGCGGTCTTTTATCATCCTCCATCCATCATTGCAAAGCCGTTTGCCAGCAACAAGTAGGAGAAAAGACCATTTACAATTTTTCCAACGCAAAAAGCCGCGGCTATTGCTAACCGCGGCTTTGAAGAAGAAGGCTGACTACTTGTTATGTATTACTCGTCATCCAGCTTTACGAACAGAGTCGTTAGGACAAATGACAATACAAACACACCACACACACCCATTACTGCCTGAATGAAGTTCTGTGTACCGGCTGACAGGTAAGCAGGCAAGCTGAACACCGATGACAGGATGTAGCTGGTCAGATGGGTATCCAGTGTGACAGAGATTGCACCGAACACGCCGGCTGCTAGGCTCGCGGTAAACATCGCTTTGGTGTACTTGGTCAGGACACCGAACAGGGCTGGCTCAGTAATGCCTAGGATTGCCGTTACACCAGAGCCGGCAGTGATTGAAGATTGCTCTTTCGATACACTCTTGCGCTGCTTGTACCAAATTGCCATTGTCGCACCCGCGATAGCCAGGTTACCCAGGCACATGATAGGCATCAGCAGGTCCTTGCCGTACAGCGCGAAGTTGTTCAAGCTGATTGGCGTCATGCTGTGGTGGATACCAAATACGATAGTGATTGGACGCGTCAGGCCGAACACAAAGCCTGTCAGCGTAGGGGAAATCTCAAGTAGCGAGCTCACCACCCAGCCAGCACCATTACTCAGCCACATGCCAAGCGGGCCTACCGCCGACAGGGTCGCCGTGGCAGTGACGGTAAAAGCAAGCAGCGGGGTAAATACCGGCTTGGCCACCGTAGGTACCATACTGTCAACCAGAGGGGTGACTTTGGAAAGCAACCACACAGCCAGGATAGCCGGAACGATAGCCCCGCCGTAGTTCATCAATTCAATGGGCACGACTCCCAGCACCGTCAGCTCTGCAGCATCACTGGCCGCCTTGAGCGCGGCGGCTTTATCCGCCAGCTGAGGCGACAGCATGGCCGCGGCAACAGCCAGCGCGATGTACTCATTGACGCGGAACATCTTGGCGGCCGAGAATGAAACCAGCATAGGGAGGAAGAAGAAAACAGCGACAGAAATTGAGCGGAAGAAGTATACCGTGTCGGAGGTTTCAGAAATCACATTGGTTGCAATAAGCCCTGATAGCAGGCCCATCAGCATACCGGCCCCGGCGATAGCAGGAACAACGGGGCCGAAGATACCGGCAACAACTCGCATGACGTTCTGGAACAACTTACCGTCATCTTTGTCTTTTGGCTTGTCTTCATCGCCCACCGCAGCGCCGCTACCCGCCATGATAGCTTGCAAGGCTTTGTGCCACTTCTCGACTTCAACACCAATAATGATTTGGATTTGCCCTTCTGCAAAGACAACGCCCTGAACCCCTTTGATAGATTTCAAGGTCTCTTCCGATGCCTTTGACTGATCGGCAATCTTCAGCCTCAGTCTGGTCATACAGTGTGTTGCATCACTAATATTGCCAATGCCACCCAACGCATCAATCATTAGCGAAAGCTTTTCTGTCATCGCATTTTGCTTAGATGCGGATGCCTTTTTTCCAAAACCACCCATCGACTCACTAATTTGCATATTTAAATAACTCTCTTTAAGAAAAGAAATCTAGTGGAATAGCGACCTTTTGTAAAAAGGTATTTTCCCAATCGGCTTGGTATATTCACACTTAAGATATGTCTTATTCATGATTTCATTTAATTTGAGTAAAAAACTCAGTTAAAACATTCACGCCGTTCTCATTTATTTTCTTTTCCTTCTGGCCCTGAGACAGTGCATCGACTTGCACAATTGAAGCGCTGTTCAACACCTGAAGTTCCATTTGATGAAACAAATGATATCGAACCAATCTAAAAAACCAACGGACGAAATTGAGAGTTAAATCACGAAAATCAGGCCATTTAATACCAAAACAATGAATTTTCTATGATTGGTCTGTTTTTTTGCCTCCTTTTACTCTGTTACCGTACCAATTAAATTTAATGAAAAAATAGGCTTGAAATAACACTTTTCCAATTGGTATATATAAAAAAAGATTCCGGCTCAGATGAGAAATTCATTGTGAAAAAAACTTTAATCACAGATGTTGAATGCATTATTACTAAACCAGATCGTCACAATTTAATTACTGTTATCGTCCATACCAACCAAGACGTTACAGGCTATGGCTGCGCCACTTTCCAGCAGCGTCCACTCGCCGTTAAAACCATGGTGGATGAATACCTTAAACCACTGCTTGTTGGCAAAGATGCAAATAACATTGAAGATTTATGGCAGATGATGATGGTCAATGCGTACTGGCGCAATGGGCCGGTGATCAACAATGCGGTGTCGGGTGTTGATATGGCGTTGTGGGACATCAAGGCAAAACTGGCCAAAATGCCTTTGCACCAGCTGTTTGGCGGTAAATCGCGAGATGCAATTCCGGTTTATACCCACGCAACAAGCGACACGATGGAAGGGATCTATGAGCTTGTTGATGGCTTCCTGGCGCAAGGATACAAACATATCCGTTGCCAGCTAGGCTTCTACGGTGGTGTGCCAGAAAACATCCACACCACCGAAAGCCCGACCGAAGGCTCCTACTTCGACCAGGACCAGTACACCGAGAACACCCTGACCATGTTCAAGTTGCTTCGTGAAAAATATGGCAACCAATTCCATATTCTTCATGATGTTCACGAACGTTTGTTCCCGAATCAGGCGGTTCAGTTCGCCAAAGAAGTCGAGCAATACAAGCCGTACTTTATTGAAGACATTCTGCCACCCAGCCAGACAGAATGGCTCGATAATATCCGTAGCCAAACCTCTGTATCACTGGGCCTGGGTGAGCTATTCAACAACCCGGAAGAGTGGAAGCAGCTTATCATCAACCGTCGGATTGATTTCATCCGTTGCCATGTCTCGCAAATCGGCGGGATCACCCCTGCCCTTAAGCTGGGCCACCTATGCCAGACATTCGGCGTCCGTCTTGCCTGGCACTGCCCGCCGGACATGACCCCGATTGGCGCCGCAGTGAACACCCATATGAACGTTCACCTGCATAACGCTGCGATTCAGGAGCACGTGGAGTACAAAGAGAACACCCAACGTGTTTTCCCTAATGCCCAGGAGCCACGCAATGGTTACCTGTACGCATCAGAGGAAATCGGCATCGGCGTCGAGATGGATGTGCAAGCAGCGAGAGACTTCCCGGTGACCTACCGCCCCCACGAGTGGACGCAGAGCCGCCTGCCCGATGGCACTATTCATACGCCGTAATCGGGCTCGGGGCTCGGGGCTCGGGGCTAAAAGTGTAAAATCCTAGGACCCAGAATTCAGAATCTATCCGTAAAAATAGCTGCGTTATTTCTTCCTGAAATAACCAGCTATTCTTTTTTACCCCTAAACTTAATATTTTCACTATTAAACGGGATCACATAGGTACACTGATAATCGATATCAATCACCTCACTGACAATAAACACCTCACCGGTAGACAAAAAGCCCCGATTAGTGATCTTCATTGCCGCAATACCTTTTTTACACCCCAATAGCTCTGCTTCTTCCTTCGATATATTGATCGCCTTATAGCTAGTTAAATACCTGTCGATTTGCAGGCCAAGATCCAATGTATGATTTTGCAAAGAGCTTTCGATAATTTCATCATTCATTTTCGGGAATAACTTCACCGGCAGCTTGGTACTTTCCAACTGCACAACTTTCCCATTAACCAAACGCAATCGCTTGATACACCAGATATAATCATTTTCATCAATCAAGAATGAATTTTTATCGTGAGAGTCTGTGATCTTCTTATGCAAGCTGACTTTTTTATACGATATCTCCTCGAAGCTATTTTCTGTAATCGAGTTATAAACCAAAGGGTTGTTACGATTAGAGTCTTTGACAAAATGCCCGGCCCCTTGCCTGACAAATACAGCGCCAATGGCTTCAAGCTTGTTAAGTGCTTTACGAACGGTAAAACGTGACACCGAATAGTTTTCTGCCAACTCCCGCTCGGCGGGCAGTTTATCGGTGATCACACCTTGGTAAATTTTACTTAAGAGATCTTGAACAACAAATTCAAACTTCTTCATAGGGGGAAATAAATAACAGGAGCTATGTGACTATTTTATTAAAAGCCCGGGGAGTATTCAAACAAACAAAACGGCCCCAAACACAGTTTGGAGCCGTTGTCGTCATAGCCGAGTGAACCTAGTAAATGCTTCGTTCGGTCCTCAGCCCTTTCACCAAACTCACGCACATGAGCAACAGCACAAAGCTAAACGGCAAAGCAGTCGCCACCACGCCGGACTGGAAAGCTTGCAGCGCTTCCTGACCACCAATCCACAGCATCACTGCCGCAATCGCCCCTTCCACCGTCGCCCAGAAAATACGTTGGGGAACCGGCGCATCCACTTTACCGCCGGCAGTAATACTGTCGATCACCAGCGAGCCCGAGTCAGACGAGGTAATGAAGAAGATCAGCACCAAGCCGATAGACAATACTGAAATCACCGAGCTAAATGGCAGTGCATCGTAGACATGGAACAAGGTCAGCGAGATATCATTCAGGCCATTGGCACCTAGTTCACCAACTTTGTTCACCACCTGATCAATCGCAATCCCGCCGAAAATCGACATCCAGATAATCGTCATCAGCGTTGGTACGAAGATCACCGCGAACAAGAACTCGCGCACCGTTCGGCCATTAGAAACACGGGCAATAAACATACCGACAAATGGCGACCATGAAATCCACCACGCCCAGTAGAATACCGTCCAGCCTTGCATCCAGGTGGTATCATCGCGACCATGCGGGTTACTCAGCTCAACAATGTTACCAAAGTAAGCCATGATGGTTTCAGGCAGTGCAACCGTCACCACATCGAAACCGACGAAAGCAACAAACACCAACAGCGCAAAGGCGAACGCCATATTGATGTTACTGAGCAGTTTCACCCCGCCATCAATACCGCGAATAACCGAGAAAATCGCAATGGCTGTGACAAAGGCGATAACCCCCATCTGCATGCCGATCCCGCCCTCGGTGCCGAACACATAGTTGATACCGCTGGTTGCCTGCTGCGCCCCCAAGCCTAGTGATGTTGCCAAGCCAAACAGTGTCGCCAACACCGCCAAGATATCGATAACATGCCCCAACCAGCCCCAGGCCCTATCGCCAAATACCGGATAGAACACCGAGCGAATGGAAAGCGGCAGCCCCTTGTTGAACGCAAAGAATGCCAGCGACAAGCCTACAATGGCGTAAATCGCCCAGCCATGGATACCCCAGTGGAAAATGGTCGCGCCCATTGCCAGCGCTTTGGCCTCCTCGGTATACGGCTCGACATTGAACGGCGTGCCCCACCAGTTGGTAAAGTACGCCGTCGGCTCGGCCACTCCCCAAAACAACAGGCCGATTCCCATCCCTGCCGCAAACAGCATGGCCAACCAAGACACTCTAGAGTGCTCCGGCTTAGCATTCTTGCCTCCGATACGGATTTTACCCAACGGTGAAAACATCAGCACCAATGAGAAAAACAGGAAGAAGTTGGTGATCCACATGAAGAACACATCAAAGTCATTGAGGATGCCGTTCTTCAGGCTGTTCAAGCCTTGCTTGGCGGTTTCCGGATCAATAAAAAGAAGGGCGGCGAGAAACAGAATAATCAGTCCTGCACTGGTGCCGAATACAGGGTTATGTATATCAAAACCCCATTTTTGAATGTTGTCCTGACCCACCTGATAGTCGGTCGTCTCGATACTATATTTCTTTAGTACACTATCCATAATACTCTTTAAACGCTTTGTCATTGATGCTTTCCCATCCAAGAAAAGCACCTTTCAATTGCTGGTGATGAAAATTTAATTTAGACCACTAAACAATTTAAAATGTCGACACAGGGTAACAGCTCCTAAAAGATAATTCAAACACAGCAATATGTTGGTTTTTTGTGCTAAGACTTGCAAAACAGGTGGGATTTATTGGTGCGGGCACTAAACAACACCCCACAAAGCATCGCACCAACCAATTGTTTAGCGGTCGAAAGGTTTTATGATTTGAGATATTTTTACGCGGAAAGATTCCTCTTTGCCCATATCGCAAAGCGGCAAAACTCAATGGACTGCATTGAATAGAATTTAGCTTTTTTGCCTAACGATTTTGTTGAAAAAAACATATCGCTAAGTTTTGAAAAGGTACAACACTGCTGCCCCCGATAATCATTTAGTCATTAGGGGCTACAAGTTGATTTAGAGGGTGTTTTAAAGTCTGAAGTGAAACAGGAGAGCTCTCACCACTCCCCCACCAGCAAGCGGCTTTTAACGCCTTTGATTTGCAATCCCATTGCCTCGAACACGTCTTCGAAGTTACGGCACTGCGGCGGCAAGTTTGGCAGGGAGAGTACGGCTTCATCGAAGAAGCGGGTTTGCTCTTGTTCGGTTTGCCAGGCGGCCTGCCACCAATCCAAGATTCGGTCTTTCGAACTGGTCAAGCGCTTGGATTTTGGCACCCTGTCTTTTTTATTGAGGTTTTCTGCTGTGGTCGTTGGCAGCAAGTTCCAGCGGTCATTGTTCGGCCAATAGGCAAATGGCAGGCAGTGATCGACATGGTACTGCTCGCGCAGTTTAGTGCCGCTCCAAACACTCTGGATTTCGGTGCCACACTGGCGGAGCGCATCGACTTTCTTGCGCACTTCTCGGGTATCGTGATCTTTATCGACCCAAATCAAGCAATCGTAATAGGTTTGGAGATTAATGTTTCTCAACCTATTGTTTTCAAATCGCTTCATCTCTGTGACCCACTGATTAACCACCAATGGCTCAATCCAGCTGCTATAGAGTCGCAGGCAGTCCCACAAGCTTTCATCCAGCACAAAAGTACCAAAACTTGCCAAGAACTCACTGTCAATGAACAGAGAACTCAATGACTTCCGTTTCTGAGTCGGCGCAACCATTTCAAACAAATGATTATCTTTCGGGCCTTGGTAAATAAACTTAACCGGACCACTCTTAATGGTTGCAAGCGTGGCTGATAGTGTTTTCTGAAGCGCTTTTGCATCTTCACCGGTAAACAATACACCGACAGCGAGATCATCTGCGGATAGATGACGGAGCTTATGCCAGCCGTCTTCTTTGACAAAACCCAACCCTTTGCTGGTATTGCTGTTTTGTTGGATACCTTGAATACCATCGATTTCAATATCGATAAGGCGTTTGAATTGGCGGATCCAATATAGCGCAACCAGACCTTGAGGCAAGGCAACCTTACCATCGGTACGGTCCAACACTGCTCCGGGGTGGGCATCAGCAATACGAAGAAGTGTCCTGAGTAAAGCCAGCTTATACGTTGCTGATTTACTGTCATTAACGATGATATGGCGTACCTTGGTTAAATCCCCCGAGCCATCATCAGGAAGGTTAAGCACCACCGTCTGCCACTGAACGCTACTGCGTCCCATCGCATCACTACTGAGCTCGGTTTTCAAGCAAACATGCAGGGCTCGCTCTTTAGCAAACTGCTCAATCTCTTCTGCCGATACACCATGATTTTTCCTGCCATCGTCAAAGTCGCCATGGCGGAGTGTAATGATCAGCTTGCCATTTGGCGCAAGAAGGTTACTGAGCTTTCGGAATGTGCGTTCACGCTCTGAAGGTGGTATATGCATCCATACTGCTGAGAGCAGGATATAATCGAAGCGGATACCCAAAGAGATGACTTTTTTCAGTTCAGGAAGGCTATCGTCAAGCCAGATAACTTCCTTTGCTTGGGTATGCCGCTTGCCAATACCACGCAGCGCTTCTGCTGGCTCAACGGCATAGACTTCACACCCGTTTTCAGCAAACCACAAAGCATCACGGCCGCTGCCGGCTCCTACATCCAAAACACATAGTGGCTTGGCCGTGTCTTCAGCAACGGGCCAAAAACGCTTCCAACTAGCGTGCACGTTTTCAAAAACAAGTTTCTGGTAGTCGCTGGCAAGGCGCGAAGCATTGTTATGGTAAAAGCTATTTTGCATTGAAGTGGTGGTATGGAATTGGCTTACAGATGATTAATCATCACTTTACCTAACATTTTAGTAAGTTAAAGTGATGATTATCATTATTGGGTTAGTTAATTTCTGAAGGATCCATGCTTACAGGCCTGTAAAATTCAGGCGCAGTATCGATGTTCACTTTGTCGATATTGATAGTCATGAAACTGAGCCACAACTCCCGCCGGTACACACTCCCCTGCCGAGTAATCATCAAGCGCTGACAGCTCGCTGATCACCAGCAGCAAGATTTCCATGGCGATGGTGAAATCGTTTGCCGAAAAGTTCGCCAGGGTTTTCCAGCGCCGGACTGACTGGCCATTTGGCTGCGAGACCAGTTCGCACACTTTGAGGCTGATTGGCTTGAAATTGTCTTCCTCACATGGCCTAGCATTGAGCCCGAAAAAGTCAATCGGCATCAACGACCCCATACGTACCTTGGCACTGACTTTGGTCAATGTGTCAAGGCTCAGGTAACTATCTCGCTCGATCCCTTCACTGATCATCAATCCTTCGACATAGACCAACACACCTTGAGCTAAGTGATCGTCCAAGCATACCGCCCCATTTTTCAACGATAGATAAGCTTGCTTCAATTGATGTCTCGTCAAGTTCACGGTTGATCACCTATTTATTGATATTGTCAGAACTAGCCATTCAGCTTGTTTTGCAGGTCGCTGAAACTTTATTTACCTGCAAAATT
Organism: Photobacterium gaetbulicola Gung47; assembly: GCA_000940995.1. Classification (NCBI taxonomy): domain Bacteria; kingdom Pseudomonadati; phylum Pseudomonadota; class Gammaproteobacteria; order Vibrionales; family Vibrionaceae; genus Photobacterium; species Photobacterium gaetbulicola. Next base: position 2,404,283 of record CP005974.1, read on the forward strand.
ATGTTTCGCCGCAGTATTGTCCACATTAACAGCAAAATTTCACCATTAATGTTTTGTGGACTTTAGAGTAAACACGTGTTCGCTTTTTATCCCTTTAAAGCAAAGCGCTTTTGCGCATTCAGTTAATGCTTTATACCATTAACTGGCTAAGTACCACAAATGAATACACCTACTCAAAACAAGTACAATCACTTTACCTACTCATAATGATTATGTAAACCTGACAATTTAACCAGTGCAGTACTGATTGTGATTATACCGTTGATTTAATTAACTTAAATCACTTCAATACGCTGTTATCTTTATAAATAGCCTTGCTTCTACTGATTTTCGGTATATATTAGTGGCAAGCCAAAGTACTGGATAAATACACATGACTTCATACAACAACGCTGGACTATCACACATGGATGTCGAGGCCAAACTCAATGCCGTTGGCTCGGCACAACGAGAGCGATTAGCCTTTATTGACTTTGCCCTTTACTTTTTGGGGGAGGTAACAAGGAAAGATTTGATAGATCGTTTTGCGGTTGGTCATGCGGCCACTACTCGGGATTTCGCGCTGTATAAAGAAATAGCGCCGGATAACCTCAAGCTGGATATGCGCTCCAAGAAGTACTACAAGCAGCCGGAGTTTTGCCCTGTATTTAATCTGGACTTGAAAAAGACCCTGGCGACCATCTCGCTCGGTTATGGCGATGGCTTCTCTGGCCATCAGGATTTTCCCATCCAGTGTGAGTCCCCGACATCGCTTACCGTGCCGCGTACACCAATCATGGCGGCGCTGTGCGAAGGGATCTACCGTAACAAATTACTGCAGATTGAATACATCTCCACATCCAGTGGTAAAGGCCAACGTGTGATCGCCCCCCACAGCCTTGTCGATTCCGGTAACCGCTGGCACGTGCGCTCCTTTGACCGCAAGAATAACCAGTTCATGGATGTAGTCTGCAACCGGGTGATCTCGGTGACGATCCTTGACGAGGAGCCTACCGCCGAAGAGCGTATCGAGGCTGATCGCCAGTGGCAGAAATACATAGAAGTCGAGCTGATCCCTCACCCGCGGCAGGGCAACCCAGAAGCTATCGAGCTGGATTACGAAATGAAAGACGGCAAGCTTGTGATTGAGGTTCGCGCAGCCCTCGCCGGCTACCTGTTGAGAAAATGGGAAGTCGATTGCAGCGAAGACGGCCGACTACACGAATATGTCGGTTACCAGTTGGCATTGGCGAATCCTCAGTCGCTCTACCAGGTTAACAGTGCCACTCTTGCCCCAGGCTACCGCTCGAATGAGCGCTAACCGTCGCTGAGCAAGCCCTCACGAAACCAAAGAAACCGTCCGGCTGGACGGTTTTTTATTCCCTTCGCCCTCTGTTTTACTGCCGTCCACAGCCTCTATTCGATTTTTTAAAACAACATGTTCGCCTATGCCTACTGTTGGTCATATTAAAGCCAACATACACTTAAACCATAAGCAGATCAGGAGGCATTTATGGCTATTCGACAAATACAGTCCCTCATACCCGCCCACCCTTCTTCTGATGGTGACGGGGTGCGTATTCAACGCGTCCACGGGTTTAACAACGCTCAGTTCTCACCATTCCTGATGATCGATGAGCTTAAGTCTGATAATTCTGCTGATTACATCGGTGGGTTTCCTCCCCATCCGCATCGCGGGATAGAAACTTTGACCTATATGCTAAAAGGCCACTTCCAGCATAAAGATCATATGGGCAATGTAGGCGAGCTCACTGATGGTGGTGCGCAGTGGATGTCTGCCGGTAAAGGCGTTATCCATAGCGAGATGCCAATCATGACAGACGGCGAGCTCCATGGCTTCCAGATTTGGATCAACCTGCCGGCCGCGAAAAAAATGCAGCCGGCGGATTATCATGATTTCCAGTCAGACGTCATTACGCAATACCGACAAGATGACGGCAGCCTTGTCCGGGTTATTGCCGGCGATCTCACTATCAAGGGAACAACGCTCGCCGGCCCGCTTCAGCAAACCGGCGTACCTGTGACTGTCGCCGACTGGCAAGCTGACAATCCCGCTCGCTTTAATAGTTGCCTCAACCCGGATTTTCAGGCCTTGCTCTACGTATATCGTGGCGAAATAGACGTTGAGGGCACCACCGTCAAAGCAGGTACGCTGGCCATCCTCGGCAACGGTGAAGGCTTGGCCCTATCAGCAAATGAGCAAGCTGGTGTATTGCTGCTATCAGGCCTCCCCATTGATGAGCCCGTTGTCCATTACGGCCCGTTTGTGATGAATAGCATGGAAGAAGTTGAGCAAGCGATTGCAGACTACCAACAGGGCACACTGGCATAAGGCGACAACGAGAAGTGTGAAACAGCCTTGGACAACAAAATACGGCTTACACCGACATTATGGTGTAAGCCGCACCTTCAAGCAGCTACTCGGGTTTATCCGTCCCTTTCGTTTTCTCCTGCGCAAGATCTGCAAAGTATTCCTTCGTCAACTTAAACACCACCGGGCTCAGGAGTAATAGCGCAATCAAGTTCGGGATCGCCATCATGGCATTGAGCGTATCAGCAAGTAACCAGATAAACTCCAAAGAGCTGGTTGCGCCAATTGGTACTGCAACGACCCACAACACCCGAAACGGGACGATGGCCTTTACACCCAGTAGATATTGAACACATTTTTCACTGTAAAAACTCCAGCCCAATATTGTTGTAAACGCAAAAATAGACAAAGCTATCGCGACGACATAATTACCAATCCCTGGCAATGCCGAAGCAAAAGCAAGCGATGTTAACGCCGATCCCGTCTCACCGCTCAGCCAGGCACCGGATACAACAATCGCAAACCCTGTAATGCTACAAACCACAATGGTATCGATAAACGTACCCAGCATTGCGACTAACCCTTGAGCGACCGGATTCTTGGTTTGGGCAGCGGCATGGGCAATAGGCGCACTTCCAAGCCCAGCTTCATTAGAAAAAATCCCCCGCGCCACACCAAATCGAATTGCTGCCCACACGGCAGCCCCCGCAAAACCGCCCTGCGCAGCCACCGGCGTAAACGCACTACTAATAATCAAACCGAAGGCAGCCGGGATCGCGGAAATGTTCATGATCAGAACGATCAAGCCAGAGGTAATGTAAAAAACCGCCATCAAGGGTACCAACTTACCGGCGACATCCGCAATTCGCTTGATCCCCCCCATCAACACCAATCCGACAAGTACCATCATGACCAAGCCGGATATAGCCGGAGAAAGCCCGAAGCTCGATTCAACCGCGGCAGCAACAGAGTTCGCCTGTACCGTATTACCAATACCGAACCCGGCAAATGCGCCAAAAAAAGCAAACGCCGTTCCCAGCCATGCCCACTTACTGCTAAGACCATTTTTAATGTAGTACATCGGGCCACCTACATGGTTACCCTTGGCATCCGTTTCTCGGTACCTCACTGCGCATACCGCTTCGGCAAATTTTGTTGCCATGCCAACGAGTGCCGTGCACCACATCCAAAATAAGGCGCCCGGCCCCCCTAAAAATATCGCCGTCGCCACACCAGCAATATTACCGGTCCCGATAGTGGCCGACAGCGAAGTCATTAGCGCATTAAACGGACTTATTTCCCCCTTTATCTCTTCTTCTTTCTCAGGGATCCTTCCTGTCCAGAGTAACCTGAAGCCGGCACCTATTTTTACAATCGGCATTAATTTCAAGCCAAGTGTCAGGTAAATGCCCACCCCGAGGATGAGCACCAGCATGGGTAATCCCCAGACAAAACCGTTTATGGCTGCGACAAAGTTTGCTATTGAATCCATCCTTGCGCTCTCTTTTTATATTTGCATATCAAAAAAACATAGGAGTCCTTGACTATAAGTTCAACTTTGAAATGAATAACGCCACCAATAACAAGGTAAGACAATACAAATAAAACGGTGCTGGCTAATTTGAATACTGCAGATATAAAAAAAGCTTCACGAGGAAGCTTTTTTATCATTCACCGGAAAGACGGTTACTCATACAATGAGGATTCGCCTTCAGGACGAGTCTTAAAGCGGCGGTGCAACCACATATATTGCTCGGGCGCTTCCATAATAGAGCGCTCTACAGCTTTATTCACATAAGCGGCAGCCGCATCGGGATCATTATGCGGGAACGCATCCAATGGCGGAAAGACCTTGAGCGTATAACGGCCCGAGTCGGTATTGCGAACCATAGCAAACGGCACGACGGCACAGTGAGAAGCATCCACCAACAGGCTGGTGCCTGTGGTTGTACAGGCCTTTTCTACCGCAAACAAAGGCGCGAACGTCGAGCGTCGCTTGCCATAATCATGATCGGGGGCATACCATACCCGCTCGCCGTTACGGAGCGCACGCAGCATGCCTTTGACATCCTTGCGATCAATCATGTATTTGTTCGAGCGGATACGCCCCTTGAACTGAAAGTAGTCAAAACAAGGATTCTTATTTGGTCGGTAGACACCTACACCCGGTGTTTTCATACCAAATGCACGCGCACCTAGCTCAAGGTTCAATGAGTGAACCGCGACCAGCAGCACGCCTTTGCCTTCAGCCTCTAGCTTATGGATATGCTCGAGGCCCTCGTAACTGACATGGCGCTCGACTCGAATATCCGGCCAGAACCAAGCCATACCGGTTTCGAACATCGCCAAGCCGGTGTTATCAATATTCTTCTTCATCAATATATCGCGCTCTGCTTGCGACATATCTGGAAAACAAAGTTCTAGGTTACGGGCTATGGTTTTCTTGCGCTTTTTAATAATGCGCATCGCCAAGCGCCCAAGCCCCTGCCCCAACCTGAACTGGATAAAATACGGCAGCCAACTGATAAGGTACATCACTCCAACCATCAGCAGGGTTAGCCAATACCGCGGGTGTAATAGCGACTTGGTAAAAGTAGGCGCTGTAAATTTACTCATAAGCTAGGGGATCCCTTTATTATTGTAATTCCGCCTTCATATTTTATTTAGGCCTATCCGGCCCCAAGTAAAATCCATGGGCAGAATTTATATCGAACACTGCATTCTATTGCGTGGCGATCGGCTATGCAAGAGGATGAAGTTTTGTACTGATATTTTTCAGCTTAGATTAAGTGAGTGGATAGAGATGAAGCAATTGTTGGCGCAATAATAAACATTACTGGGGATAAGGAGTGAGAGAAGAGGAATGCATGGTGGCCAGATGAGGCAGCCACCAGCAATAAACAGAGAAGGTATCAAAGCGCCGTTAAGCTACCGGTGAATACCGCAGATCCTCTGCTTTACGGTACAAGCACGGCTCCCCCTCGGGACGGGTTTTAAAACGGCGGTGCAACCACATGTATTGGCACGGCGCCGCGAGGATGGCATTTTCGACCGCTTTGTTAATGACCACCGCGGCCTGCTCAGGTGCGTTGCGTGGGAACGCCTCGTGAAGCGGGGCAAGCGTAATGACATAATCGCCGCTATTAGTCTCGCGCACCATTCTAAATGTCATCACTTCACAACCACTGTTGTCCACCAGCAAACTGGTGCCGGTTGTGGTACATGCTTGCTCAACGGCAAACAGAGGCGCAAATGCCGAACGACGGCGCCCGTAGTCATGGTCTGGGGCATACCACACCCGCTCCCCCGTGCTTAGTGCCTTCAACATCCCTTTGACATCTTTTCGGTCTATCAAGGTTCGGTTAGAACGGGCTCGCCCCCGGTACTGAACAAAGTCGAAGCAAGGATTATTGTTAGGACGGTATACGCCCATTCCTGACTTATGAATACCAAACGCCCGGGCCGCCAGCTCTAAGTTCAATGAATGTACGGCAATGAACAGCGCGCCTTTGCCTTCACGCTCTAGCTGTTCGATATATTCCATCCCCTCGATACGGACGTGGCGTTTCACCCGCGCATCAGACCAAAACCAGGCCATCCCAGTCTCAAACAAGGCCAGGCCCGTATTGTCAATATTGGCTCTGACTAGCTTTTTTCTTTCCTCCGCTGGCATGTCAGGGAAACAAAGCTCAAGGTTACGTTCAATGGTAAAACGGCGCTTCTTCATAACCGCCAAAGCCAAACGGCCAATCCCCTGCCCTAGTCGACGCTGTACAACATAAGGCAGCCAACTCAGCAAATACATGATGAGTATCAATAGTATTGTTGGCCAGTAGCGTGGCCCCAACAACTTTAGGGTGAAGCGAGGTGCAGCAAATTTGCTCATAAGTAATCATCAACAAGTAAGAACCAAGATCCAATCAAGGCTGTTAAAGCCATAAATTGCAGGCAAATCATACGCTGCCAAGCTCTAAAAACACAACTTTTTAATAATTAACATTCGATTTAATAAGCACACCGCCCAAAAAAAACAACACAGATGCCTAATACAATGAAATTGAAAGATGTTTTTTATAGATATGGCGAAATAAAAAAACGACCAAAAAACCGCATGCCTTAAGCAACATATCAGATTTTGGTCGTCTTGCTCGCATTATGCCCTTTAGGCTTTATTTAGATGCCACTTATGCACTAAAAGCCCTCAACCCCTTTCATATCAGGAAGGCGGTGAGCAATACCTTTATGACAATCAATACAGGTTTTAGAGCCATCCGCCAGAGAGCTCGAATGCTGGACCGATGCGCGCTGGGACTGCTGCGTGAAGTCCATATAGCTGAATTCATGGCAGTTGCGGCACTCTAACGAGTCATTTTTCTTCATCCGAGTCCATTCTCGCTCCGCCATGTGCAGGCGGCGGGCATCAAACTTTTCCGGGGTTGATATAGCTCCGGTGATCCAAGCCCAGACCTCTTTGGAAGCCTGCATCTTGCGGGCCATTTTATCCGTCCAGTCATGCGGAACATGGCAATCTGAACAAATCGCCCTAACACCGGTCCGGTTGGTAAAGTGAATAGTCCCCTGTATTTCCTGATACACATTATCTTCATGGCAACTAACACAGAATGGCTCCGAGTTAGTAAATTCCATCCCTGTATTGAAGGCCCCCCAGAAAATCACACCAGCAATGAATCCGCCTAATGTTAAAAACCCAAGGCTGAAGTACTTTGCTGGCGAGCGAATGAGAGCCCACCATTTTTTTAACCATTGCCACATACGCTTCCTCCCTTACTTCTCTTGCTCGAGCAGCGTATCGAGATCAGTAAATGAAGTGCCAACCAATGGCTTGGCATCGGTTTGTACCACATGACACTGCTGGCAGAAATATCGCCGTGGCGACAATTCCGCCAGGAAGTTACCGTCTCTATCCATATAGTGAGTGACACTGATCATTCTCGCCTGTGTATCTTCTACCCGGCTACGCGCATGACAGGACATACACTTGTTCACATTCAAATCGACTTGATAGTTATCAATCTTGTGAGGGATCACCGGCGGTTGCATTGGGTAGTTCCGCTTAGGGATCCTGTCATTGTTGATAGTTTTGTTCATCGCTGGCGGTTGGGGCTCCCCGCTCAAGGCGTATTGCCGGGTTGTCGCCAGCTCATCCCCCTTTATCGCCTCCGTTGCTGCAATGACAACTCCGGTTGTAAATACCAAGAAAAGCACAGCAAGTAGTTTGTTCATGGTGATACTCCTATGCCTTTACCACTTTGACAGCACATTTCTTGAAATCTGTCTGTTTGGAGAGCGGATCGGTGGCATCAAGTGTCACCTTATTGATCAGCTGGCTTGAATCAAACCATGGCACATAGACCAACCCTTTCGGCGGTTTATTTCTCCCTCTGGTTTCAACCCGGGTTATGATCTCGCCCCTACGCGAAATCACTTTCACCGCATCGCCACGCCGCATCCCTCTTTCCTTAGCATCGTCTGGATGCATGAAAACTTGGGCGTTAGGGTATGACTTGTGCAGCTCCGGTACACGGCGTGTCATCGAGCCTGAATGCCAATGCTCCAGCACCCGGCCTGTCGACAACCAAAGATCATACTCTTCATCCGGGCTCTCAGCCGGTGGCTCATACGGCAAGGCGAAAATAATGGCTCTTCCATCTGGCTTGCCATAGAACTCAAAATCACTGCCGGGCTTGACGTATGGATCATAGCCTTCTTTGTAGCGCCATAGCGTTTCCTTCCCATCGACCACTGGCCAGCGCAGGCCTCGCACCTCATGGTAAACATCAAACGGGGCTAAATCATGACCATGGCCGCGGCCGAACTGGGCGTACTCTTCGAACAGCCCTTTTTGCAGGTAGAAACCATATTCCGTCGACTCGTCGTTACTGTGTCCTTCCGAGATGTCTTCGAGTGGGAACTGATTCACTTGTCCGTTGGCGAACAGCACCTCATACAAGGTTTTGTCCTTGTAATCAGGGTTGGCGTCGAGCAGCTCCTGCGGCCAGACCTCATCGGTCTTGAAGCGTTTTGAGAACTCGACCAGCTGCCACAGATCAGACTTAGACTCACCTGGCGCATTGACCATCTTATGCCACAGCTGAGTCCGGCGCTCTGCGTTACCGTAGCCGCCTTCCTTTTCTACCCACATCGCCGTGGGCAAGATCAAATCTGCCGCCTGAGCCGTCGCTGTCGGATAGGCATCCGACACCACGATAAAGTTATCCGGATTACGGTAACCCGGCAGGATTTCCTCGTTGATATTAGGCCCGGCCTGCAGGTTATTATTTACTTGTATCCAGTAGGCATTGATTTTACTGTCTTTCAACATTCGGCTTTGCAACACCGCATGGGCACCGACCTTGCCGGGTATAGTGCCATCAGGCAGTTTCCAGATTTTCTCCGCGATTTTGCGGTGCTCTGGGTTGTTCACCACCATATCGGCTGGCAGGCGGTGGGCAAATGTACCGACTTCACGGGCGGTACCGCAGGCAGATGGCTGGCCGGTCAGTGAAAATGGACTGTTACCGGGGGTCGAAATTTTACCGGTGAGCAAATGAATATTGTAAACCAGGTTATTACACCACACGCCGCGGGTATGCTGGTTAAAACCCATGGTCCAAAATGACATCACTTTGGTATCGAGATCGGCGTAAAGCTCGGCTAACTCGATAAGGCGCTCCGGTTTCACCCCGGACATTTCACTGACTTTTTCAACCGTGTACTCGGACACAAACGCCTTGAACTCATCGAAGGTCATCGGTTCAGAGTCACCGCTGTCTGGATTTTTCGCCTGTTGCTGGAGCGGATTTTCTGGTCGCAGCCCATAGCCGATATCGGTTGCCCCACGACGGAAATTAACATGCTTGCCAATAAAGTCCTGATTGACTTTGTCATTGGTAATAATGTAATTGGCGATAAAGTTGAGGATGGCAAGATCGGTTTGGGGTTCGAAGACGATCGGAATATCGGCCAGTTCAAAGCTGCGGTGCTCAAACGTAGAAAGCACAGACACTTTGACCTTTGGATTGGACAACCGACGGTCCGTTACCCTTGTCCAGAGTATCGGGTGCATCTCCGCCATGTTGGAGCCCCACAGCACGAACGCGTCCGCCGCTTCGATATCGTCGTAACACCCCATGGGCTCGTCGACACCAAAAGTACGCATAAAACCCACGACCGCCGAGGCCATGCAGTGCCGCGCATTGGGATCGATATTGTTAGAGCGGAAGCCGGCCTTCATCAACTTCGCGGCCGCATAGCCCTCATAGATCGTCCATTGCCCCGAGCCGAACATACCAATGGCTTCGGGCCCTTTCTCTTTGAGCACCGCCTTCCATTTTTCGGTCATGATATCGAAGGCCTGATCCCAGCTTATCGGCGTGAAATCGCCCTCTTTATCGAACTTGCCATCCTTCATTCTGAGAAGTGGCTGGGTCAGACGATCGTCGCCATACATGATCTTCGAGAGAAAATAGCCTTTTACACAGTTAAGGCCACGGTTTACCGGTGACTTGATATCACCATGGGTCGCGACAACCTTGTTGTCCTTAACCCCTACATTCACCGAGCACCCCACCCCACAAAATCTACAGGGAGCTTTCTCCCAACTGATTTGGGTTTTCGATGCATCTGTAACAACATTACTTGCTACCACAGGGATCGAGATCCCTGCCGCAGCGGCAGCACTGGCCGCGGCCTGTGCTTTGATAAACTTACGCCGGGAACATTTCATTGCTTTCTCACTCAACTATTGCTTCACGGTAAAGACAATCTCACAGGCTATTGTTTTTAATTATTACTAGCCTGCTAGTACCTGTAAAAACCACACGAAAAACCCATAGCCTCCGACAACGGCAACAGCAAGAATGGGAAACAGTATGATGGTAATAAACAGAAAAGCCTTCAGCTCAGAACGGTGCCGGTTAGCATCACTCATTACTTTCTCCAATTTAGTTGGATACTTATAACTCTAGTAAGCTTCGTCGAAATTGATAACTTGATAAACTTAAAAAGATCGCCGGACATGCATCAAACCAAAGGTATTTAGCAACACTGGTATAAAATCCCGGGCAATGATGCTAGGGTGTTAGCTAAGTAGTTGTTTGAAAAAGGGTCAGGGAATGGCTATCAGCAAAACCAAATCCAGTTTTTACCGACGGCTTTATGTCGCTCACCTGATTGAATCAGGTATCGCTAGCGTGCCGGATATTTTGGAATATACCGGCATGCCGCGGCGTACCGCACAGGACACTATAAAGAGCCTGGCAGATCTCGATATTGTTTGTATTTTCAAGCAAACACAAGGAGAGCGAAATCGCAGTGGAAAGTACGAGATTAAAGATTGGGGGGCGATCAACAAAACGTGGATCGCCGATAATATCGCAGAAATTAAACAGGTATTGAATTACCCTTAACTCTGGCCAGCGGGTAATAGACTACTTTTTCTTTTCCATCATAGCTTTGAGATCAGCGAATGGATTGAATGTCGCCGCCTGATGATCATCTTCGCCCGCTTTCACCACACTGCCCATTTGATTGTCGTGCTCAGTGTATTTTTCGTGCTCATGATCATGGCAGAACAAGCACAGTAATTCCCAGTTGCTGCCATCTTCAGGGTTATTGGTGTGGTCATGGTCAACATGGTGGACCGTCAACTCCCTCAGGTTCGAATACACAAACTCACGGGCACAGCGGCCACATACCCAAGGGTATAGTTTCAGCGCTTTCTCGCGGTAGCCCTGCTCTTTGCGGGCATAGGCGGCACTGGTTCCATAAAAATCAGAAGACATTCTCTTACCTAGGATTGATTGATTACGGCGCTAGTGTACCGAATTCCTCCGTTTAGTGCTGCTACTGAATAGTAAATTCATGAATAGCCTCACTGAACGGAACATTTTGCGCTAAAAATGAAAGATATGATTGTTCAAAACACCAGGTGAAAGCAGTGTATCATTTTATAAACGACCAAATGACAGAACAATGTAAACCTTATTTGGTGTTAAATTAATCGACAAGGCGTCTAAATGCTTAATAGAGGGCAAAAAAATACCCCCCTTAGGTGTAATGCACCTTGATTATGATAATATTCGCCCTAATTTGTGAATTAAACTCTCACTCATATAGAGAAGACGACATATGGCTTTTGATTTTTCTGAATTAACTGTGGACTTATCGGCAATGCCGACAACGATTGATATGGGACATGCTTGGCTAGGCGGTTTGGTCCTCGTCATGCTGGTACTTTATATCTCCAAAAAAGGTAAACCTGTCGAAGTCGAGAAAGTTGTTGAGAAAGAAGTCGAGAAAATCGTTGAGGTTGAAAAACCTGTCGAGAAAATCGTCGAGGTCGAGAAAGTTGTTGAAGTTGAAAAAATCATCGAGAAGATTGTTGAAGTTGAGCCTAAGCTAAAAACCTCAACACCCGACGCAGCACTGCAACTGCTTTCCCTGCTTCAGCAAGAAGCACGCTTTATTGACTTCATGCAAGAAGATCTAAAAGGCTTCAGCGATGCCGAAATCGGTGCCGCTGCCCGCGTTATTCATGAAGGCGGCCAAAAAGTACTGACCGAATACTTCAGCTTTGCCCCTGTACGTGACGAAGAAGAAGAAACACGTATTACATTACCTAAAGGCTTCAACGCTTCTGAAGTTCGCCTAACAGGTAATGTTGTTGGCGAAGCGCCATTTACCGGAACCCTAATCCACCGCGGCTGGAAAGTGACTGACATTAAACTGCCTAAACTGGCTGAAGGTCACGACGCAAAAATTGTTGCCGCCGCTGAGGTAGAACTGTGATGCAAGAAATTCAAGAACACCGTTACAGTGTTGGTATCGACCTTGGTACCACCCACTGCGTATTATCTTATGTTGATCTGCAAGACGAAGACGCCAGCGTCAATGTCATGCCTATTGCCCAGCTAACCACGCCGGGCAATGTAGAAGAAAAGAGCCAACTTCCTTCTTTCATGTATCAGGCACATGAGTCTGAGCTAGCTGAAGGTGATACTGCCCTACCATGGTCTGCCAAGCCTAACGCAATTGTTGGTGCCATGGCCCGTAACCTCGGTAGCAAAACTCCAATTCGTTTGATTGCGAGTGCAAAAAGCTGGCTGTGCCACGGTGGTGTGAACCGTCGTGATGCCTTCCTGCCATTGAACAGCCCAGAAGAAGTGACCAAGGCATCGCCATTAGAAGCGACTCGCCAATACCTTGCTCACCTGGCAGAAGCTTGGAACAACCAGCACCCAGAAACGCCGTTGTTCGAGCAGGATGTGACAATTACGGTTCCTGCCTCATTCGACCCAGCAGCACGTGATCTAACCGCTGAAGCAGCTCGCGAAGTGGGCTTCAAGCACATGACGCTACTCGAAGAGCCACAAGCGGCCGTATATAGCTGGCTGAAAAACAACGATGATACCTGGCGCGACCAAGTCTCTGTCGGTGATGTCATTCTGGTGGTTGATATCGGTGGTGGTACGACTGACTTGTCCTTGGTTGCGGTCACCGAAGATGACGGCAACCTAACCCTAAATCGTGTTGCCGTTGGCGATCATATCCTACTGGGCGGCGATAACATGGACCTTGCCCTCGCCTACCGCCTGAAGATGAAACTGGCGCAGGAAGGCAAACAACTTCAACCATGGCAGATTCAGGCCATTACCCACGCCTGTCGCGATGCCAAAGAAGCCCTGCTGAGCGACACCGAACTTCAGGCTGTGCCGATTGTGGTTCCAAGCCGTGGCTCTAAGTTGCTGGGCGGCACACTGCAAACTGAACTGACCCAGGAAGAAGTGCAGCAGACGCTGGTTGAAGGCTTCTTCCCTCGCAACACCATCGAGCAGCATCCGGTAGAAATGCAGCGTGGTGCATTGACCCAGATGGGCCTGCCGTACGCGCAAGATGCAGCGGTATCACGCCATGTTGCGGGTTTCCTAAGCCGCCAGTCCTCTGCGGTTGACGAGCTGTTCGAGAAATACGATCAACTGCACGAAGGCTTCATCCGCCCTACCGCTATCCTGTTCAACGGTGGTGTGCTGAAATCTGATCTGCTTTCCGAGCGCCTGCTGTCAATTATCAACAACTGGCTGACGACGGCCGGTAGCCCAGAAGCCAAACTGCTTGAAGGCCTAGACCTCGACCTTGCGGTTGCGAGCGGTGCGTCATACTACGGCTCGGTACGCAAAGGCAAAGGCGTTCGTATCCGCGGTGGTATCGCGAGCAGCTACTATGTCGGTATCGAAAGTGCTATGCCAGCTATCCCTGGTATGGAGCCGCCTCTGGAAGCACTTTGTGTTGCGCCATTCGGTATGGAAGAAGGTACTCATGCCGATGTACCTAGCCGCGAGTTCGGCCTGGTGATTGGCCAGCCGGTACAATTCAAGTTCTTTGGTTCAACGGTTCGCCGTGATGACCCTGCTGGCACCCACCTAGATTGGTGGCAACCAGAAGAGCTCGAAGAGCTGCCAGCAATTCAGGTTACCCTTCCGGTTTCTGAAGGCCGTAGCGCAGGTGAAATTGTACCGGTTCGCCTGGCTTCTCGTGTTACTGAGCTTGGCACCCTTTGCCTTGAAGCGATCCCGACCGACGGCGGCCAGAAATGGCAGGTCGAATTCGACGTTCGCGAAAAATAACATACAGTTATTACAAACGGCGCCTCAGGGCGCCGTTTTTTTTATCCATTTAATTTTATTTTATTGAAATCAAAGATTTAATCTTGAAGATAAAGTCTTCATTAATGCACTCAACGGCTTTTTGGGATACTATCGAAAGCCTTAAAAAGTATTAAAACAACACGTCTGGAGTAATGAATGACTTCTCCTCGCTACCTTGTCGGTATTGATCTCGGGACAACCCACACCGTTGTCGCTTACACACCGATTTCAGACAACCTAGAATCGAGTCCGATTGAGATTTTCGAAATAGACCAACTTATCGCTCCAGGCGAGGTCGCCCGAAAACCACTTCTCCCTTCTTTCCGCTACCACCCTGCCGCAGGTGAAATCGACCCATCCCTGATGGTCTTGCCATGGGATATCGAGCCTGTCGAGGGTGACATTGAGCACGCTATCATCGGTGAGCTTGCCAGAGAGATGGGAGCCAAAGTGGAAGGCCGCCAGGTGGTGAGTGCCAAAAGCTGGTTATCACATACTGGTGTCGACAGAACCGAGGCTATTCTGCCTTGGTCGTCCAACAATAATGTCGCAAAAGTCTCTCCTGTTATCGCCAGCGCCAGTTATCTCAACCATGTTCGCCAGGCGTGGGATTACCACCATCCAGGTGACAAGCTCAAAGATCAGGAAGTCGTGATCACCGTACCGGCTTCATTTGATGAAGGCGCGCGGGCTCTGACCCTCGAAGCGGCTAAATTGGCTGGTTTCGGCGATATTCTGCTACTTGAAGAGCCTCAGGCTGTTTGTTATGACTGGTACGCGAAGCACAAAGATCACGCAGAGGAAATCCTCAAAGATATTCCACTGTTAATGGTCTGCGATGTCGGCGGCGGTACTACAGACTTAAGCTTGATTAAAGTCGGCACCAAAGACGACAAGCTGACGCTGGATCGTATTGGGGTTGGTGACCACCTTATGCTAGGCGGTGACAACATTGACCTTGCCCTCGCCCATTTGGCCGAACAGCGCTTGCATGGTGGCAGCAAGAAGCTAAGTGCGTCTGGCCTGTCAAAGCTGATCCAGCAGACTCGCAAAGTCAAAGAGCAGCTCCTTTCCGGCAATGCCCCCGATACCGCGAAAGTTACTATGTTGGGCAGTGGCTCCCGCTTGATTGGCGGCGCCAAGAGCATCGATATGACACGCGAAGAAGTTCATCAAATCGCGCTCGATGGTTTCTTCCCCCGTACCGATTTCAGCGATCAGCCAAGCCACCGCCAAGCGGCAGTGATCGAGTTCGGTTTGCCCTATGCCGCGGATCCGGCGATCAGCAAGCATCTGGCCCAATTCATCGCCCTGCATGATTCCGTTTGCCGAGAATCCCTGGCAGATAGCGCCCAGGCACCAAGTGCCGGCCAACCCGCCATTCCGGTTGCAGTATTGCTCAATGGCGGGGTGTTCAACAGTCCATTGTTATCCAGCCGAGTACTGGACACATTCTCGCACTGGAAAGGTGACAGCGTCACCCACCTTGATAATCCACACCCAGATCTTGCCGTTGCCTATGGAGCCGTTGCTTATGCCAAAGCTCGCCATGGTGCCCAGCTCAAGATTGGTGGTGGCTCTGCCCGCTCCTTCTTCTTGGTGCTGGAAAATAAGAAGCGCGCAAAACAGGGGTTGTGCCTGCTACCAAAAGGCATTGACGAAAGTACCGAAATCCGCCTGAAGGATCGCAAGTTCGCCCTAACCTTGGGCGAGCCGGTACGCTTTAACTTGGTTTCCTCAACCGACGACAGCCACACCCAAGCCGGTGAGATCTTTACCGTGGATGAAGAGAGCTTCGTCTCACTGCCGCCTTTCATTGCTACCCTTGACAGTGATCGCGATCGGGCAGAGCTTGCCGCCAACCAGAAAGATCGGGAAGAGGTCACCCTCGCCTGTCAGCTAACGGAAGTCGGTACCCTGCAGTTGGAGTGTGTCAGCATTCATGATGACACCAAGCGCTGGAAAGTCGAGTTTGCCATCCGCAAGGATCTGGCCAAACTCCATCGTGATGGCGATGAATCTACCCTTGCCCAATCGGCTTTGCCTGCTCGCATGGACGATGCCATTGCCCTTGTCAAACAAGCCTATGGCGGCAGTACCAAAAACAATGATCCCAAGACCATTAAGACGCTACGCAGTCAATTGGAAAAAACGCTGGGCAAACGCGACAGCTGGGAAACGCCATGCCTAAGGGAACTGGCAAATGCGCTGCTTGAAAGCAAGAAGAGACGCCGTCGCTCCGATCTCCATGAAAGGAACTGGCTGAAACTGACAGGCTTTGCAATGCGCCCAGGTTTCGGTTACCCATCCGATGAATGGCGCATGGAGCAAGTCTGGCAACTTTACCAACACGGTGTCCAAGCAGGGAGTAGTGCGCAAACATGGAGTGACTGGTGGACATTCTGGCGCCGTATCGCCGGAGGCCTGAGTCAGGAGCAACAATTGGTCATCTACAAGGACATTGCGAAATACATTAACCCTACAGCGAGCCGTAACAGCAAACTGGCTAAGGAAATGCAAGAACGTAGCTATGAAGATATGGTACGGCTGGCTGCTAGTTTAGAAAACTTGCCTTTCGACAAGAAACTTCAGCTCATTGAGTGGATCTTCGGCAGGCTGCAAAAACCGCTGTATTCCCAGGCCCATTGGTGGGCGATTGGGCGTATCGCAACCCGCAGTCCTTTCTATGGCAGTGCACATAATTTGCTCACCCCTCAGCACGTTGCCTACTGCTTACCGGAGCTGATGGATTTCGACTGGCGCAAGGATCCAAACATCGCTTTTGCGGCAGTAATGATGTGTCGCATGACTGGCGACCGCACTTTGGACATCGACGAAAATAACCGAAATGACGTTATTTTGAAGCTAAAATCCAGCAAAGCGCCAGAAAGTTGGGTGGAAATGGTATCGACCGTCAAGGTATTGACAGAAAGTGAAACTAAGCGCGTATTCGGTGATGCACTACCAACAGGATTACGCTTAATCGATTAAGGTTCTGTTAGGGTTCAGCTGGTAATCTCATCAACCATAAATGAGAACTAACTTTTCTTCCTTAGAGATTTTCTCTGGGAATGTTTTTTGCCTAGCGAGTACACATCACATGAACCGTTCACAATATAAAGTTATCGCACAGCGGATTTTTAAATCTGAGAATCAACGCATTGCTGTTGAAGCTGTGATCTTCGAAGGCCTATCTAGCTACGAAGCAGAGAAGCGCTTTGATGTACCTAAAGGAACCCTTTCGCGCAATGTACGCAAGTACAAGCGTGAGGTGGAATACCTAAACAATGTTGTAGCGGCTTAGTATTTAGCCAGCTTAATAAAAAAAACGGAGAATGGTTACATTCTCCGTTTTTTTGTGCGTCGCTATTGAGACGAAACACCCTAAGGCTACATCATACGCAACATGTCATCACGCCCTCTCAGCCAACAGCTCAACCAATACAGCGCCACGCCGACCACCAGCATGATGAGATGAGAAAAATAACCGAACTCGGAAAATACCGTATATGCCGACGAGCTCGTCAGGATAGAAAACGGCAACCCATAAATCTCAGATAACACAGCTCCAGCCTCACCCGACCCCGTTGCTTGGAACATCGCAATTTTAAATAATATAACCGTCAGTATCGCAGCAAGAAGCGGGTACCTGGTCAACTGGGATAGCGCCATCAGTCCTGCGCCAAGAGGAAACAGCGCAATACTCATTAGTCCCAACCGAGCAAGGAACTCAAACCAATGGGAAATTAAATTGGCAAAAGAAATCCCCCAGCTCACCATCACCTCTTGAGGTAACCAAAGGATTGCCATTATCCACACGATAAAGTCGGCAGCTAGCATCAAGGCAGAGGCAATCAATGGAATAACGGCTAGCGCAAATATCAATTTCGCGGCTACAGCCTGGAAGTCAGAGACAGGCATTGAGCGCCAAAATAGTAAGCTGCCTTCCTGTTTCTCTTTACGAACTGTTTTAGGAACGTAAATAAAGAAAAGCACCAGGTAGACAATGCCGGCAACCACTTCGTTAAGCTTACCGACCAATCCGGCAAACGTACCCTGGGCTACCCCCCAATCGATCATTCCCTGCCCGCTTGACTGTATTGAAAGGGCAACATTATCGCCCTGCATCACAAAGATAAAATTAATGATCGCGAAGACTAGCAGCAAAAGCGGCAACCGAATGACGATGCGGTGCTCAATCAACTCTTTTTCAAGCAGCGTTAACCAAGCTCTCATGCTTCCTCCTGCTGCAGGGCAATAAAGACCTCTGACAAGGATGGTTCACAGACCTCCCCAAATACCGATAGCTTTTCAGCTTTACCGTTTTCGAAAATACACATGGACTCTTTTATCCCATGTTGGATATGAATAGGCCTCGCCGCTTCGGCTTGACGCTTATTTTCTTCTTTAACAATGACCTTCTGGAAGCGCCCTTGGATTTCATCGACAGAACCACTCGTTACCGCTTTGCCTTTTTTTAGGATCAGCAGCTCAGTTAGCAAATGAGACACCTCATCAACTTCATGACTCGCAATAATCATGGCGCGCTCACCCTGTTTAAGCCACTCAACAAGTTGATTATAAAATCGTTCCCTAAACATGAGATCCAGACCTAGTGTGGGCTCATCCAAAATAAGTAGCCTCACATCCGCTGACATAACCAGGGCTAAATGCAATTGCACCTTCATCCCTTTCGACAGACGCCCGATCTTGGTTGATAGCGGAATTTCCGTTTGCGATAAATACTGTTGGGCAAGCTCAAGGCTAAAGTTAGGATGCACGCCCGCGCTGTATTTCACAATTTGCTTCACTGTCATCCACTCGGGAAGCACAGCGACATCCGACAGGTAGGCCAAATCCCGTACAATGTTAACACGATCATTTCTTGGTTCCATCCCGAACACACTCAATGTCCCATCATAATCGTAGGCACCAAGTAAGCATTTGATTAGTGAAGATTTCCCGGCACCATTATGGCCCAATATCCCTAACACCTGGCCAGGTTTAATTGTAAAATTAATCCCCATCAGCGCTCGGAACCTGCCGTAGCTTTTTCCCAGCTGATGTGCTTCTACCAATGTATCCACTATTTAACCTTTTAGTTAATATTTAATTCCCACATAAGCATACTATCAGGAATGCCACAGCCCTAATACTAATAGCCTAGATACAGATATATGAATTAATTTACACTCTGGCAAAGAGGAAACCACGTGCATATGGAATAAAGAAAGATGTGCCAATCTAATTTGATTGACACATTCAAGAGGCATATGAAAGGTTACTCTAAATAAATAGAGTAAAGTTTCTGAAACATCTATATGTTCAGAGAGTCATTGAATTAACCCTGAGCATTCATACGAATACGGGCTAATGTCGGCAGTCGTTAAGCTGAAGCTTGGTTTTATTCTTCGATTTTTTCAACAAGTTCTTCTGGGTCAACACCATCTTTTTGCATGAGAGCGAGAATTTCCATCATACGTACCTGACGGGCTTCTTCTTTAAACTCATGGAGAACGGCAATTAGGTTGTTAATTTTGTGTAGAGGCATACGCTTAATCACCGCCTTCTGGCGTCCCGGTACTTCATCAGCAAAATCGATGAGTACCTGGCGGTAATCAACACGCTCTTCTTTAATAACACCGGTTTTAGTATCAACTTTTACAGTTTTAGCTTCAACACTATTAAGCATCGCTGATAACGCTTTCTCAGCAGCTGCAAAGTTATCCATCAATATTACCTCTTAAACTGAATATCATGCACTGAAATCGCCGACTAAAATGGGCAATTCAAGCGACGTCATGATGATATGCTAATAACATTCAAAAATATTTTGTCTTGCATCGATGGCAAGATAATTCTTTTCATATTGAACCACATTCGATGCAGCACATAAGTTGTTAGAAGCAAAGAGTGGCAATAGTTAGGGACTACAAAGGGTAGATACGCTGATAATACCTCTTGTTAGAATCCTTGTGAACATAAATTTAAGGAAATTATCAATTATTCAGAAATCAGCAGGGTTTAGCTGCATATAGTGAGTGTGGACTAGGGTGTACACTTTAGCAAATAGATTCGCATACGCGTATTACATCTGCCAACTTTTTCTCTACTTTGAACACCATGCACCAACCCGCACCAACTAGATGCACTTCGATATATACTCTTACTTATGGCATGAACCACATCTTTTATCATGGTTTGGATATTAAAGCGATTAATTCAAATACCCGTAATTTTGGGTTTTGCTGCAATATCATTTGCATCAATCAAAGTAGAAGGGGTATTTGAAGCAACAATGCCCTGCTCTGTGTTTCAATCTTTTCGCCAAGATACCAACCCAGGTGATATCAAGGTGATACCACGACAGCAATACACTGTTTACGCCCGCAACAAAACCAATGGAGAGTGGTTGCAAATTATCGTGCCCGAAGCCTCTCCTTCTTTGCGTTGGGTTAACCTCTCATGCGGTCAATCCGATTTATCCTCCCTCATACAGTTAAAGGGAAGCAATCACCAGTGCCAAACCAAAGGCCAATATGACTCATACTTGCTTGCAGTTAGCTGGCAGCATGGTTTCTGCCAACATGCGACTGGGGTCGCTTCAAAGCCCGAGTGCACCGCTATCAACCAACAGCAGCTCTCTATTTACAACCTCACCCTACATGGTTTGTGGCCCACCCGGCAATCTTGCGGTATTCACTATGGCTACTGTGAGCCCGATAAGAAAATGGATCTCACACCGAGCACTATCAGCACCCTTGCCCCCTGGATGCCCAATTTTTATTATCAAACCGAATTTGGCGCATACCAATGGAAAAAGCACGGCAGCTGCCAATACCGAGAGGATGATGACTATTTTCTCTTAGCAACGTCACTGGTCCGCCAAGTTGATACCTCATTAATAGGACGATACATCAAGCAACATGTAGGAAAACAGATGTCCACTGCCCAGTTCAAACAGGTGCTTACCGATAATTTTGGCTTACATGCAGTCAAACGTATCCAGCTATCATGTATAAATAAACGCTACCTTCAGGAAATAAGATTAAGTTTGGGCAAGGATTTTGAACAACATGGCACTCTGGTCGGCAAACTCATATCGGGCCCTGCATTGCCGTCTTTTGCAGGAAACTGTGCACCCACCATAGAGGTTGAAAATTGATTACTTTTAAATCATATAGATAGATTTAAAGTAAATAATGAGAGACAGGTAGTATTTTCACATATTTACCCTATTGCATTCTCACCTTGGTATTGTAAAATTCATACCGTTCATTAGCTAAAGTAATGAATATAAAGCCTTTTGGCGGACATTAGCGCAGTTTGGTAGCGCACTACTCTGGGGGAGTAGGGGTCGCTGGTTCAAATCCAGTATGTCCGACCAAAGGGCTTTTTTATTTCCTGCCAACACGCTGTCCGACGTAGAGTCCATATCCATTGCATTTGACGGTTATTTAACACAACGGATCTGTTCGATTGGGTTAAACTACTGAAGTGTATCGTTATTGGAGCCTAACCTCCTGACAAATAGCTTGCTCCACTGCATTGATTTTTTATATCAAGCCGAGGTATCTTCACACGTTAGCGATACAGTTTCACTGTGTTTGGCACGACTTGCATCACAAGGGACTTTAGAAACACATGCTTTTTAACAATAGCCAGAGATATGCACTTTCTCTGGCCGGATCAACAGCTCAACCACCATACAGGACGTTATGAAGTTAACCGATATCATACGTTACAGTGCCGTTGGCTGTATTTTACTTATTTCCTTTATCCTATTGATCGACAGATGGTTCTCCGATCAAGCCTCATCTCGAATCTTTGAAAGTACTCAAGCCACCCCTACCCGCTCGATCGGTTTAGTACTGGGTACCAGCAAATATATCGCTCGATCGCTAAACCCTTATTATCAATTCCGAATTGATGCTGCCAAGCAATTGTACAAAGAAGGTAAAGTCGATATTTTGCTACTGAGTGGCGATAACGCTCACCGCTCTTACAACGAACCCTGGACGATGAAGCGCGATTTACTTAAATCCGGTATACCCGAGCAGGACATCGTGTTGGATTACGCCGGGTTCAGAACCTTAGACTCGGTAGTTAGGGCCAAGAGCGTTTTCGATGCCAACCATTTCGTTATTATTACCCAACGCTTTCACTGTGAGCGGGCTTTATTTATTGCTGACAGGAATCAAATTGATGCGATATGCCTTGCCGTCCCAGAGCCCAAGGGGTGGGCAGGCCTAAAAATACGGACGCGTGAAGTCTTGGCAAGGATTAAGGCCCTTATTGACGTGTATATTCTCGATATGAAACCAAAATTTGCCGGCCCCAAAGAGCCTATCGAAACTGAGCCCCTGGAACTGGAAGGCCCTCACCGACCAAGTTGACTAGCTTTGGCCTAACGTATCTCCCAGCCTGGCAGTACCAGCTGTTCGCTGGGAGATACGCTAGTATCGTGTGATAGGTGGTTACTTAATCGAAGCATTGCCCGTCGATAATGCCGGCCCCCCTTTATACAACGCATTGAATGACTTTATAAATTTAGCCCTAACATTACGGACATGCACTTGTGCATCCTGCCTAATACGCTTTCGAGTCCCTTGCTGCTTCATGCTTCCTGCCAACAATCAATTCACAAAACTATCTTATCGATAGCTATGATACCCATCGCATAACAACTGTAAAATAGCCTAAAACCAGCAACCCTGATCATTGAGAGTAATATCACATCCCGTAACGACAATATTCATTCATGTTCTTTGAGCCGCGAATATCCGCCTTGCCACAGAAAACATCATCCTCAGAAATGGGTATTTTTCTACACATTCCTTCTTTATAACCTCACACTTCAATCAATCCACCCATCAAACGACCAACAATTAAGCGCAAGCATATTAACAAAACAAAAACAGTTGGTAACATTTGCAGCAAGTCACCTAAGTGCACGTGATTGCACTTGATAACTATAATCAGATGAAAGGAAACTACTATGACAGCCTTGACGATGACATTACGCAAGTGGCTGTTTGACCGGAACAGTATTATTCTGCTGGCAGACATCGCCCTCTTTACCTTACTCTTAAATACCTTACCTTTTGACAGAGAGGTGGTTGTTGGCCTCAGTATTCTTGCTTTCGTCGCAGTACTCTGGCTGACCGAAGCCCTTCATGTCAGCATCACTGCGATTTTGGTTCCCATCCTTGCCGTCAGCTTCGATATTTTCCCGACGCCTGCGGCTTTGAGTAATTTTGCCAACCCTATCATCTTCTTGTTCTTGGGTGGGTTTGCCCTCGCAGCAGCATTACACAAACAAGAATTGGATAAGGCAATTGCCGATAAGGTATTGCTGATCGCCCAGGGACGTATGTCGGTGGCCGTGTTCATGCTCTTTGGCGTTTCTGCTGCACTGTCAATGTGGATCAGTAATACGGCCACTACCGCAATGATGCTACCGCTAGTACTGGGGGTCCTTAACAAAGTGAACGCCAAGAGCGAGCGCAGTACCTATGTATTTGTTCTTCTTGGTATTGCCTACTGTGCAAGTATTGGTGGTATTGCCACTGTTGTCGGTAGCCCGCCTAACGCCATCGCTGCTGCCGAAGTTGGCTTGAGCTTTACAGAATGGATGGCATTCGGCCTACCGGTATCAATTGTTTTGCTACCCGTTACGGTTGCCCTGCTTTACTTTATGCTGAAACCTAACTTGAACCATACCTTTGAGCTAGACCATAAGCCGGTTGAGTGGAACAACGGCAAGCTGGCGACCTTGGCCATTTTTGCTATTACAGTCCTGCTATGGATTTTCAGCAAGCCTATCAACGGGATGCTTGGCGGCTTCAAGAGCTTTGACACACTGGTTGCCCTTGCCGCTATCGTTATGCTTGGAGCATCACGGGTGGTCCAGTGGAAAGATATCGAGAAGTCTACCGATTGGGGCGTGTTGCTACTATTTGGTGGCGGTATCTGCCTGAGTAATGTACTCAAGGCCACTGGCACCAGTGTCTTCCTGGCCCATAGCTTGAGTGGGTTCCTGGAGCAAGCAGGCTTGTTCTTCACCATCTTGGTTGTGGCGGGCTTCGTTGTGTTCCTCACTGAGTTTGCCAGTAATACCGCAAGTGCCGCGCTTCTCGTCCCGGTATTTGCCACTGTCGCCGAAGCGTTGGGTGTATCCCCGGTTATCCTGTCAGCTCTGATAGCCGTTGCCGCGTCGTGCGCATTCATGCTGCCAGTAGCAACACCACCAAACGCCATTGTATTTGGCTCAGGCCATATCAAGCAGTCGGATATGATGAAAGTCGGGATTTACCTAAATATCTTGTGTATCGCGGTACTTTCGGCGCTTGCCTACCTGTTCTGGTAATCCAAAGAGACATTTTAGAGACCACAAGGAGGGGCAATTGCCCCTCCTTGCTTTACAGACGCCTCACAGTTCATCGGCCGGATAGCGAACACCCAAGATCGCTCTTGCCTGCGTCGTAATTGCACTGACTATTTGGCTGCGAACAAGCCCTTCGTGGTTGACAGTGCCTGAGTTCAACAAGCGGGCAAACTCCTCGGCTTCATAGCGCATCGCGTTCTCATCTTGCTCTACGGTTAATTCAACCGCCGGTTCATCACGTCGACAAAGCTTAACGCCGTGGCATTCTGATATAAAATCAACTAACAAGGTCCCCTGCTCACCCTGGATTTCGCTCGGGATAAAGCCATCGCTGACTTTTGAGTGCGCAATAGTGACATCAAAATCCGCGTAATGTAGCACCAGTGTGCCATGGGCATCCACCCCGGAGTCAAGTAGGCTTCCCTGCGCCGTCATGCTGTTTGGCTCACCAAACAAGGCAATGGCACTGCTCAATGGGTAGACCCCGATATCCATCAACGAACCATTAGAAAAAGCAGGGTTAAATGTATTGGGATTCTCACCATTTAGGTATTTCTGATAACGCGAGGAATATTGGCAGTAGGAGAAATACACTTTTCGAATACGGCCAAGCTTAGGTAAGGCTTTTTTTATCACCTCAAAGTTAGGGACATAAGTTGCCTTCATGGCTTCAAATAGCACCACTTGCTTGTCGGTAGCCAGTTCAACCAACTCTTGCACTTCTGTAATATTCGACGCCATGGGCTTTTCACCAATGACATGCTTACCGGCATTGATAAACACTTTGGCTTGCGGTGCATGGAGTGAATTAGGGCTGGCAATATACACCGCATCGATCACATCAGTGTTTGCAAGATCATCCAACGAGTCATAACATTCTACTTGACCATACTTACAGGCAAACTCCTTGGCTGTTTCCAGGGTTCTTGAATAGACCGCCGTCAATTGATACTGACCCGTCGAGAGTGCAGCACTGATAAAGCGATCCGTGATCCAGTTTGTCCCGATTACACCCAAACGAATCATTGGTTATTTCCTTGTGGTTATTAGCTGTGTCCAGTGTAACAAATACCGACTTCTGACATAACCTCAAGTTCTGTATAGAAAACAATCATAATCCTTGTGTTAACAGTCAGTTATGGTTTACTTTGGTTGTGCCAAACAAAAATACGAGTGACGTTATGTACTACGCAGATATTACCGGATGGGGCAAGTGCCTCCCTCCGACTGAGCTGAGTAATGATGAGCTCAGTCAATTTGTTGATACTTCGGACGAATGGATAAGAACTCGTACGGGTATCGAGTCTAGACGAATCAGCCATGTCAACACCTCTGAGCTGGCTCATATTGCCGGTGCCCGTGCGCTGGCGGCTGCCGGCGTAGACGCTTCAGAATTAGATCTCATCATAGTCGCGACTTGTTCTCCCGATACCCTTGTCCCCAACATTGCCTCAAAAGTGCAGCTCGATCTAGGCGCGAACAAAGCTGCCGCCTTTGATATGAATGCCGCTTGTACGGGGTTCCTGTATGGTCTGGAAACTGCAAGCAAAATGATTCAGGCCGGAAATTACCAGCATGTATTGGTTATCGGAGCCGAACGCCTGTCATGGTATCTCGACTGGAGCCAGCGTGATACGGCAGTACTGTTTGGTGACGGCGCAGGCGCTGCTGTTCTGAGCCGCTCAACCCAGCTCTCTGGCCTGCTCGATGCCCAATTGGGCTGCGATCCAGAAGGAAGAGATGTGCTGGCCATCCCAGAATTCGGCACAGCCATGGATCGCTTCAACCCAGATGCCGGACATTTTGCCTTCAACTTTGTTGGCCGAGAAATCTTCCGACGTGCCGTGCGGGGAATGGGAACAGCTGCTAACACTGTATTGCGAAGGGCCAACCTAACACAGGGGGATATTGATGTGGTGATCCCCCACCAAGCTAACCAGCGTATAATCGAAGCCCTGTGCGACCATGCCGGCATTCCTCAGGACAAAGCTTTCGTTAATATTCACCAGTATGGCAATACGTCAGCGGCTACCGTGCCTATTGCGCTATGCGAAGCGGTGGAGCAAGGCCGGGTCAAACCCGGTGACACTATTCTGTCAGCGGCATTTGGTGCGGGGCTGACCTGGGGTGCCGCCGTCATCAAATGGGGGCAGCGTGTCACACCGGTTAACGCCTCCGATGCCGAACTACCAGAATGTCACCAGACGGCGACGGAACTGCTGGAAAATGCAATTCGCCACTGCACCAAGTAACATTGGTAATATCAGCCTCCATAAATAAAACCAGCACGGGTGTGCTGGTTTTTTATTGACCTACAGAGCGAGACGTTAAAGCACCTCAACCCGGTTACGTCCCTGCTGCTTTGCTCTATACAGCGCGTTATCCGCTCGGTGAATAAATGCTTCTATCTCCTCACCGGGCCGATGCTCTGCCACACCGACGCTACAGGTGATACGGAGCCCATTTGTCCATTGGTAACTCTCGACAATTTCCCGCACCATTTCAGCAAACTCCTTTGCACCACGAAGGTTGGTGGCAGGACAAAAAATAATGAACTCCTCACCGCCCCAACGTACGACTACATCCGTTTTTCGCGCTCGCAGATTCAGCACCCGGCCAAACTCCTTAAGTACTTCGTCACCGCCGTGATGCCCCAATGAATCATTGATTCGCTTGAAATAATCGATATCGATATACACCATCGACAAGGCATGGCAATTTCGCTGGGAAAAATCGACGATATCCCTCAACCAGCGATCTACTGCATTCCGGTTTTGCGTCCCCGTCAGATTATCAGTAAACGCAAGTGCTTCGAGCGCCAGCGACTGTTGATAAAGTTGCTTATTTGCTTGCTTAAGATAATCCGCCTGCGCCCCCATTTGCCTAACCCGTTCAGCCAGACGTCGCCGCTCTGCCACCAAAAAATAAATAGCAGCCAGTACCCACATCAAAATATTGGTCCTCAGAAGGGCGGATTCAGAAAGCCAGTGGCCATAGAAAACCAATCGGTTCAGTTTAATCGAATAATGCGCCGGCCTGATATGGCTACCTGTCGCGATTTCAATTTGCACTATGTTATCGAACTTAGGGCCGGAGTGTTCAATCGGCACTTGGTAATCAGCAATCCACCAAGAAAGCACCTGGAAGGCTTTCAAAGGAATCACTTTCATGCCGTTGCCTAGACCTGGAGAAAACTCTATCGCATTGAATTTATAGGAAACCGGATCGTCGGCGGTGGAATAAACAGAATCGAAATTGCGTAGATAAACCCTGAGGCGTTCACCGTCCATAAGACTGTAATAGTCAACATCGATGCCAATAGAATGAAACGAGGACAGGTCAAGGCCACCCATTGTGCCAGCCAGGTCAATCGATATCTCGCAAAAAGGCCACTTACCCTGGGTACCTATATCACAGTTCAACTTAACCGCTTTGCCATTAAAGTCGATATCGGACTGAGTATCCCCCCCCTGGCTACTGTCATCGATACTGGAATAAACGGCATTCCTGGCATCAATTGTCAGTTCTTTTTCAAATCCCCCTAAGATATGAAACAACGTTGTTAACGATGAAAACGTTAGCAGGATATAAGCCGCTAGTCGTACACGTCGCCCTAAATTGTCCATGAATACCTATGAAAAATAATAAGAATAGTAAGTAAATAGGGTAATAATTTCTTTGATTAACAGTAAGATATAAACAGATTATCAGAAGCATTGGCCATCACCAAGCTTCTAATTTTTTATTGGAAAATAAGAGGCTAAACTACATCTCTGATCACGTATTTCTACTCTAGCAGCTTAATCAGCCGCATTTTTGACCCAAAAGCACCACCATGGCGGTGCTCTATGGCCGAATGATAATTAGGCAGATTTTGATCGGCTACTTACGCGAACGATAACGGCCTCTATTTTTGTGTATTTGCGATTTTGCTTTAGCACGTCGTTTATCACTAGAGCGTCCACGTCGACGGTTTTCTGGTGGTTCAATCGTCGGATCCGGTTCATAACCTTCGAGCCACTGCTGCGGTAAACGTTTATCCAGCAATTCCTCAATTGCCCGCAATGCCCACTCTTCATCCAGGCTCATCAATGAAATAGCATGGCCAGCCTGACCCGCTCGACCAGTGCGACCAATACGGTGGACATAATCTTCAGCTTTAAATGGCATCTCGTAGTTAACAACATATTCCAACTGTTCGATATCCAGCCCTCGCGCAGCCACATCAGTGGCAACCAAGACCCTTGCCTTGCCCGACTTGAAATCATCGAGTGCACGCTGGCGCGCACCTTGGCTTTTATCCCCATTGATAGAGACCGCCTTGATCCCATCCTTGCCAAGCTCTTTGGCAAGTTCATCCGACCCTTGTTTGGTTTTGGTAAACACCAGAACCTGCTGCCAATTTTTCGAACCGATTAAATACGCCAGCAACTCACTCTTACGATGCTTATCAACTGGGTACACCATCTGCTCCACCGTGACAGCCGTGCTGTTGCTTGGCGTCACTTCGATCAGCTTAGGATCATCCAAAATATCATACGCGAGCTTCTTGACCTGCTTGCCAAAAGTCGCCGAAAAGAAAGCAGTCTGGCGCTCAACATGCATGCGCTTGAGAATACGCTTGATGTCATCAATAAAACCCATATCCAACATACGGTCGGCTTCATCCAATACCAAGTAACTGATCTTGCTAAGATCAACCGTACGCACATGCGCATGATCAAGCAGACGGCCTGGCGTGGCAACCAGCACATCCACGCCTGACTCGAGTGCCTTTACCTGCACCTTCATACTCGTGCCACCGTAGGCCACTGCAACTTTCAGTTCGGTATCTTTCGCATACCCGCTCAAGCTATCGAACACTTGCTGGGCCAGCTCGCGGGTCGGTGTCAGGATCAAGGCTTTGACCTGTTTTGCTTCCGTCACAGTGCCATTGCCTTCCAATAGACGATGCAGCAGAGGCAAACCAAACGCGGCTGTCTTTCCCGTACCGGTCTGGGCACCGGCCAAAACATCATGGCCTGCTAATATTTCAGGAATAGCCTGCTGCTGCACCGGTGTTGGCTGCTCGAAACCGAGAGAAGAAACATTTTCAACAAGTTGGCTATTTAGCCCCAGCGATTGGAAAGACATGCAAAATACCGACAATTTTCAAAAGAGGCCGGATTCTAGCAAAAAAGCTGGGCAAGTGTGAGTGTTGGCGGGAAGTTTCCGGTTTTTAGTCGCCACAAAGTAAAAAGCACCGCAAAGCGGTGCTTGAATGATATCGAATAGTGACAGCTGAATCGTAAATTATTTAATATTCAGGAATGCAGCACCACGAACGCCGCCTGAATCACCATGTTTTGCTTTGATGATCTTCGGACATTTTGCAACAGAAAGCAGGTACTTCGGAATGCGCTTTGGCATCTCTTCGTAAATCAGCTCGAAGTTTGACAGGCCGCCACCCAGCGCAACCACGTGTGGATCCGTAGCTGTGAATAGGTTTGCAAAACAGATCGCCAATAGTTCCATGAAGCGTTCTACGTGCTCAACCGCCTTGGCTTCACCTTCAGCATGCGCCTTGATGATGTCGATCGCTTTCTTCTCTTCACCGTAGTAATGGGCGTAAAGCAGTTCGAAACCACGGCCAGACAAATAACTGTCCAGGCAGCCTTTCTTATCGCAGCCACAGCCTAGCAGCGGTGCATTTTCACCCAAGTGGAACCATGCATCGATAGGCAGTCGGGTATGACCGACTTCGCCAGCAACGTGATTGCGGCCCGAGAAAACTTTACCTTCATAGATAAAGCCGCCACCAAAACCAGTCCCCAGGATCAAACCCAGCACTGAAGGCTCATCTTGTAGCTCCTCGTCCCACGCTTCAGAAAGCGCAAAACAGTTCGCATCGTTTTCAATTTTTACCGAACGACCAATTTTTGCTTCAAGATCTTTACGTAGCGGCTTACCTTTTGCCGCAGGTACGTTAACGGTCAGAACAGTGCCATCATCAGCATCTTCCATGCCCGGCAAACCCAAACCAATCGAGCCTTCACAACCAAACTGTGCATCGTATTTATTTACCAAGCCGGCGATAGTCTCGACCAACAGATCATAATTATCTGTCGGGGTTGGCACTCGCTCGGTGGCGACACGCTCAAGTTTTTCGTTAAACGCGCCAAACTCAATCTTGGTTCCACCCACATCAAAGCCGTAGTACATCCTGCACTCCAAAAAAATAAGAAAAAAACAAAACTGAAAAAATTATCCACATATCTACACCTACAGACTGTGACGAGCTGCAGATTTAGCAGGGCTGCATGGTGCTTGTTGTCGCGATTGCTGAAAGAAACATCAAAATGTTGCATAATTTAAATGCACTTCAGCAATGCCTAAGCCTAATACCCCTGCTTAGGCATAACTTGCCATGTATTCGCGCAGCTGGATGATTGCGTTATCATCAGGAAGCACCCGGTTCATCTTACCGGTGAGGTAGTTTTCGCGGAAAACATCAAACCACAAATCCAATACATCGGCATTTCTTGACTCACCGAAAAGATCGATAATTCGCGCGGCGACTTCAGCGGTACCCAATTGGTTTTCTTTTGAGGCTTCGCGCACTTTGTACCGTGAAGGCTTTTCTGGATTGATGGACAGAACAGGGAACTGATTCAAGTAAGGGCTCTTGCGGAACATTTTCTTCGCTTCCGCCCAGCTGCCATCAAGCATAATAAACAATGGTCGCTTACCCGGCTCCATCTCTACTCGGTCGGCAACACGTTCCGGGGCCGAATATTCCGCTGGGAACACGACAAACGGCTGCCATTGTGGGTCCTCGAGTAGCGCCAGCATCTCAGGATTTGGCTCGGTACGCGACCAGATATAGGCATAGGTATCTTCAAACAAATCGGCGATCAGACGGCCGGTATTGCTAGGCTTGAGGATCTCATCATCATACATCACCAACAAGAAAGCGGCATCCGATGTGATTTCCGGCTTGCTGGAGCAAATACACAAATGTTTACGCAACATACAGAATAAGCAGCGCTCTACTTTACAGCCACGGGCAAGAAACGGACGAGTAGAACGAGCAAGGCGCTCATCATATAACTTATGAACAGCATGAATACGCATAACGGTTTACCTAACAACAAAAAACGCCAGCATTCTACTGGCGTTTGTATACCCATGCTAGCTCAAAATGCACAATCGTCGCTAAAGCTGCAAGCGATATGTCGACAGTAAATCCTGCTGCTGGTGGGCGATATCTGATACCATTCCGGCCTGCTCCACCAGCGTCTTCAACTCTCGGCTGTTAGTTTGCGCTTTCAGGGAGACCCGCTCAACACTTTGCCCGACATCGATCGAGGCATTTTCCTGTTGCTGGGTTGCCGCTGCAATGGCAATCACCTTGTCATTGATCGTGGCAATCATTGATTTGATCTGGTGAATTGATGCCTGCACCTCACTACTCAAGTCAATCGAGGATGTCATCTCCTCCCGACTGACCACCATCGCTTGATTGACATCCCTTGCAGCCCGGTGCAGCTCATCAATCGTGGTACGAATCGACGCTGTTTGCATATTAGTTTCGCTGGCTAACTTGCGAACCTCATCGGCTACAACGGCAAACCCCCTGCCCTGCTCGCCCGCACGAGCGGCTTCAATGGCGGCATTGAGTGCCAGCAGGTTGGTGTTATCGGCAATCGTACTGATCAATTCCACCACCTGGGTGATTTTATCGACGTGGCTATCGAGCTCTTTCATGCGGGTTTCATTAACCGCAAAGCGCTCATCCAATTGGCGTAACCGCAATGTACTCTGTTCGATAATATCAACCCCTTGCTGAGCCATATTATTAGCCTGCATGGCTTCTTGCTCTGACTCGTAAGTACTGGCAACAATCTCTTTAATCGAGATTTCAAGCTGCGAAATAGCCGTTGCAATAGCTGTTAATTCATCACTTTGCTCTTTGATGGCAATCCGCGACTGCGAGGCCGCTTTCTGACTGGTTTCCGCAGCCATGCTCAACTGGTGGCTGTTTGCCACTAGCTGGCCGAGTGTCTGGCTATTGTTGAAGTTTGATTGATTAAGTAAACCGCCTAACACGGCAAACTCTTTCGGTGCATCCTGAGTGGCCTTAACGGTTAGATCACCATTGCTCGTCGCCTTGACGACACGGTCTATTTTCTGCAGCGAGCGTTTTACTGAATGGCTGATCCAGCCACTGGCAAAAATGGCAACCACCAGGCCAACAATACTAAAGGTAATGAACAATGCCATCGCATTTTCACTCGCCGCTATAACCCCGGCCTCGCCTTGCTCAACCAACCTATTGGCACCATCGGTAAGCGTATTAATCTGGGTAGCCATGGACGCGATTTGCTGATGGGCTTCTCGCACCTTGGCTGCCTGATCCCCCTGCAGTGCCAGTGTCTGAAGCTGCAGCGCAACAATGCCATTATCCTCGAACAGTGCTTTCACCATAGAGAACGGCACCGTAACACTGGTGTAGTCCGCAAGTCTCGGGTCGAGGCGATGCATTTCCCGCCAAGCATATTCCATACCCGACAGGTTGGTGCTTTGCAGGCTACGTACCAACCCTCGTGCTTTCGATAAATCATGCTCGAGCATCAATGCCATCAGATGACTTGCCATTTCCAACGAGTGATTCACAAAATTTGTAACGTGGTTAATGCCAGCTAAATTATTGGCAAACACTTCGGTACCAACACGGCTCATTTCGGCGCGAACTGAAGAAACCGCATAATTCATCATCGCTTTGTCGGTTTCGATTTTATCCTGGTTAATCAATATCTCTTGCTGAGACTGGTATAGCGTTGCAGCCGTTGTGCCCACGTCATCAGCCAGGCTAATTAGCGCATGAATATCATTAGTCAACCAACCTAGTTGGTTTTTATCCGCAAGACGCTGTAGTTCACCGAGTGCCGCTGCCATTGTTTTCTGCTCGCTGACGAAAGCTTGATGTGCAATATCAAGCTCTTCAACAGACGAGCTGTTGATCAGCTCACCGAGATGCTGGGCAGATTGCAATGACGCCCTGACAATCACACTGCTGTTCATAGTAACCGGCAGCGCCTGATGACTGAGAACGTCAAATTCCCGCGTAATATTTTTCAGTCCATTATTACCGAAAAAAGAAAGTAACCCACCGGTCACGACCAGTAATACAAAAACAATTTGAATGGCGGCTACAATGGAGAGACGGGGTTTACCCCGCAACTGGTTTTTCATGCTGATCATATCCCTGATTAAGTTCAGCCAGTATCGTGATGTGACACATCCTCTCCCCAAGAACAGAAACGAAATAGTTTTATGTCTCTATTTCAGCTAGCGGGACAGGACATCTTGGAGGCAAACTTACTCAATAAATATGACAATTAGATTTCAGTTAACTATGTCATCCTTGGTATCAATAGCAAAAACAATTTATCCGGACAAAAGTGGAGAAATAACGAAGCGAAACCGGAAGTCTGCTGAAATAAAAAAAGCAGCTAACTGCTGCTTTTATTATCTAGTACTTTGGCTTATCGCGCTATCAAATAGGTTTTTTACCAACCCGACATAGTCTTCTAAAAAGCAAACCTGCTCATTGGTTGGGCAGCGACTCCACGCTCCGGCAAGCACTTCGTTCAAATCTTCCATAACCGCATCAGCTTCCTGCATCAACTTAAAACGGAAGTCAGCTTCCAGATCCGGATTTTGCGCAAAAACAGTCATCAAATTGGTTGCGATCATATCTGTCACTACATCTTCAACCGTTTCCTCGCATCCATTAGCTTCTGCATTTTCAAACAGGGAAAGGTGCTCAGTAAAGTACTCTATGAGCGCATGATAGCCTTCAGATTCTACAACCATAATCCAATCTACTCTTCCAATGATTCTTGTCTTACGTTACTGCTAATATTCAGGCTATTAGCAATTGCAAACAACAAGATAGCCTAAATAAGAATGAACGTATTATTCTATGTCAAATCAATCCAATGATATAGGCAAAAACTATATTTTTCGCTTTTATACCTATGACACCCCAGACATATCAGAACAATGTTCCACTGTAGATTGATAAAGCGTGCATTGATTGCGGCCCGCCCTCTTGGATTGGTACAGGGCGCTATCGGCACATTCTAACCATTGCTCATAAGACGTCATCCAAGACGCCCACTCGCAGAGCCCCAAGCTAATCGTGACCCGAATATCACGGATGTCCATTTTCACCAATGATTCTTCGACCCGCTTGCGCAATCGCTCCGTGAAATACTGGGCTAACTCTGAGCTGGTGCCCGGCAGGATCACCCCGAACTCCTCGCCACCGTATCGGCCCGCAATATCAGATTGACGCTTGGCCTTTTTTAGCAGACTGGAAATGGACTTAATCACCGCATCGCCAGCAATGTGGCCAAAGGTGTCATTCACTTTCTTGAAATGATCAATATCGAACATGACCAGGCTCGACACGGTTTGATAGTGACGGCATTGGTCAAACTCGGCAGATAAACAAGACTCCCAATGACCTCGGTTATAAAGCTGTGTCAGCCGGTCGGTGATACTTAAGTGGGTCAGCTGCGCATTACTCTCTCTTAGGTGGATCTTGCTTTTCGCGATGTCCGATACATCGGTAACAGTAAGGCAAATATGTCGGTATTCACCATCTAGCGCTTTTAACGGGGTTAAAGTCATGTTCTGAAACATACTCGTCATACCGCCGCTAACTGGGCTAAAGTTGGTAAAATTAAAAATAAAAGGCCGGTCTTCCCAACTGCTGAAGGAGCGAGTCCCAAGCTTAAAGGTCGACTGGATTTTATTTCTCAGCCACTCTTCCGGCAAGTCAGGTACTGCCTCGAATAAGTTTTGCCCCATAATTTGCTCGACGCTGATACCACTGTAAGCTTGCATGAAAGTGTTCCAAATCATGACTCTGTGCTTGCTATCAAGCATCACGACACCAGCATCAA
The DNA here is from genome assembly GCA_000940995.1 of Photobacterium gaetbulicola Gung47. Lineage (NCBI taxonomy): Bacteria > Pseudomonadati > Pseudomonadota > Gammaproteobacteria > Vibrionales > Vibrionaceae > Photobacterium > Photobacterium gaetbulicola. The sequence goes on from CP005974.1 coordinate 2,439,602, forward strand.
TATTGTCGATAACCTGCGCGGCAAGATGGAATTCAGATAAACTGTCAGGGTAAGTCACTGCAATGTCTCCATAAAACGTCTGATCACTTGTGTAGAGTCATGATCCATCATGAGTAAAACATCACAGGCCATATCCATTTTTTCAGACTGGTAGCTGTATTCGATGGTAAACAGCTCACAATTCATCGCTTCACTTCCTCCCCTGATCATATATTCCTCGAGGCATATGGGTTGCCGGATAGAAAAAGGAATATTCATTTGTTCAGACAAGGAAACCAAAAACGAGGACACCATTAAGTTGGCTATATCGATAATCACTTCACTCTTTTTATCACCGAATGTGCTAAACCCCAAACGTTCGCCAAATAGCCCAATATCACTTCCATATAGGCAGACCAGGGCTTCGCCGTGAATGCCTCCGCCGACAAAACGCTGGGCAATCGCAGTGGAGTCCGGACGATGAGTGAGGTTGCTGATCATCATATCCAGCTCGCCACAACCTAACATCGCAACATTCGGTAATGGCATGGTAATAAATTCACGGCAATGGTCGGAAATAATTGCTGAACCCCTTCCTAGTGCAATATTAGCAATCTCCTGAAATTGATATAAATAATCATTTCCATAGAGCGCTTGAGAAGGGATGAAATTATTTTCTGGTGGTATATCTCTACTTTTTCGGATTAGTGAGAAGCCCAATTTTTTCAACGTTGAATAAATTTGGGAGCGAGAAAAAGGTTTGGCTAAAAAGTAATTCGCCCCGGCATCAACACAACGCTCTACGGCCCGTTGCTGTACATCGGCTGACAACACAATAATTTTGGTCGGATAAGTACTCACAGGCAATTGCTGTAACACACCAAAACCATCCAACACCGGCATCGTCAGATCAAGAAACATCACATCGACATCATGCATCGCTAGGCACTCCAGGGCTTGTGTGCCATTTTCAGCGAAATACAGGGTTATGCCTGTAAATTCGCTGAAAAACTTTTGCATTGCCCGGTGTACCAACCGCGAATCATCACAAATTAATATAGTTTTGTCATGTGACACTAAGATATGACCCAAATTGCTTACCAACTTTGATTATGATAACGGCTTTATATCTTTTTTATATTTTTAGCTGTATTAAATTTTCCACAGAGTGACATGGATCGACTTTTGTCCAGCATTACTCACTTATTAATAATTCAACAACTTAGGCTTAACACGGCATTCGTTAATTACACGTAGTTTTACTGTGGTTTTTTGGTTATGAATAAACAGGTATGATAAAAAAGCACTATTTCAAAAGGACATTATTACAAATGAAAGTTATTCGCCTTATTCTTGGAAAGCTCATTTTATTGCTCAATGCCGTTTTCTCTCCCAAGCCACAGCAGCGCAGCGATGAAGAGCAACAGCGTATCAACAAAGAGCTTGAATCGATGACCCTTTACCAGTTCGAGTCCTGTCCATTCTGTGTCAAAGTTCGTCGCGCTGCGAAAAAAATGAACCTTCCACTTGATACCCTTGATGCCAAACAGCCTAGCAATGAGCAAGCCTTGATCAACGGTGGAGGCAAGCGCAAGGTGCCTTGCCTACGTATCGAGCAGGCTTCCGGTGAAGTCACATGGATGTATGAGTCTAGCGATATTATCCGGTACCTAGAGCAGCGTTTCCCATAATCCTGAAAAAGTGCCGCCAAACGGAAATACCCGCATGGTTTACTGGCAAAAAGGTGAACCACGTCAAGCCACTAAACCATGCGTTGTGCAATTCTCTGCTTTTAATGTCACACTTTCACCCCTTACCTATCAACACTTCAAGCTCAATGAAAAAAAACAAAGTCATCACTACCGACGATATCTTGCTCAAATTGTGCCAGTCATTTTCTGGCGTGCTTTCAGCGGCCACGGACAGTCCTGTGAGCTACTCGGCGATGGTGCAGAAGATAAATAAAACCAGCCTTAAACCAGACATTGGTTGTTTCGTACTTTTTGATGGTGGCTTTACCGGACTCGTCGTCACTAATTTCTCTCACCAGGCCGCATTAGAACTCTACCAAAGCTATATGCTCAAGATGGGCATGTCAGCCGAAGAGCTCGCTATCCACCATTCGTCCGATGAGGTTGCCGATGTTCTCGGCGAACTAATGAACCAGGTTGTTGGAGACTTCACCGGCAAAATCCGCCGCGAGTTGCAAGTATCGATTACCCAGAACCAGCCCAAGATGCTTGCCCTGAACAAGCAGGTACTACTATCGGTCGATACCAATCTCGACCGGCCGCAGGCTCGTCGCGTCAGCTTCACGACCGAGAAGAACAATATTTTCTACCTCGAGCTGGCCATGGATAGAACCGAATTCATCCAACTCGAAGAATTTGATCAGCATGAAGAATGTGATCCCGACCAGATCATTGCGGCGGCACAGAGCCATTCTCACCCCCCCAAAAAGAACACCACAGCACCTGTCGAGGTAGACCTAGATCTTCTCGACGAGCTCGGCATCTGACAACTTAGCCCGTCTTGCTCTTTCTGCACTGCAGGCTATTTGCCTGCAGTGGCCAAGCCACTCACTGATGAAACAAATTGTTCGGCTCAGCTTTGCTAGACTGTTGTAAAAAATGGTGTGAGGCCGGGTTATGTATCATCATCGTTTATGCTCCCTTATTATTGGTGCGTTCTTTTGTACCCCTTTTCTTTGCTATGCTGAAAAGGTTAACTATAGCGAGCTAGAGAACGGTGACACCATTACCGTTACATTGGATCAGCTACTGCCGACCCAAGCGGTTCTGGATTACGACCAAATATTTGCCAATCTGCAGCGCTATAAAGCGGATTTGAAAAACATGTATCGGGATCTGTGTCGGGTAAACGGTGCCAAAGGTGTTAAAAAATGGGATGAGAACTCCCTCCCTACCGATCCGGAAACCTATCAATGCTCTGGCAAAGTCGGCCAGAATGCGGATGCACTAACCACTGTGGTTGTGGGCCCTGAAGAAGGTGTCCTATACCTAACAGAAGGATTAACCCTACTCTCGACCTTCTGGGATATGCCCAATGGCGGCACCAGCGTTCCAATTACCCTCAAAGTTAGTCATAACCTCTTGGGCTCTGGTGATGATTTCTGGGCCGAAATGAGCAATGACAACGAAGTGTGGCTGGTCAACGAAAAAGGCAAAAAGATCAAGCCCGATAACCTGCCTGAATACATAGGCATGAAACAGCTCAAGCATGACAAATACCTTTCCTTGGTCAACTTTCTCAACGGCATTAGTTACATCCCGCCAGAGCCAAATGGCAAAGACAACAACACAGCCTCCATTCCCTATCTTGCTTTGAACTGGGCGCTTGAAGTTCGTCAGCACATGAAAATTTCTGACTACGACCTCAATGATCCCGAAGAATACGCCACCGCCCTCACCGAAGCCGCCACCATTATGGTTGATCTGCCTGACGATGAAGTGATCGGCAAATCTAAGCGGACCGCCAGTGAGATGGGGCAGCTCGATCAGGTCGACAGCAAGGCTTTGGAAAAACTGGTCACCGACGAGACATCCCCGTTCGGCTTGGCGCTGGCCTACCGGCTAGCCAAGAAAGAAAAGTCGACACCTAAGGTGGTACTGGAAGAGCAAGAAGCCCAAAAGGAAAAAGAGGAGCAGGAAGAAAAGGAAAAGAGCGAAAAGGGCAACAATGAAGAAGACGCACAATCCGAAGATAGCAGTGAGGCGAAAGAGTAACCTCACTACTGAAATATTTGCAGAGCAAGGCCTGCTACTTACGGTGATTTTTCGCTAGAAATGCATCGAGTTTATTGCCGAAGTTCTGTCGGTCCGCTTGGCTCAGTGGTGCGGGGCCACCGGTTTGCACGCCAGAGCTGCGCATGGTTTCCATGAAATCACGCATTTGCAGGCGCTGCTTGATAGTATCTTTGGTATACATCTCACCTCGCGGGTTTAATGCATGGGCACCTTTGGTGATCACTTCATCAGCCAGTGGAATATCAGCGGTAATCACCAAGTCGCCCGGCTCTGCTTGCTGGACAATATAGTTATCAGCAACGTCAAACCCCGGCTCAACCTGTATCGACTTGATATGCGGCGAGGGCGGCACCCGGATAAACTGGTTCGCCACCAAGGTGACAGCAACCCCTACCCGATTCGCGGCACGGAACAATATTTCCTTAACGACATTCGGACAAGCGTCGGCGTCTACCCAAATCTTCATACAATCATCTCCTAAACAAAAGCCGCCCTGTATAACTCTGTATTTACAGGTATACGTGGCGGCTTTCAAAAATTTATCTGCCGAAAAGGCAACTCAACACAAGGCTATTAACCTTCAAGGCCTTTCTTAGCAAGGTATTCATCGTAAGTGCCGTGGAAGTCTTCCACGCCATCTTTGGTGATTTCGATGATACGCGTTGCAATCGATGATACAAACTGGCGGTCGTGGGAAACGAACATCAGGGTACCCTTGTAGTTTTCCAGCGCCAGGTTCAACGACTCGATAGATTCCATATCCATATGGTTGGTTGGCTCATCCATCAATAGGATGTTTGGTTTTTGCATGATCAGCTTACCAAACAGCATGCGACCCTGCTCACCACCAGACAAGACCTTCACAGACTTCTTGATATCATTCTGTGAGAACAGCATACGCCCGAGGATGCCGCGAACCACCTGCTCGTCGTCACCTTCGTTCTTCCACTGCCCCATCCAGTCAATAAGGTTCATGTCGCTCTCAAAGTCAGCACTGTGATCCTGGGCGTAGAAACCAATATTGTTGTTTTCCGACCACTTGATCATGCCATCCATCGGCTCCATTACACCGGCAAGGGTGTTCAGGAAGGTAGATTTACCGATACCGTTCTCACCGATGATCGCGATACGTTCGCCCACTTCCACCAGCAACTTCACGCCGTTGATCAGGATGTTATCACCGTAGCCCTGCTTCAGGCCTTCGACTTCAAGCGCGTTACGGAACAGCTCTTTCTCCTGCTCGAAACGGATGAATGGGTTCTGGCGGCTCGATGCTTTCACTTCTTCAAGCTGGATCTTGTCGATTTGCTTCTGACGTGATGTAGCCTGTTTAGCCTTCGATGCGTTGGCAGAGAAACGGCTAACGAAAGTATTCAGCTCGGCAATCTGTGCTTTTTTCTTGGCATTGTCGGCCAATAGGCGCTCACGAGCTTGAGTCGCGGCTACCATGTACTCGTCGTAGTTACCGTGGAACATACGTAGCTCACCGTAGTCAAGGTCAGCCATGTGCGTACATACGCTGTTCAGGAAGTGACGGTCGTGCGAGATGATGATCATGGTGCAGTTGCGCTCAAGAAGAATACGCTCCAGCCATGCAATGGTGTGAATGTCAAGGTTGTTGGTTGGTTCGTCAAGCAACATGATGTCTGGGTCAGCAAATAGTACCTGAGCAAGCAACACTCGTACTTTCAGGCCAGGAGCAACCGCGCTCATCAAGCCAAAGTGCAGCTCTTCTGGAATACCAAGACCAAGAAGCAACTCACCAGCACGAGCCTCTGCAGAATAGCCGTCCATTTCAGCAAATTCTACTTCAAGATCAGCAACGCGCATGCCGTCTTCTTCAGACATTTCAGGCATTGCATAAATACGGTCACGCTCTTCTTTGACTTTCCACAGGTCCTTGTGACCCATGATCACAGTGTCAACAACACTGTACTCTTCGAAAGCAAACTGATCCTGACCCAGTTTAGCCATGCGCTCGTTAGGATCTTTAGAGACAGTACCTGCAGAAGGCTCAAGCTCTCCGCCCAAAATTTTCATGAACGTTGACTTACCACAACCGTTCGCACCAATCAGGCCGTAACGGTTACCTTCACCAAACTTAACGGAGATATTCTCAAACAGAGGCTTGTCGCCAAACTGCATTGTGATATTAGCTGTTGAAATCAATGTACTGTTCCAATAATGATGTCTATCAAGCAATAAAAAAGTCGCCATTAAAGACGACTTTCTCACCATGTTGCTGCAGTATAACAGCTTTTGTGAACTTCATCACGGGTTGATTTTCAAACCGAGGTTCGATGGGTTACCCCGTCACTTAAGAATCAATGATATGTCTCACAAAGCCATCAAAGCATAACAATTAATTGAGTATTCCCTTTCTTAATTTGGGTTATAATTGTCACAATAAACAATTGTGATGAAATCGTTCATTACGTAAAAATCAATAACAATGCAAAAATAAATCACACACAAAAAAGATTATCTGTCATTGTTTTGTGTTTATTTTATTTGCATTCGTTCAAAGATATTCACTGACATTTCAATATTCATTTTGAGACATCTTTTGTTACAGACCTCAATATGACCTAGGTCGCAACAAACATAGAGTGTCCATTATTTCAATACCCATTTTCAGTAAAATTCGTGTCAGGCATTCGATATTATTGAGTAGTAACCACTACTTTCGTTTGTCTATTTCCAATAGATTATCACCGTTCACATCTTAATTTTTCAGTTAAACCAGATGACCGGTGCCGATTAGGAAATTACGGGTCTACAAGTTGCAGGAGCAACATTTGATACAGGGATGTTAAATAGATTCAAGGTTGTTGATGATTTTAATTTTTAAGCTTTATACACACAAAAATATAATTAACCATCAACATACTGTACCTATTAATACTATGTGAGATTACAAAATGATCATCCCATTGCTATCGCTCCCTATCATATTTGGTGCGGGTTATTTGATTGTTAAGAAATACAACACTCAAGCCGCGCTATTTGCAGCCGGCCTGCTAATGATCCTAATCGGCGTTGCTGCCGGCAATACCGATTTTCTGCCTTCTGGTACTAATTCATCTGGTGCCATTGTTTTCGATTTCTTCCTGGTTATTAAGGCACTTTCTTCATCCACGGTTGCCAACCTTGGTTTGATCATCATGAGTGTGGCAGGCTTCTCTAGCTACATGAACCACATCGGTGCCGCCAATGCCATGGTACAAGTTTCGACTAAACCGCTTTCCCTGATCAAGAGCCCATATGTCGTTCTTGCCCTAACCTACGTGCTTGGCCAAATCATTAACATCTTCATCCCATCCGCGGTTGGCCTGGCAATGCTACTACTTGTTGCTATGTACCCTGTACTGGTTCGCATTGGCTGTACGCCAGCTTCTACAGCGGCTGTACTGGCGACAACGGCTTGTTTGGATCTTGGTCCTGCCTCAGGTAACTCGCTTAAAGCTGCAGAAGTTATCGGTATCGATGCCGCAACGTATTTTGTTAACCACCAGATCATTGTAGCTCCTGTGATCATGGCTGTTATTGCCGTGCTTCATTTCTTCTGTCAGCGCTGGTTCGACAAGAAAGATGCGGAAAACGGTGTGATCCATGAACTGAAAGAAGTCGAGCAAGACACCGTCGACGCGCCGAAATGGTTTGCGATTCTTCCTATCCTACCGCTATTGATGCTACTCACATTCAGTAACTTCGCTATCTCGTGGATTAAAGTCGATGTCGTTACCGCAATGTTCACCAGCTTGTTCATCGCGATGGTATGTGACTTCATCGTTAACCGTGACGGTAAACAAGTTGCCGCATCGCTGAAAGTCTTCCTCGATGGGATGGGCAAAGCATTCGCCAGCGTCGTATCGCTAATCATCGCAGCCCAAACCTTCGTAGTTGGTTTGAGCACCATTGGTTTCATCAGCATGCTGCTAGGCGCGACATCCACTGCCGGTCTGGGCTACCTACCGATGATTATCGTTATGGTGAGCATCATTGGCGCAACAGCCCTGCTGTCAGGCTCGGGCAACGCTCCATTCTTCAGCTTCTCTGATCTGGCGCCGCAAATTGCCTCTACACTTGGCGTTTCCACGGCCGCATTTGCTCTGCCAATGCAGCTGTCCTCAGGCATCTTCCGTTCGTTCTCACCGGTTGCCGGTGTAGTCATCGCTTGTGCCGGTGTGGCAGGTATCTCGCCGATTGAGCTGGTAAAACGCACCGCCATTCCAATGATGGGCGGCTTGGTTGCCCTCGTTGCAATGAGTGCTATGCTGGGCTAAGCCTCCGCTCCATAGCATCTAACTACTAATAAACGGGCCTTTAGGCCCGTTTTTTTCACCTGTGCTCACTTTCTGTGCCTCCCCCTCCCGCTCACACCAAGTTAAGACAGACTGAACTCCCATTAATTTTTATTTAGTTTAACTTAACCAATGGTGGCGTTATGCTGTGTTCATCGCTCAGGAGGTGGCTATGCATGAATTAGACGAATATTGCGAGAAAATTGAATTCACACTCAGTCAAGCCGATGCAAAAGCGTTGGGACTAAATCAGCGTTCTGACCATTCAAAGCCCCCTATCGCAACCATCTTGATATTTGCCTTATTAGTCATTTTCTTTTGTTGAGGTACAAATGGAAGAACAAATCATTAAACGCCTAACGGTGCTGTGGTCATCTTACTTTGTAGGTTTACTGATAATTTATATGGGTATTTTAATCTATATTGCATGAACTTAGCTATTAACCAAAACATCAATAAATTATTTTACTTCTACTGCGTCTTAGGCGTTATTGCTTTCGTACTCTGGGTTTAAGTATTTCTAAACAGGATATGGAGTTCATCATGACTATCGATCTCACCGACTACGAAAAAAAGAACGTAGCGCCTCAATTCAAGCCATGAAAGAACAGCTCCAAAACATGGAGGTGGCTGTCGATAAGTACCTGGTTTGCTGCGGTGTGATTGAAAACGAAATTCGCCACAGCATCAAAGAGCACAATATTGATCTTTTGATCATGGGGCATCACAAAACCAATGCACTAACTCAAATCTTTTCTGAAGCTGCCGCACTTGTCCGCAATATGCCATGTGATCTGCTACTGGTGAAAATTTAGTGTGCCATACCAGTTCTCTTGTGGGTCGCGAACAGGTCGTCACTAAATTGCTAAATATAAAAAAAACGGGCTCGAGAGCCCGTTTTTCTTTTATCCGGTCGGGATTATTCCCAATCCAAGATAACCTTGCCTGACATTCCAGAGCGCATAATATCGAAGCCTTGCTGGAAATCATCAATCTTGTAGTGGTGAGTGATGATAGGCGTTAGGTCCAGACCAGACTGGATCAAGCTCGCCATCTTGTACCAGGTTTCAAACATTTCACGACCGTAGATACCCTTGATGATCAGCCCTTTGAAGATCACCTGGTTCCAGTCGATACCCATGTCTGATGGTGGAATACCCAGCAGGGCAATCTTACCACCGTGGTTCATGCAGGTTAGCATGCTGTTGAATGCTGATGGGACCCCAGACATTTCTAGGCCAACATCGAAACCTTCCGTCATGCCAAGCTCAGCCATAACGTCTTCCAGTTTCTCTTCAGCCACGTTCACGGCACGGGTAACACCCATTTTACGAGCAAGATCTAGACGGTATTCGTTAACGTCAGTGATCACAACGTGGCGTGCACCTACGTGCTTAGCAACAGCTGCCGCCATGATACCGATTGGGCCAGCGCCAGTGATCAGGACATCTTCACCGACAAGGTCGAAAGACAACGCAGTGTGAACAGCGTTACCGAACGGGTCAAAGATAGAGGCTAGGTCATCAGAGATACCTTCAGGGATCTTGAATGCATTGAATGCAGGGATCACTAGGTATTCAGCAAAGGCACCTTCACGGTTTACACCAACACCTGTGGTATTACGGCAAAGGTGAGTACGACCGCCACGGCAGTTACGGCAGTGACCACAAGTAATATGGCCTTCACCCGATACGCGGTCACCAATCTCAAAGCCACGGACTTCCTGGCCGATGCCTACAACTTCACCCACATACTCGTGACCGACAACCATAGGTACAGGGATTGTCTTTTGTGACCACTCATCCCAGTTGTAGATGTGTACGTCTGTACCACAGATAGCCGTTTTCTTGATGCGGATAAGCAGATCGTTATGGCCAAGCTCAGGCTTGTCCACTTCGGTCATCCAAATACCTTCTTCAGGCTTTAGTTTAGAAAGTGCTTTGATTTTCATTATTTGTTCCTACTGCAGGGTAGAATTGCAAGGGCTGATACATTGCCAGCCCTTAGCCCTTGAACTATTGGGAAGATGAGCTTAAATAATGCCCATGTCCTTGCCCACTTCGATGAAGGCGTCGATCGCTTTGTCTAGCTGCTCCGGTGTGTGAGCCGCTGACATTTGGGTACGGATACGTGCTTGGCCTTTTGGTACTACAGGGAAAGAGAAGCCAATAACGTAGATACCTTTTTCTAGGGCTCGCTCAGCAAACTCAGCCGCTACTTTCGCATCACCCAGCATGATTGGGATAATCGCGTGGTCAGCACCGCCCATTGTGAAGCCTGCAGCTTCCATACGGGTACGGAAATGCTCGGCGTTTGACCATAGGCGGTCACGCAGGTCGCCACTTTCTTTTAGCAAGTCAATAACACGGATAGACGCGTTAACAATAGCCGGAGCAACAGAGTTAGAGAACAGGTATGGACGCGAGCGCTGACGTAGCCAGTCAATCACTTCTTTCTTACCAGAGGTGTAACCGCCTGATGCGCCACCCATTGCTTTACCTAGGGTACCGGTGATGATGTCGATGCGATCTACCACATCGTGGAACTCGTGCGTGCCAGCACCGGTTTTACCCATAAAGCCAACAGCGTGAGAGTCATCAACCATCACCAGTGCATTGTACTTATCAGCAAGGTCGCAGATTGCTGGCAGGTTAGCAACCACACCGTCCATTGAGAATACACCGTCAGTCACGATAAGCTTGTGACGAGCGCCGGCTTCATCTGCGGCAATTAGCTGCTGCTCAAGTTCTTCCATGTTGTTGTTCGAGTAACGGAAGCGCATTGCTTTACATAGGCGAACACCGTCAATGATAGAAGCGTGATTCAATGCATCAGAGATGATTGCATCTTCTTTGTCTAGAATAGTTTCGAAAAGACCCGCGTTTGCATCAAAGCATGAAGTGTAAAGAATCGTGTCTTCTTTACCCAAGAATTCAGATAGTTTCTGCTCTAGTTCTTTGTGGATGTCTTGCGTACCACAGATAAAGCGAACAGATGCCATACCGAAGCCGTGTTTTTCCATACCTTCTTGACCTGCTTTGATCAATTCAGGGTGGTTGGCAAGGCCTAGGTAGTTGTTGGCACAGAAGTTAAGAACTTCTTCGCCCGAACTAATTTTAACAGCAGCTTGTTGCTGAGAAGTAATAATACGCTCAGATTTGTACAGACCTTCAGCTTTTACTTCTTCTATTTGCTGTTTGATTTGATCATAGAATGCGGCAGACATGATGTTCCTCACAATAATATCGTTTACCAGTCACCACCGATTGACAACTGGCACAAATATGCGTGCAAAACGCTTATTTGAGCAATATTTCCATTATAGATTAGGTGATTTACCTGCAATTATTGCAATTTCACAGGATCTTTGAACTCTAGCCATTCTAATCAAAGAGTAATCAGACTATTATCCCCTCTCGTGGAAAAGGTCTCGTGAATTATGGACACAAATAAACTAATTGCTTTAATGCCTGAACTGGCAGTCTTTAAAATTGTGGTTGATGAAGGCAGTTTTACCGCTGCAGCCAGAAAGCTCGGCGTTACGCCTTCAGCGTTGAGTAAACAACTTTCCCGATTGGAACAGACCCTCTCGACCAAGCTGCTTGAACGGACCACCCGTAAGCTGGTTATCACCCAGTCAGGTAAAGGCATTTACGATCAATGCTGCGCACTGTTAGAAGCAACCAAGCAAGTGGTCGAGTTCACGAGCTCTGAGCACGAAACCCCTTCCGGCTCAGTGACAGTGGCTGCTCCGAAAGCATTCTTAAGCATCGTTTTGCAACCGATGGTCCTGCCCTTCTTGACCCAATATCCTGATATTGAGCTCAAGCTTAAAGCTCGAGACGGTGATATAGACCTGATCTCCGAAGGTATAGATATTGTTTTCCGCCTAACGGAAAAGCCAACCGAGGGCTTGGTGTTAAAACAACTCGGCAAGGTTAGCCTTAGCTTGTGTGCCAGCCCGGATTATCTTGCGCTGCGAGGGACCCCCACCCACCCGACCGAATTGGTGAACCACGACTGCCTTTACCTAGGCGAGACAACCACCGATCATATCTGGGATTTCGTCAAAGACGGCGAGATGCATACCGTTGCGGTATCTGGCCGCTATGCGGTGAACCATTCGCAGATGCGCTTGCGCGGTGTCATGGATGGCTTGGGGATCGGTATTTTCCCAGACTTTGTCATTAAGAAAGCCCTTGCTGAAGGCGAAGTGAAACCGGTGCTGGAAGATTGGACCATCAAAGGCAACTACCAAGGGGACATCGCGCTGCAGTTTGCCCAAACCAAGTTCATGCCAGCCCGACTGCGCGTCTTTATCGACTATGTTGCCGAGCACATGGCAAAGTACACCGTCTCCTAGCCTTTTCCCGCTTGCCTCTAAAAACAGTACGCTCCCTGGCAGACATCACTCAAGGGAGCGCCTATCTCGCTCTCCGCAAATGCCCCTCAACGCTTGGTATATACTAAAAGCACAACAATGAGACAATATTCGCACCTTTGATCCAATCCGACATGAATGTCGTTAGTTATTGGCAGCAGCGCTGAAATTTACAGAGCGCCATCACCGGCTTTCCCCTGTACCATTTGGAAGGAAGACGACAATGAGCAAGCTGTTAACGAACCGATTTGCAAAAATGCTAGTTGCGATGATTCTAATTAGCTTTAGTGTATCCGCCCTCTCCTACCCAATGGATTCAATGCACTGGAACCACCGCAGCATCCTCTATTTCGCCCCTGAAAAAGATCAGCATGTTAAGACTTTCATCAAGGAGTCCCTCATGCATGACTGCATGTTGCAAGAGCGGGATATTGTCGTAGTGGTCATGACCAAAGACGGCTTCAACAAACCTGCCGATATTTTTAGCCCTGAGGATATAGTCCGACTGGAAAAGCTCTACAATATTTCCCGCAATTCACACACCGCAATATTGATCGGTAAAGACGGGCTTGAGAAACACCGCTGGAGTGAGCCAACCAACTGGCAGCATATCACTCAGCTAGTCGACAGCATGCCAATGCGCAAAAAAGAGATTGCCTACTCGCCAAACAGCCGGTGTTCGATATAACAAATATCTGCACAGTTAATCTCCGCGGCCGCTGGCCGCTCCAGTTCTCTCTACGCCCCCGCCTACGCCCGATTTTTTTGAATCAGGAGGATTCATTTTTGTTCCAAAACCATTATGGTAGGGGGAACATCGACTTCTGAGGGCGGGATAACAATGATGACTAAGCCTTTTTTTTACCACGGACAGGACAAACAGTGGGTATCGGTTTCGGACCATTCCTTGGACCTGACGCTTGTTAGTGAAGCAGACACACTCATTTCCACTATCTTCATTCGCTGCGAGCCTGACAATGAAGAAATGCTCATTGATATGGAAAAGGGGAAAACTGACGGCAGACTCCAGTACTGGCACGGCCAAATTCCGTTAAATCAAGACAAGCCGTTAACTCATTACTGCTTCAAAGTGATGCAGAACAGCCGCCAGTGGTGGCTGGACAGTAAAGGGATAGGCCCTCGGATGCCTGGCAGGGAGTCACATTTCAAATACAACGCCCAGCACCAGCCACCACAGTGGATCAAGAGCCAGGTGTTCTACCAAATTTTCCCTGACCGATTTAACAATGGTGACCCATCCATCAGCGTGGTCGATAATGAATACTGCCTCAAGGGCGATGAACGGCCAACAATTGCCAAAAAGTGGGGCGAGCCGGTCTCAGACTCACACGACAGCAATGGGCCGAATGAATTTTTCGGCGGCGATCTAAAGGGCATCGAAGATAAGCTCGACTACCTGCAGGCGCTGGGGATCACCGCACTGTATCTCAACCCTATCTTCGAGGCGCCAAGTAACCACAAGTACGATACGACTGACTATACCCGTATCGACCCCCACCTCGGGACCAATGAGCAGTTTGGCCATATGGTCAATAATCTTCATGGTCGCGACATGAAGATTGTGCTGGATGCCGTGTATAACCACACCTCGGTCAACCACCCATGGTTTAACCGTTACCAAAAGCCGCAGGAAACCGCAGGCGCATTCGGCAACCCTGACTCACCTTACCGCGATTATTATCAATTCGACGGTGATAGCAGCAGCTACGTTGGCTGGAAAGGGATTGAGACCCTGCCAAAGCTCAACTTCTCTAACCCAGAGGTCCAGAACTATATCTATGCTGGAGAAGATGCCGTTATCAAACAGTGGCTTCGCCCACCATACAAAATCGACGGCTGGCGGTTTGATGTTATCCATATGCTAGGTGAAGGCGTCGGTGCCACCAACAACGCCCATTATGTGAAAGCATTCCGTCAGGCCGCCAAGTCGGTCAACCCTGACTGCTATGTCTTGGGTGAGCACTTCTTCGAGGCCACCAGCTGGCTAGAAGGCGATCAGGAAGACGGGGCCATGAACTATTACGGCTTTGCCCACCCAGTGCGCGCCTTCTTTGCCAATAAAGATATTGCCTACCATAACTGTCAGATAGATGCGGCCGAGTTTGCCGCTTGGCTGGAAGAGGTGCGCGGTAAAGTACCATGGCATAACCAACTGGCCCAGCTGAACCAACTTGACAGCCACGATACCATGCGTTTCCTGACAACTTTGGATGGTGATCAAGAAACCATGAAGTTGGCCCTGCTGATGCTGTTCACCTATGTCGGTACCCCATGTATTTATTACGGTACTGAAGTAGCGTTAGAAGGAGGCCATGATCCAGATAACCGCCGCTGTTTTCCGTGGGAGCGCACTGAACACCCTAACCCAACCTATGATTTCGTCAGCAAGCTGATCGACGTACGTAAACACTACCTTGCCCTTCAGGAAGGCAGCCTGCATTGGCTCCATGCTGAGCAGCAGCAGTTGGCCTACGCGCGCACTCTCGAAGGTGAAACCGTGATCACATTGATCAACAACAGCCACTCTTCCAAGGCACTGACCTTGCCGATTTGGCAATTAGGCGCAACTCCTAATGCCGTATTGAAAGAATTGCTGACTGGGGATGAGTGGGAGTGCAAGGACGGCATTCTTAGCATTACACTGGCCGGAAAAGAGGGGCTGCTATTGACCCTATAGCAATCCAGCTTCCGTCCCTGCGATAAGCCTCGATTGGAGGCTTATCGCCTAGCTGACTGAATTGGTATTGAGTATGGTTAACAGAGTACTGAAGAGGTTAATTTTAATTATGGGTTTGGCTAAATACGCATCCATACCCACATCGAAACACTGCTGTTTTTCACTTTCCATAACATTCGCTGTCAGGGCGATAATTGGGATCTGGCTACCATTGGGCAGGCGCCGAATCTTCTGCGTCGCTTCCAACCCTCCCATCTCTGGCATTTGGCAATCCATCAATACAACATCTGGTTGAGTGCTTTTCATATAATCAACAGCTTGAAGACCATTATCGACAATATCGATGTTGGTTAATCCCATCGACTTTAAAAAGGCAATTACCAATTGCTGGTTAATATGGCTATCTTCAGCGATTAGAATACGGGTATTGGCAAATTGGGATAAGTCGCAATTCAAGCACTCGTTAAGCTGTAACGTATTATTTTCTGGAACTGCCTGCGCTTTTTTCACCGTCAGACGAAACGAAAACTCAGTCCCTTTGCCTTCTTGGCTGATCACCCCCAACTGGGTCCCCATCAATTCACATAACTGTTTTGAAATCGTCAGCCCAAGGCCTGTCCCCCCGTAGCGCCTTGAAATCGAACCATCGGCTTGCGTATAGGATTCAAATATACTGTCAATTTTATCTGCCGATATACCGATACCACTATCGGAAACCCGAATGCATAACTCAGCTTCGAGCTCTTTTTCCTGCAATAGGTCTACCGATACATTAACAAAGCCTTTGGCCGTGAATTTAACCGCATTCCCCAATAAATTAGTCAGAACCTGGCGCAGATGCTGCTCATCACCATGGAAATAGCAACGCTTTTCAGGTGGCAGGCTAATATTCACCTCAAGATTTTTAGCCCTCGCTTCTGAGTGAACCGTTTTCACGCATGAATTAATTAGTCGCCACATATTGAAATCATTTTCTGTGACTTTCACTTTTCCGCTTTCAAGTTTTGAGTAGTTCAAAATCTCATTGATAAGAACCAACAAAGACAAAGCGGATTCTTTGATGTATTCAACCTGCTGGGTCGATTCATGATCTAGGTTCTTTTGCTGCAGACACTGTATGAAACCTATGATGCCGTTCATTGGCGTTCTGATTTCATGGCTCATATTGGCCATAAATTCTGTCTTCACTTTCACAGCCCGATCTAGTTGCTCGGTTTTTGTTTTCAACGTTTGGTTAAGCTCTATGAGTTTCTTGTTTCTAAAAAACAACTTGGCATCTGAAGCTTGAATTTTTCGCGCCAAGCACCCAACTTCGGTATCTGACTCCATAAATTCATCCAAGCTGACCTGGCCTTTGCCCACCAACGAAAGCTGTTCAGTAATGGCATAAATAGGTTTTGTTACTCGGGTATAGACGTAATACAACATGAAGCACAACATCAAAATAAATGGCAGCGCAAGTTGTATTAGGGCAAACAACAAATCTTTTACGGTATATTCGCTTCTATAGTAAACCTCATATTGCGCAATTACTTTGCCATCAAATAGAATCTCATTGACGATGTTAAAGTGAAAGCCTGAACTGAGGTTACCCACAGGCTTGAAGCCAATATACGAGAAACTATTTTTTGCCCGGCTCTGATAGGCATGGAGCAATTTTCCCTCCAGATCAAAGATATTGACGGCAGAGATTTCTTCATAATTTGCAAAGAATCGGTTCAATTCTACTGAGCCTTCTAAATCCGTACTCAAAAAAACATCAATTACCAAAGGCGAAGAGATATTCATGAGCATTTCCACATCTTTTGTCACACGGTTGACATTCTGTTTATAGGTAAACAGCAGCGAAAAAAAGATAGAAGCCAGCATTATCAAGCCGATCACCGTAAAAAGTCGCCGGGCCAATACACCTTTCGTGAACATTGCCACCTGTGATGTCATTCGCTCGCCTAACATCCTATTGGCCCTTTTCCTGCTCTACCGGCAATTTTTTCATCGACCAGTCGATCCAGGAGCCGTCATATAAAGCAACATCGAAACCTGCTCTTTTCAGTACATAAAAGCTCAATGTTGAGTTTTTTCCTAAGTTGCAATAGGTAATATATTTTTTATTTCGCTCTAACTGACTGATGACAGGTGTAAGCTCCCTATTACTTTTTAATACTGGCTGTCCCGACTTTTCACTGATCAACGCAGATACCGGAAAATGCAAAGAGGATGGTATTCTGCCATAAGTGCTACTCATCGATTTATTACCCCGATATTCATCCAATGACCTAGCATCCAAGATCGTGTAGTTTTTTGAGTAAGTCGCCAATTTGACCAAGGTGGTACTGGCATAAACCGATGCATCAAAATTAGGTGCAAAGTGGCTGGACGCGACCTTAGATTCCTGACGTTCACTTGGCTGGGCCTTAATCCATGAGTTATAGCCGGACTCAAAAACAGTCACGTCATCATGCCCATACAGGGTTAGAATCCAATACAGGCGAGCCGCACTTATGAGGTCGCCATCATCGTATAAAATAACGCGCTTTTCTCTCTCGAGGCCTTTCTCTCTTAACAGGGACGTAATTTGCGTCCGCCCTTTGATATACAGCGCTTTGCCTTTGTTGTAGTAAGCTTGTTCGAATGGAAAACTGATGGCACCGGGTATATGACCGGCGTCATAGTCGGCCTTACTGCGGCTGTCGTAAATGATCAGGTCATTACGGCCTAACTGACTGGCGAGTTGCTCAACCGTCATCGCAGAGACGGTTAAAGGCAATATGAGTAATGTGACTATCAACGAGAGGAAAGGCATTTTCATGATTACTCCAAGTTTATCTGGCAAACACTCTATCAATTGCTTTACAAGCAAAAAAAGCACCAAGTCACCAGCCTTATAACTTATTGTTTTATAGACCGTATTTATCTCACCGCTAGCAACAGAGCGAAACTATCCATTTTGAGAGTCAAATTGCTAATAGCATTTGTTAACGTTCAAAAATAAGTAACGGCATTTTTTATGGGCTACAAAACCGTGGCAGCAAAAAACTTGCGTTACATCACTGTTTCAGCATGCTTCAGATCACATTTACAACTCGTTAATTTTACTAGGACAAAAACCACACAAACGTTAAACTCTCCGCCATAAAATCCATAACAAAACATTACAAACCGCTCTGCGGTCTCTTCCCTAACGTGAAAGGTCCTAACTAACGATGAGTCCAGAAAAATACCTTCTAGACTGGCAAACAAGCCAAACCAATGCTGAATCTATTTCCCCGCTGCTGGGTCAGCTGTACCGACAAAAAGGCGTCGAAGTCCTGATGTTCGGCAAGCAAATCGTAAATACATCAGTTATCGATATCGTTAAATCCCACCGTCTTTCCCGCCGCTACACCGGCTCTGAATTGTCACCATCCCAGACATTGCCACTAATCCAAACATTGGCAACGCTCAATCTCTCGCCTTGCCGAGTCGATATTGGCCAACTGGCACACAGCTACTGGTCTAACAATGAAGATGAAGGCAATATCAGCGATTTCCTGCAGACCGCACTGCAAGAATCACTTAACAGCACCCAGTCTGTAGAAACACGTGATGTTGTGCTGTACGGCTTTGGTCGTATCGGTCGTCTGCTAGCCCGACTGCTCGTAGAAAAAAGTGGTCAAGGTTACCCGCTACGTCTCAAAGCCATTGTGGTTCGTGGCGGCAAAGATGGCGACTTGGAAAAACGAGCTAGCCTGCTTCGCCGTGACTCGGTACACGGCCCGTTCAACGGCAGCATTACCGTCGACGAAAACCGCAAAGCGATCATCGTCAACGGTAACTACATCCAAGTGATTTATGCCAATAGCCCAGCCGACGTCGATTACACTGCCTATGGTATTCATAACGCACTAGTTGTTGATAACACGGGGATGTGGCGCGATCGTAAAGGGCTGAGCAAACACTTGAACTGCAACGGGTCCGAAAAGGTCTTGCTTACCGCACCGGGCAAAGGTGACTTAAAGAATGTGGTATTCGGGGTCAATGAGTCGGCAATTCAAGAAGATGATACCATCATCTCCGCAGCAAGCTGCACCACCAACGCCATTACCCCTATTCTCAAAGCAATCAACGACAAATACGGCATTGATTCAGGTCATATCGAAACGGTCCACTCATTTACCAATGATCAGAACCTGATTGATAACTTCCACAACGGAGAGCGCCGTGGCCGTTCTGCCTCGCTGAACATGGTACTGACCTCTACCGGTGCGGCCAAAGCTGTTGCCAAGGCGCTACCTGAGCTTTCAGGCAAGCTAACCGGCAATGCGATACGTGTCCCTACCCCTAACGTCTCAATGGCCGTTGCCAACCTGAACCTAAACAGCGTTGCAGCCAAAGACGAACTGAATGCCTACCTACGTGATATGGCATTGAACTCGCCGCTTTCAGGCCAAATTGACTACACCGAATCAACCGAAATCGTCTCCAGCGATATTGTGGGCTCCCGCCATGCCGGTGTTGTCGATGGTGCAGCCACTATCGCCCAAGACAAACGATGCGTGCTTTATATCTGGTACGACAACGAGTTCGGCTACAGCTGCCAGGTTGTCCACTGTATGGAACAAATGATGGGCGTACGCTACAAGACTTACCCTGAAGTGAAATAGATTTAGCCAAATCCCCCCCAGCTATTGATGCTAGGTAAGCAATAGTTGGGGTTTATTTCCCTTCCACCACAACAACAATAATATCTCTAGCACTTTTGCCGCCATGTTTCATGGCGGCATTCTTTTTTACTAAGCAGATTCATCACCGCAACATCAGTATTCACTGCACAAGGTAACTGTTGTCTATAAGTGGATTATATTTACTGTGAAGCAAACATTAATAATTCGTTTGCTCATTCGGTTTCCTGCGAGGTTTTAAATTTAAGCTGTATTAGATTTAACGCAAAGGGGCCAGGCTGCTTATCGGCAATCAACACCCCGACTTGTTTTACATCCCGAGCAGCCAGTACAGGAGCCCCATCGATTAGCCGTCCTCTAAACACTGCTTGAAAATCACTCAGCTCAAACACGTGCTTTTGGCGTTGCCCTTCTATGGACGAAAAATCGTGCTTATAGGTTATTCGATTGCCATTTTTCCATGTCGCAAGCCTCAATTGGTAAAGGCGTCCATCACCAATAAACACCAGTTCGACTTGATCCACATCGGCAGACAGTGATTCTAGAGGTCGGCTGATCGAACTAAAGCCGCCATTGTTGGCCAGTGACAACTCCCCCCAAAACCGACTCGACTGTCCATCAAAAGTAAGCTGACCTTGAGAAATGCCTCCCATCACGTTGTCGTTGGTTACTTGCCACTGCTGATGTTCGCTGGGTCGTGTTAGATCGATCATAATAGTCCCTGATGCAAAGACTGAATTTGAGAGTGTGATGGCAGCAAACAGAATAAACCAGAGTGAGGTTGTCCATTTAAAAGTGGGATTAAAGTGAATGAACAAACAAATCATGCTGGTACCCTATCACTCTACGCATTGACTATCGCATTCAGACTAGGTAATTATTTCGCCGAGGGCAAATACTAAGCTTGCTGTGAATAAATTAATGATCGTTTTCGAACTTACTTGCGTTTTAGGGAGACCTTTGTTTGTGAGAGTCGACCATGAATCAGAACGCGGTCATTAAGATTATTAATCTCAGGCTGAGAACCTACATCTCACCAACCCTGCTCTAGTTTAACCCCGAAGATGATGAAGCTTACAATTTGACGGTGGGCGTCATTTGAAATAACGATATCACGATTGGTGATTATCGATAAAGTCGCAATATCAGCTAAATCTGTCATTCTAGAGATAGAAAAAAGCTCGCCTTATCAGCGAGCTTTTTTACCAATGAAGCAATACCTTATGATTGCTTACCCAGATGCAACCAGGTCTCGACCACGGTATCCGGATTCAGAGACACCGAGTCGATCCCCTGCTCCATGAGCCATTGGGCTAAGTCGTCATGATCCGATGGCCCCTGGCCACAGATCCCTACGTATTTTCCGGCATTATTTGCGGCTTTTATCGCCATCGCCAACATAACCTTGACCGCATCATTGCGCTCGTCGAACATGTGGGCAATTTCACCAGAATCCCTGTCTAACCCCAGCGTCAGCTGAGTCATATCGTTGGACCCGATAGAGAACCCATCAAAGTATTTGAGGAAATCATCAGCCAGAATTGCATTGGAGGGCAACTCGCACATCATGATCACTTTCAGGCCATTCTCACCGCGACGAAGATCAAACTTCGCCAGCAAGTCAATCACCGAAGCCGCTTCGCTAACTGTCCGGACGAACGGGATCATAATTTCGACATTCTTCAGCCCCATGGTTTCACGAACGCGCTTGATTGCCTCACATTCAAGAGCAAAACAATCTTGGAACTGCTCGGAAACATAACGTGAGGCTCCGCGGAAACCGATCATCGGGTTTTCTTCCGTCGGCTCGAAATTCACACCGCCAACTAAATTACGGTATTCGTTCGACTTGAAATCCGACATGCGCACGATGACGCGTTTTGGCCAGAAAGCCGCAGCAAGTGTTGAAATCCCTTCAGTCAGTTTCTGAATGTAGAACTCGACCGGATCAGGGTAACCGATGATGCGCTGATCAATCTCGGCTTTCAGCTCCTCAGACTGCTGCTCGTAATTGAGCAAAGCTTTCGGGTGAATACCGATCATCTTGTTAATGATAAACTCCAGTCTTGCCAAGCCTACACCTTCGTTCGGAATACAGGCAAAGTCGAACGCCCTATCAGGGTTACCGACGTTCATCATCACTTTAAGCGGCAAATCAGGAAGATCATCGACAGCAGAGCGGCGTACTTCAAAGTCCAGCTCTCCTTCGTAGATGTAGCCCGTCTCCCCTTGAGCACAGGATACGGTGACTCGCTGACCGGTTCGCAATAACTCAGTCGCATTGCCACAGCCGACGACCGCCGGTATGCCTAGCTCGCGGGCAATAATGGCTGCGTGGCAAGTACGGCCGCCACGGTTTGTCACGATCGCCGCCGCTTTTTTCATGACCGGCTCCCAGTCTGGGTCGGTCATGTCAGCCACCAGCACATCACCGGCTTGGACCTGATCCATCTGAGACAAATCGGAGACGACACGCACCTCGCCGCTACCAATACGTTGGCCAATCGCTCGCCCTTCAGTCAGGGCATGGCCTGTCCCATTGAGGTGGAAGCGCTCCATCACATTGGCATCATCGCGCGAGCGCACGGTTTCGGGACGGGCCTGGACAATCAGTAGTTCCCCTGTGATCCCGTCTTTGGCCCACTCGATATCCATTGGTCGCCCATAGTGCTGTTCGATGATCAGCGCTTGCTTGGCCAATGATTCAATTTCTTGGTCAGTTAAGGAGAACTGGTTTTGCTCTTGTTGGGTGGTATCGAGGATCTCAACCTGCTTACCCAGTGAAGTATCCTCGGTATAAACCATCTTTAGCAGTTTAGAGCCGATAGTACGACGAACAACGGCAGGGTTACCCGCCTGCAGGGTTGGTTTATGAACGTAGAATTCATCAGGGTTGACGGCCCCCTGTACGACCATCTCTCCAAGGCCCCAGGATGAAGTGATGAATACCACTTGGTCAAAACCTGACTCGGTATCCAAAGTAAACATGACACCTGAAGAGGCTTTGTCTGAGCGCACCATGCGCTGGATACCCGCAGATAGCGCAACACCTTTGTGGTCAAACCCTTGGTGGACACGGTATGAGATTGCACGGTCATTGAACAGCGATGCAAAAACGTGTTTGACCGCTTCGATTACCGCATCGATCCCACGGACATTGAGGAAGGTTTCTTGTTGGCCTGCAAAGGAGGCATCAGGTAGGTCTTCTGCTGTTGCCGATGAGCGGACAGCCACAGAAAGCATCTCGTCACCTTGGGCAAGCTCATGGTAGCTCTCGCGAATATCCTGCTCGAGATCCAGCGGAAGCGGTGCCTCTAGAACCCAATTACGGATAGTCTCGCCAGCTTGCTGCAAGGCATTTACATCTTCAACATCCAGCTCGTCAAGCAGCTGATAGATCCGCTCATTGAGCGAATTGGCTTCCAGGAACTGATTAAAGGCATGAGAGGTGGTGGCATAGCCATTGGGAACTTTCACTCCCGCATTCGCCAAATTCGCCACCATCTCGCCAAGAGATGCATTCTTACCACCGACCTTGTCAACATCGTTCATTGACAAAGCATCGTACCAGACAACATTCTGTTGCACGGCAATTCTCCTTATTGGATTCAACAGTTTAAAGCAGGTAACCCATAAGTAAACGATTGCCTTTCGCTGCAAAAAAAAAGCAAAAAATGTCAATTTCCAGAGCAAAAAGTCAACCATCTCTCCTTATGCGCACTTCAAGACGAAAATTCTTATCGCTAAAGTACAGTTACCTGTAAGGTATTGTTATAAATATAATTGCTAAAATTCTGTCAAATCTTTTCCATTTTCAATCACTTGAAAACGTATATCTATATGCGATATTAAATGATATGCACATATACATAGACATTTTCATATACACCCCTGTGCATCCCGGTAGCTTTGCTATGCCTTAGTAGCACCGAACTGTCTGTAGTCAGTTTTTCATCTCTTATAAAAATTATCTAGCAAGTTATCAAAAAAATTTGAAGCGCATCAGGTTTTTGATCTAGCTCAACTTTGGTATGCCGACACCAGCCCCCCTCATTAAATCCACATTTATCTTTAATTATCAGCACTTTAAATATAGTTTCATATCAAAAAGAACAATTAATATGACGGCATCGTATCTCATAGCGGATATATCAAATATTAAGCAACATCACCAAACCGAACATTATCGCCCACAGTTGTAACCCCCCTGTGAGTGGATGTAAAAAAAACAAAGCCAGGATCGCACCAAAGTGTGATACGGCATCTGGAAACTTGCCTTTCAGGTGATTATATTGAGTGCAGCCACGATGTTGGCTAAAAATATTTTCAAGGATTAAACTTTTTATGCAATCCAAATCCAATTTTCGTGATGTGTTCTTCGTTTCTGACGGTACGGCCATTACTTCTGAAACCCTAGGTCACGCCGTACTCGGCCAATTTGACATCACAACACGTCAAACAACGCTTCCCTTTGTTGAAAGCATCGAACGTGCCAATAGTGTGAAGCTACAGATCAATCAAGCTTACGAGAAAACAGGGACAGTGCCGCTGGTGTTCTACTCCATCGTACTGCCGGAAGTAAAGGCAGTGATCGAGCAAAGCCATGCCCATTTTTACGATGTGCTCAATGCCCTAGTGGCACCATTGAGTGAAGATCTTCAAATGGCACCGCAACCGCAGTTACAACGCTCCCACAGCATTGCCAAGGATGCTGCTAGCTACCAAGATCGTATCGCGGCTATCGAATATACTCTTGCCCACGACGACGGCGTCTCTCTCAACAACCTTGACCAAGCTGATATTATTTTGCTTGGTGTCTCTCGCTGTGGCAAAACGCCAACCTGCCTCTATCTCGCAATGCAATTTGGCATTCGGGCCGTCAACTACCCTTTCATTGCCGAGGACATGAGTAAGTTGCGCCTGCCTAAAGCAATAGAGCCCTACCGTTACAAAACCTATGGCCTGACAATCGATACTGAGCGGTTGGTTGAAATTCGCCATGAGCGCTATGCCAACAGCCATTATGCCAGTGTCGAACAATGTGAGGCAGAACTAGGAAAAGTTGAAGCCATGTTCCGTCGCGAAGCCATTCCTTATCTCAATACCAGTCGCCTATCAGTGGAAGAAATAGCCACTCGCCTGCTGGATATTAGCGGCTTGAAACGTCGGATGTGCTGAGCCAAAGCACTCCATTGTCTCACAGTCTTTTTATCGGCGAGTATTCTGTTTTTTACTACTCGCCTTCGTTCTTAAGGAGGATTATCACTATCTCACCGCAAAATCTCAATATTGAGAGCTAGAAATCACTATATATTCAATCACTTATTAATTTCTTATTTTTCTCCCTGTTATTCATCAAAAAATTATCAATTATTGAAATATGCTTATTCTGAGCTTCAAAAAATAATAACGAGGTTCCATGATGATTAGGGTTGCGCTTACAGCATTATCAACATTTATTTTATTTGCTTGCGGTGGTGGTTCATCGAGTGATTCATCCGAGCCGTCCGGTGTTACTATGGATGAGATCAGTGTCAGAACTCTGGGAATAGATCTTGTTAATATATCAGGCGCGTCGGCTGATTTCTTTGTAAAAGAGTCGAGTGGTGCTAGCTCGTTATTCGATGAAGATAACAAAGTATTTTCAGTGACCAATTTCAGTTCGTATTATCATTCTATTAGCTGGACATCAGCGACACCACTGGAGGTTGATATCGGCACGCAAGATACCAACAGCCAAACCACTCATGCCCTTCAAGAAGATATTCTCATGAATAATAAAGAAAAATTATGGGCAATAGCGTGGAATGATGAAGGCTCGCTGACACTATCGACCAATATTCAAAACCCATCCCCAGTAGAGGACAAATACCGGTTGAGAATATTTGCTGTAGAAGATGTAACAATAACTGTAAATTCAACTGCGTTTTCAGTTACTAATCTATCAAAAGGTAATTTTTCAAACCAAATATTACTTGATAACTGTAATAAAGAACTCATTCTTGGGGCAAATCAAAAAGATGTATGTGATTTAGAAGTCGGTAAATCTTATTTATTAATTGTTAATGGGGAAGATGTGCTGTTAGCAGCAGAAGAAAAATAAAAACTATAAATTATAACTATAACTTTGGGTTAATATTAAAATAAAATTGCGCTTTTATTTATTCGCAAGGAATGTCTACATAATATATTCGTCTGTCGAAACAGAGATAATATAATAACATTCTTTCATGGAAAGATAACTCTGTTGACCTTTGTGAGGTTTTAGGGCAAACAAAAAAATACCGTAGGCAGCGGTGGCATAAGCCCCGGCATAATTGCCGGGGCTTTCTTTATTTAATGAGTCCCGTCTAGACGTTTATTTTGCTTCCGCAACCGCCATTTGCTCTTCGTCAGATTTCTTCAAGAATGCATAGGTCACACCAGTCACAACCGTACCGGCCGCAATCGCCACAAGGTACATCAATACTGGGGTAATCGCATTCGGGATGAACAGTACGAACAGACCACCGTGAGGAGCCATCAATTTGGCACCAAACAGCATTGATAGTGCGCCGGTTAGGGCACCGCCGGCCATACAGCTTGGAATTACACGCATTGGATCGCGGGCTGCAAACGGAATCGCCCCCTCAGAAATGAAGCACAGACCCAGTACAAAGGAAGCTTTACCCGCCTCTGCCTCACTGGCATTGAACTTACGTTTCGCCAAGAATGTGGCCAAGCCCATACCTAGCGCAGGAACCATACCCGCAGCCATCACTGCAGCCATTGGTGCATAAGTCTGGGAGGCCAGCAAGCCAACGCCAAAGGTATATGCCGCTTTGTTAACCGGGCCACCCAAATCGAAACACATCATACAGCCGAGGATAATACCCAGTAAGACCGCATTTGCAGATCCCATATTGTTCAGGAAGTCGGTAAGGCTGGTCATTGCCGCGGATACCGGGCCGCCCACCACATAAATCATGATAAGGCCAGTAACCAAGCTTGATAGCAAAGGAATAATCAAGATTGGTTTCAGCGCTTCCATTGATTGCGGCAATTTAACGTGGTCTGCCACAAGTTTGGCACTGTAACCAGCCAGGAAACCTGCAACGATACCACCAAGGAAACCAGCGCCAGTCGAACTTGCCAGCATACCGCCAATCAAACCCGGAGCCAGGCCCGGACGGTCAGCAATTGAGAAAGCAATGAAGCCAGCCAGCACAGGAACCATCAAAGCAAACGCTGAACCACCACCGATAGTCATCAGCGCCGCGGCCAACGTCCCTTCTTGTTCAAAGGCCGTAATACCGAATACAAATGACAACGCAATCGAAAGACCACCCGCAACAACCAGTGGCAACATGTGGGATACACCTGTCATCAAGTGCTTATAAGCCCCTGTTTTTTCTTGCTTAGCTTCACCTACAGCTGCAGAGCCCGCCTGGTGCTGATAAGGGGTTGCCGTGGCAAACGCTTTCTCAAACTCTTGCGTTGTCTTCTTCAGTGCTGCTCCCGTGCTGGTTTTGTACAGTTTCTTGCCAGCAAAGCGAGAAAGATCCACTTCGATATCCGCAGCAATGATAACCAAGTCAGCGGCAGCAATTTCTTCCTCCGTTAGCTGGTTCTTCGCTCCAACTGAGCCTCTGGTCTCAACTTTGATCTGATGGCCCTGGCGCTTACCTTCTTCCTCCAAGGCCTCGGCCGCCATGAAGGTGTGTGCAACACCGGTTGGACATGCCGTAATCGCAACAATTTTCTTGCTGGCTGAATCGCCTGCCGTATCTGCAACAACAGCCGTAACGTCTGTAAGTACCGTCGCTTGGCTAATTGCTTGAGAAAGAGCGGCTTTCGGATCAGCCAGTACATCTTCAATAGCGATTTGGCATAGCTTCTTACCCTTGAAGCGTGTCGTATCTACTGCGGTGTTCGCTGCAACAACGATACAGTCAGCCTCATCAATGACACTCTGGCTTAACGCTTTCACCGGTACTACTGATGACTGACACTCAACGGCCGCCGTCCATTTGAGCTCTGCTGCTGCCTTTTCAATCAAGCCAGCGGCAATAATGCTATTTGCAATACCACTCGGGCATGCTGTTATAACTGCAATTTTCATTTCAACACCCTCTGATCCGAATCAGCTTTTCACGTTATTTACTTGGACATTTTCTTTTACTTTTAGCACCTGGTTGATATCTTCAACGCCTACGCCTACCTGGCTGACTGCCAATGCAGACAATGCTGTGGCAAAGCCCAATGTCTCTTCTTTATCCCACTGGTTTAGCTGTCCCCAGCACAAACCAGCAACCAATGTATCCCCTGCACCTACGGTGCTTACCACATTCATCTTAGGCGGCTGGGAACGCAGCCAACCTTCGCTGTTGAGCCACATTACGCCTTCGGCTCCCAGCGACACCACCACATTGGCGATCCCCTTGGCTGAAAGCTGCTCGGCCGTTTCCAACATAGCCTGCTCTGAACCAAGTTCACGGCCCGCCCAATCGGCAAGCTCTTCATCGTTGGGTTTAACCAGCCATGGCGATGCCTCCAGGCCAGCCGATAATGCAGCTTTGCTGCTGTCAAAGAACACCTGCTTGCCGTTATCGTGCAGCCACTGGATCCAAGCCGCGCATTGCTCTGGTGCAATACCGCGCGGCAGGCTTCCCGCGATGACAAACACGTCATGGCTTTCAGCCAAGTTTTTCAATGTTGTGTCGAAGGCCTTGAGGTCCTCTTCACCAACCTCTACACCAGGGAAGTTGAAGTCACTGACTCGGCCATTTTGCTCGACCAGCTTAACGTTGATACGGCTGGCACCTTTTACCCGTACAAAGGCATCTTTGGCTCCCAACTCGTCAAACAGCTGGCAAAACGGTTCTTGGTTATCGGCACCAAGCAGGCCGGTGACGGTAACATCAGCCCCGAGCTCGGCCAGTACCTTGGCCACATTCACCCCTTTACCGGCTGGGTGTAATGACCCGGCATTGACAAGGTTCACCGAGCCAGGACTCAGGGCATCGAGGCTACCGGTCAGATCCAGCGCCGGATTCAACGTTACCGTGACAACTTTCAGTGCGCGGCTAATCGCTTGAGATTGCGTCATGACTATTTACCCTCGCCCAGGCCATCGGCAATAGCTTGTCCGATGGCAACCAGTGCCGCATCCGCGTCGTCGCCCTGGGCAGTAAACTGCAGCTCATGGCCTTGCTTCACACCCAAGGCAATCACTTTCATCAGGCTCTTGGCATTCACGGCTTTGCCTTCTCCGTTCAGGTTGGCCACCAGAATGTTGCTACTGAATTTCTTGGCAACACTAACCAGCATGGCACCCGGACGGGCATGCAAACCATGCGGGTTGCGAATTTTGAAGACTTCGGTGTTACCTTCCAGCGCTTCCTCTGTTAGCAGAGTCACTACCTGATCAGCCGCTGCGTTGAACAGCTTGCCTACTTGGTTCTTGAAAAGTAGCTGTGCCAAGTAGTTCATGTTATTGACATGGGCACCATTACACGCGGCGACAAACAAAAGACCTTTTACTGAAGTGCCTGCTTCTTCAAAAGATTCCGCTGGTGTAACAAATGACAAAGCCGTACGGCTCACGCCTTTATTACTTTTTGCCAACCATAGCCCTTGCCCAAGATGGGTCGCGCCGGAGGCAATCGCATCAGCCACCATGTCGTTGCTTGCTGATTGGTGATTTTTCACCAAGCCAGCAGTTACCGCAGTCAATTGGACAAGGTCTGTGGCAGGAAAAGCAAGCTGTACATAACTTTCATCAAAGTCGGCTTCTAACTGCGCTTCTCCGTTTAAAATAGCGATCAGCCCCTCTGCACTGTCACTCGTCTTAAGCTTCTCCTCGACGCCATCGGCAGACAGCACTTTTGTCAGTTGCTTAAGGATACCCAGGTGCTCATCTGACTTCGCAGCAATACCAATCGCAAGGTAAACTGTTTTGCCATCGCCCCAGTTAACCCCCTGTGGGAAGTGATGAACCCGCACACCAGTCTCTTTCACCAAGTCCCGGGTGTCCGTGGTACCGTGTGGGATGGCTATACCATTACCGAGGAATGTTGAGTTTTGAGCCTCTCGGTCCAGCATGCCGTTAACATAGCCGGTTTCAACCAGACCTTGTTGTTCCAGACCAGCCGCAATTGCCTTGATTGCTTCTTGCTTATCCGTTGCTGATTGTTTGAGCTGAATATCTTTTGTTGAGAGTGACAGCATGTGTTTACTCCAGTTTCGTTAAACCTGGTGAAGGCCGTTGACCTTCTCTCCCCGTCTACACAAATATAAACCTGAATGACCAAGAGCTGACTGAATCGATTCAGCATTTGATCAAAAATTAAATTTCAGCACAATCTAGTTCAAAATTATATCGCTGCTGAAACCATTCAGCTGACATGCTGAATGGTTTCAGCTAATATTGCAAACATGCCGGGGAGATCATGCTTGAATTTTTGATCCGCCGCACAAAACACCACTGGTGTACCCAAGCTATTTGGGTATACCGACTTAGTATTCAGCGTATCAGCCTCTTTCTGTTCCGAATGCGAAGCAGTAGAATGGAAGGTGCCTGCCAACAGAAAATACAAGAAGCAGAATGAAGCTAGATGAAATAGCAAAACTTGCCGGTGTATCCCGCACCACAGCCAGTTACGTGATAAACGGTAAAGCTCAAAAATACCGGATCAGCGAGAAAACCCAGCAAAAAGTCATGGCTGTTGTCAATGAGCACAACTTCCGCCCCGATCATGCAGCCACCTCTCTTCGGGCAGGAAGCAGCCGCTCCTTTGGCTTGATCATTCCTGATCTCGAAAACAGCAGCTATGCCAAGCTAGCCAAGCTTCTTGAAAGCAATGTGCGTAAAGCGGGTTACCAGCTGATCATCTCCTGCTCGGATGATGACGCAGAGACGGAAATGAAAGTGGCCGAAACGCTGCTGAGCCGCCGTATCGATGCCTTGATAGTGGCCAGTACCCTGCCCACCGATAATGACTTCTACCAACGGATTCAAAAAGGTGGAGTACCGGTGATCGCCATAGACCGAGCCATGAACGATGAAATGTTTGCCAGTGTAATCAGCGAAGATCTCGAAGGAGCATTTGATCTTACCCTTAGCCTTTTGGATAAAGGAGTAAGCAGTATCGGCCTGGTGGGTGCGGTGCCTGAACTCGGCGTCTCCAAAGAGCGTGAACAAGGTTTTTTGTCCGCAATTCGCTCCTACAGCAGTCAAACGCAAAAGCCGGAAGCCAAAACGTTAATTGCCAACGGTGATCATTTTAGCCAGCAGCAAGGTCAGCAGCAGGTACAGAATTGGATCGATAATGACTGCATGCCGGACGCCATCCTTGCGACCTCCTATACCCTGTTTGAGGGGGTGCTCGATTGCCTGCTCGCCAACCCGGAGTTGATGCAAAAGACCCATCTCGCTACTTTTGGTGATAATCGCCTGCTCGATTTCTTGCCCATCAAAATTCAGTCGCTGCCGCAGCAGTTTGAACTTATCGCTGATAATGCTCTTGAACTGGCCCTGAATGCTATCGCAGGCCGGTACAGAACCGGAGTGGAAGTGATCCCACGAAAAATCAAGCGCCGCTAGTCAGCGGCCCGTTGATCTCGTCAGCCCAACCCAACGGGGTTGGGCAACTTTCCCATCGCAGGCGCTACGCCATATAGCGTTTCACCGCCACCTTACCGAGACGATACAAACGCTTTGCCTGCTTGTTGAACGCATCACGCCGATGCTCCATCCTGCGCCGATTGAGCTGGGTATTTACTCCTTCTTCGAAGGTACTCAACAAGGCTTCAGCCAAACTGTCCATGTTATAGGGTTGCTCGTTGGGCGGCATCGCAACCACAACTGCATCATCCGGTGCCAATTGCATATTGTTAAATTCAAGCGCTGCCTTAATGGTCGTCGCCTTCGGTGACACAGGGGTTGATAAATCGTAGGGCGGCTGCCACTCCTGCACTGGTTGCAGGCGATCAACCTGATTGAGCACCATGATTATTTTGGGCTTTTTACGGCTGCGATTATCAGCCTGCTGATAATATTCATCAAATTGCTTACGCAATATCACATCGCTCTTTCTCGCGGGCTGGTTGGCTTTAAGTACCCACAGTACAATGTCACTTTGCACCATCTGATTGAGCAATTGCCTGTTGGTGGCCTCATGGCCATCAATACCCGGTAAATCAACAAGGTGAATGATGTCAATTCCATCAACATAGCACCGGTGGATGACCATACTGTCCGTTGACGGAATCGCGCTTACCTCAGCCACCATGCTGCCGACAAATGTATTGATCAGTGAAGATTTCCCTGCGCTTACCTGGCCGACGACTGCGACCCGAAGCGGCTCGAGCTCCTCGGCAAAATGCGCATCATCAGGTTCATGGCCCTTGAGCTCACCGTCTGCCACCTTGTACCGGCCGCTGTACAAGTCTATTGCCACCGACAAGACTTCCTGTAGCAGTACTTTTTTCAGGGTGAACTGGACCTCTGCGCTAACTTCATCGAATAGGCGTCCCAGCAGTTGCCCTCTGGCCTCAGCAATCAGTCCTGCCGGGGTCATGGCCCTGAATACCCGATAAACATCATAAACCTTTTTCGCTGCCCCCAGTTTGTCTTTGTGGTGGTAGCCTTGCTGGAAATAAGACAGTTTTAGCGTCTCGGCAAAGGGCACGTGGTTGAGCAAAAAGTGGCGATAACGGTGGCTCACCTTTTCCAGCATCAAGAGGAACTCTGGCGCGGTAAATGACAATGCCTTGATATCGCGTTCAGGGTAATACTGGCTGGCAACGGCCTGCGACAACGCGAGGGCATACCCCCTTAACGCAGGCCAGCTATCATCCTGTTCGAGATATTGGCCGATAGCCGGGCTGAGTGCGTTCCAAACCTCGCGGTCAAACTCCCCCCACTCTCCCGACGGGGCAACGTCATAATCACTCTCCAGCTGTATGGCCTCTTCAGAGCCATTACGCCGAAGCCGGCGCAACCAAACAGCGCCGGCAATAACGAAGCCTGACGAGGAAGCAATCAAAATAGATAAAAACAACCATTGGTCATCCTGGATGATCTTAAACAGCCCCCACCCGGCTAACACAAGCACCGGAATGATCATCGCGGCGAAAGCTAAAGGGGCCACCCCCACCGAAAAGCGATTAAGCAGGCTGACACTATTGATTGTTTTTTTCATGATCTTGGCGGTTATCCATGTTGTCTGCCGTCGCCCTGCCCGCTTGGCTGGACTTTGCCTGTTTTAATGCCTGTTCAAACACCTGGCGAATATCTGTCTCATCAACCGTTTCTCCTCGGCTGATATGATATAAATACTTGCAGCCAGCACGGCCAATGGCGTATGTCAGGGCGAAGCTGATGGCAACCGCGACCGCACTGCCGACTGTCTGTCCATAAACCGGTATAAACTTTGCCAACTGCCTAAGCCCCAGCTTGGTGGCATATTTCAGGGCAAAACTGCTGCCAAGCAGGCCGGCAAACTCGCTAAAGTGTTTTCGGTTCCACTCAACACCGTACTGCCGTGCCAAACTGTGCAGCATTTTTCCCTGAAGGGCCGGAACAGATACCATGCCGACACCGGGCAGTGCATCCGTTGCCGCGGCACTGCCGGCATACCACATGACTTCTTGCTGCAGCTTGAGAAAGTTACTGTGCTCAGCATCAAGGTGCCGCTGCGCCTGCTGCATTAGGTGGATTATCGGCAACATATCGGCAAGTTGCTGATTCAGGGCCGATAACCCAAACGGCTCGCGACCGTGCGCCGCAACCATTCCTGCCGCATAAGCCTGGAAATCGACATTGACCGACATCAGGGTGGTTCCCCACACTTTCTCTACCTGATCCTGGTTATAGCGAATCGCCTGCAGACGCTGCTCCGGGTCGACAATCGACAAGCAAGCGGTATGAACGACCAGGACACTATCAATCCGGCCATCTTTTCGGATTTTCTTCAACGCCGACAGCACATCGCTCTGTTCGGGCTCTTCGGCCTTCATGACCACCAGAAGAGCATGGCTCTGGGCCTGACAGGCAGAGATATCCTCGGCAGGATCATAATCAGCTTCCGATAGCCCGCGGGTATCGAGAAAGCGCAAAACAGGGTTATCGGCTGGGAACGAATATTCCACGGCGGTTTGAGTGCAAGGCTGAAAACCATTGCCAACCTCGACCAGTTCATTGCCTGTTACTGTCGCGACCAAAGTCGACTTGCCCGCTCCGGTCTTACCCAGCAACCACAGCGTTGGCAGGGAGGATTCCCAGAGCTGGTTTGCGGCTTGCAGGCCGGGATCCTTGTCTGGATTAATGTACTGGTAGATATTCTTAAAAAACTGCTGCATGCCTCAGCCATAGCCTATTCATTGTCGCTCAATCAGGCCAATGGCAAGCAGTGGCATGCCTATCGCCCTGTCAAAAATTTCATGCCGGAACCGAGAATGTTTTTAATATTCACCGGTATAATGGTGACAATACCATATCCTTCTGAAAAGTTCGGATTTATAGACAAGTAATATTGAATATCCCTTTTGGTGCTGCGCTGAAACGAGGCAATCTCCTGCTCGCCATAGTCGACCGAACGTTGGACATAACAGAGGTGGGGGTGCCAGTCCGGCTCTCTGATCATCACAGTTTGTTGTAAGTAATCGAGGATCCGAGAAGCTGGCTCGGTCAATTGTGTATTCGCCTTGGGATACAGTTCGGGCAGGAACTTGGCCATCACGCGGTACATAGCAGGACTAATCATGGTATCGGCATAATATACCGGGGTCAGTGGATGACGCATATAACACTTCGCCGCCTCAAGCAGAGAAAATGTCACGGTTTGGTTGCCATGACGCTGATCGGGAAGAAAGCCAGCGGATGCCCCTATGATGATCGTTTCCTTGCCTTCGACATCAGTTTTTTGGAAGGTCAGCAAACAATATCCCACCAACCTCACTTTGCCATTATCGTCTTCATTGCCAATGACCCCGTTGCTTTTGTGGCGGGCTATATCCGGAAATGGCTGGTAGAACAGCTTGAGTTTTCGCTCATAGGCGTCGGTTCCCAAGAAATACTTGTTGAAATAAGCATTGGGTTCAACCCCTTTGAAGCAATGGGCAATCAGGCCCAACAGCTGAGCCTCTTGCTCTTCAGACAGCCAGTTATGGCTTTGGGTTAATGTCAGCGTACTCAGCGGTTTGACTTGTGTCATTTCAGCATCCTTGCTTTAATCCATTAGTCCTTCAAAGACTTCTCTTGCGATGGGTCTGAAGACGGCTCATCGCTTTGTTGAGGCATTTTCATCCAGGTCATAAATAGCTCATACCAAATTGCCAAAATCACGGCCCCGATGAACAACCCGATAATACCCGCTGAGATCATCCCGCCAATCGCACCAATCAGGATGACGGGCATTGGGATCTCCACTCCCCGCCCCATCAACATAGGTTTGAGGAGGTTATCGGACAACCCGGCCAATAATACCCAAACAGTGAAAATTGTAGCAGGTGTCGTGTCCATATATGAGAATACATAGACAATAACCGGCAGTACTATCAACAAGGCCGGCAGTTGAGCAATGGCCAAAATGAACACAGCAAAGGTGATCAGCCCTGCCGCGGGGATCTGGAACACGAACATCGCCGCGCCAATCAGGATCGACTGAATGAAGGCAACCCCCACCACCCCGAGCAACACACTACGTATAGTCGCGGCAATCAAACCGGCCCACTCTTCACCATGCTTACCGACAACCCGTACC
Source organism: Photobacterium gaetbulicola Gung47 (assembly GCA_000940995.1). Taxonomy (NCBI): domain Bacteria; kingdom Pseudomonadati; phylum Pseudomonadota; class Gammaproteobacteria; order Vibrionales; family Vibrionaceae; genus Photobacterium; species Photobacterium gaetbulicola. Next base: position 2,475,138 of record CP005974.1, read on the forward strand.
GAAACCTGCTTCACCGCTTTCGCCATTGCTTCGGAATGGGCCATAAAACCAGCCGCAATAAGCAAGGAGATAATAAACATCACCACGGTGGCTAAGCCACTACCCAGCGCTCCCGCGAACGCGCTGACCCCCGCTTTAATTTCCTCGCCGTAGCGCACCAATGCCTGCTCCATATTGGTGGCAAACAATGACCAGGTACTGTGGAGCTTGCCACCGATCAATGGAATTTCAGCGACTCTTGCAGATGGACCCGGCAGCTTGACCGATTCGTTCTGTAGAAACTCGGTTAAACTGACAATGCCATCAAAAATTGATCCCATCACAATCACCAATGGCACTACCAAAATGGCAATACCGATAAGTGCTAATACAGTTGCCGACAAACCGCGCCGACCTTTCATCACCCCTTCAAGTTTAAGCGTCAGCGGCATCAAGGCCACGGCAATAATCGCCCCCCAGAGAACTGGGATAATGAAGGGCTTGATAATCCCTAAAGTCCACCCGATCAGGATAATTAACAGCCCAATCCGAATAGCAGACTCCAGCATGTTATTGATAAATATTTTGCTTTTGTACTTTTCTAATTGTTTATCCATCGTTGTTTTCCTGATTGTTTTGGCTGGCACCGACCAGGCTGGCTACAACAATTGCCATATAGAACACACCAGCAATCGCTTCTAGATACACAATAACCTGAGCAACGGGGGTAACGGGGCTGATATCGCCGTAGCCCAAAGTGGTAAGGGTGACAAAACTAAAGTAGGCCGCATTGGACAAGTTATCGCCCCAATCTTTGGCTTCGAGCCCGGTGAAGGAGCCCGGAGAAAATTCCAAGATCAACAGGTAGGCAATAGCCCACATCAAGCCGAGGAGTAGAAACAGAGCCAGGGAACCGACGACCTTATTGTTGTCGATCGTGCCAGTAAACAATATCTGGCGCATAATCGACTTAAACGTGCCGAAAAAAAAGCACAGCATCAGGACCAACATGGCAATATCGATCTGCCTGAAACCGAACAGCTCTTTGATAACCACCAGCACTACCCAGGCGATCAGCAAGCTCATCAAAAAACGGAACCAGCCCGAGTCAAATCGCAAGCTCATCAAACAGACCACAAAAGTCAACAAGGTGATAGCTTGCAGGATCTTATCTAACCAAGTGATTTGCAGTACTTGATCAAGCGACGAACTGACCAACAGAATAATCAACGCGATCGTGAGGTAATAAAAATTATTCTTTTCGGTGATCTTCTTACCCATTTTGCCTCCTCATCCGCCTATTGTGTCTGCTGTGAACCCGAATCCTGCTGCTCTTCCATCACCATGATGGATGCCGTCATGCCAAATCGTAAGTTCACCCCTTCAGGTAAGGCGGCCAATGTGATTTTCACGGGGATACGCTGCGCCAGGCGGATCCATTGAAAAACAGGGTTTACACTCGGCAACAAGTTATAGCCCACGGCACCATTTTGTGGTGCTATCCCCCACCCGACTGAATCGACCACCGCTTCGATCGGCTGCTCGGGATAGGCCATCAAGGTCACTTTGGCCTCGTCGCCAATCCTGATATTGGCCAGTTGGTTCTCCCGGAAATAACCGAATACCCAGAAACTGTTCACATCGACCACGGCAAGCAAAGGCTGATTGGCCACCGCTTGCGTCCCCTCACGTATGTCCAAGTTAGACACATAGCCATCGACCGAAGCAAACACCTGGGTAAACTCCATATTCAGCTTTGCTGCGCGTAAATTTTGCTCGGCCACTTTGATTTGAATCAGCGACTCCTCGTAGGAAATTTGCCGGCGGGTAATGTCCTTAAGCGAGACCGCACCTCGGTCTTTGCGTTGGATATCAAGCAACCGGTCAAGCTCAATCTTTTTGCCCTTGGAACTTATTTTCGCCCGCTCTAACGAGGCCTCTGCCTGCGACAAGGCAACGTCATAGGTCGTGGGGTCAATTTGAAACAGCAACTCACCTTTGCGCACAAACTGATTATCAACGACAGCCACGTAGACAACGGGTCCGGATACTCTAGGTGCCACTTTAATGATATTGGCTCTGACCTGACCGTTTCGTGTCCAGGGATTTTCAAAATATTCTTGATATTTCTGGTAGCCCAAATAGATAGCACCACCAAAAATGATGAGGTTCAGCGCAATAACGAATAGCTTTTTTATACTCTTCATATGCACACCTAAAATTGAATAAAATAAGCATCAATAGCAACGGTGTAGAGCACCGTTATTGCCAGAAATGTCATCGATGGATAAGCAATTAACCGGGACAACCGAGTTTTATTGAGGATCACAACCGTTATCCAAGTCGCTATCACAGACAAGATGATGACCAGCAAAAAGGGTGAGTAATACACGTCTCCCCAGGACATTTCATGCGGCATTTCCATCTATGGACCTCCTGGGTATTGCTGCTTGGCCGGATCTATCGGCTCACCAAAGGGAGAGACCGCCTTCGGCACTTCACCGGGCGACAGCACCGGCAATTGGGTGTCGTCTAGCATTTCGCCCCAGTCTGTCCGGCTTTCCATTTGGGATCGCAGTGCATCACTAAGATATGAACGGCCGGTTTCTGCCTCCCAGCCACCGCCCAATGACTTGTAGAGCGCAACGACCTGATTGGCAACATTCCCCTTAACGATCGCATAGGCATCTTCACTGCGGGTCATTTTCTCCAGTGAATTTAGCAGGCGCTCGAAACTGATTTGGCCATTTTCGTACTGAGTCAGGGAGATATTGTAGGCGCGAACGGATGCATCAACAGAGCGGAAAGCAAGATCCTTCTGAACCTGGTTGAGCTGGTAAGACTCCAAAGCATTGGTTACTTCCTGTACCGCCAGCAAGACCTGCTTGTTGTAGTTGGTTAGCGTCTCTTGGAAGCGGGCATCTTGGGCTCGGATCGCACTCTCTACCCGGCCATACTGGAAAATATTCCAGGAAAAAGCAGGGCCAAGAGAAAGATTAAGCGAATCGCTGAAACTAAAGTCATTCCCTGCCGGAACGGTACTGTTGATGCCAATCACACCGAACAAGGAAAACTGCGGATAGAGATCGGCTTCTGCAATACCGATTTGGCTGCTCTGGGCATGGGCCTGCAACTCGGCCAATTGGAGATCGGGCCGGCGCAGCACCAAGTCGGCTTCGACCTGCGTATGGATAGGTGATGTTGCGGGGATCAGCGAAAACTGATCATAATCACTCGTCAGCCTACGGCTTCGGGTCGCGGCGTATTTACTATCAAATGCCGCGACTTTGGCATTCACCCAAGAGCTGTCTAGCAGCTCCATGGCTTGCTCCGGAAGGATCCCCAGCAATACCGCAATGGCATTGCGTGACTGCATCATACCGATTTTCAAACTTGGCAGTGCCGATTCGGTGTTGTATAGCTGGGTCCTTGCTTGCTGAACATCGAGCTCAGTAACATTACCCGACTCATACTGAATCTCGGTGATCCTTTCCACCCGGCGCTGAATGTCAATATTGCGCTCAGATAACAACACCCGCTCCTGAAAGGTGCGGTAGTTGATGTAGTTCCTGGCAACTTCAGCCGTGATGGTAACCAAAATATCGTGATAGGAAGCGATTGAGGCATACAAGGTTGCCTCTGCTGACTCGACACCGAGTGCGTAGCGCCCCCAGACATCCAGCTCCCAGGCGGCATCGAAACTCAACGAGGCATTGTCGAAGGTATTTTCATTCTGGTAGATTTTCGCCACGCTTCCCGACACATTCTGGCGCTGTGGATACTGAAAAGATTCCGCCACGCCAAGTGCTGCGCGGGCCTGTAAGATCCGAAGCCCTGCCGCCTCCAAATCCAGGTTTTGCTGGCTGGCCTTGTCGACCAGGGCATTAAGCACAGGATCATTGAACTGCTGCCACCAACGCGCAGTCACCGTCTTACTGTACGCCAGGTCCTGTGTTGACCACGATGTCGGCAATGTCGCGGGGGCCACCCCCTCAAATTTCGGCCCCAGCACCGTACAGCCTGACGTCACCAGCAGGGAAATCACTGTTAAGCAAACGCTGATCTTACCTACCAAGTTATGCCCCCTAAAACCGCTTCATCTGCAGCTCATCCCAAGCAATCTCATCACTTGCCTGCTTGCAGTTGAGCAACGACTGGAAAATATTTTTTTTCAAGTTTAGGAAGATATAAAAACCGGCGATGTCTGAATTCGAATACTTCTCCAATTCGAGATGCGAAAAATACTCATCCAGCCGCTCCTCCAACCGCTTATAGTCTTGCAGGAGATGATCGACATCCAACTTAGCCGCGTTCAATGAGTCTGCCTTCCACAAGGCGACAGCCAATGCGGGAATGACGGTGTCCCTGTGGCCTTGCTTGGCCTCCACCAGCAGCGGGCTTTCATCTAACTGCTTACGTGCTTTGATGAAGGTCATCAGGTGGTGGTGGAATACATCGCATTGGGCAATGTACTGAGTGAGTTGCTCGGCTGTCAGCGACGGGTATGGGGCGGTGTTAAATTTCGCTCCCCACACCTGTAATTTTTTCAGCGCCACCACCATAGTGGCAATGCGCCAAACCAGCTGCAGTTTCTGCCAAACCGACAGCTGGTCGACCTGCAGTAAGTGGATCACCCCTGCAGCATGGCGGAAAAATCGCTCACGAAACACCAACACTAAATGTTCGGGGCGGCTTGAGAAAGGCAAGTAATAGGAAATCACGACTGACAGCACCGTCATATAGAACAGAGTAACAATCGTGAGGGTGATCCCGAAGTGATACACCATGTTGTTGTCAATACCGAGGGTAAACATCCCCAGTAGAAAGAAGATAGTGATGGGCCCCTTGAAAATATAAAACCCGACAAAAGTATATATGAAGATAAACAATGCCAGTTCCGAGCCGAGAGTCAGTTGCGGCAGCAAAAACACATAGGCAGGCACGGAGAACACAAACCCAAGAGTAAACAGAACAAAAAGCATCACTGGATGGAAAGGCAAAAAAGACAGGATAGAGACAAATAACGTACTGAAAATAACAAAGTTATAGCCACCAGGCGGGTTGAAATGGATCCAAAATGCCCCCGCCAGCCAATAGGTGACAAAAACCTTTACCGCAGACTTGGCATTCTCGGCATCCCACCAATTAAAGTTGGGTTTGGCCTTTAACGCTGGCAATTCGAATTCCACCGTCCCGGTCAACGAGTCGATACTGCTGATACAGCTCTCCAGTTTGGCGAGGCGCTCCCGCAGCTGATTCAACAGATAACCTGAGGATATCGCTTCCCCGCGGTATAAGTGCCCGGCCTGCTTCAGCCTTTCCCCATCATATTCTACGGCCGCCAGTGACTGCGGAGGATGGGCTTCCTGCTTCTCCCAGGCATCCGGCAACCTGTCGAATAGCCCAATCACCTCGGCACGCATTTCCTCAAAGTCACGGAGATAGTCCACCGGGTGTCCGCCTGAGCGTGAATGGTCCTTCGCGGCAAATAAGAGCAGTTCGGAAATCTGGCTGTATAACGCAACCGTGCCGTCCCACTCTTTTTTGTAGGCGGAAATCTCGCTGCATTCACTGTTAAGGGTTTGGTACCGAGCTTCGAAGGCTTGCTGGGCTGCAAATACCGTTTTACTGAGCTCAGCCACCGTGGGAGGAACATCTTCCACCTTGGCTACCGCTGATTCGTCACCCGACGGCGGTGAGCCGAGTTCTTGCCCGTCAGGGGGACTCTCTGACTCTACTTGGTGCGGCGGCTGGCTTATGGCCTCAAACAACGCTTTTTGTGCGGCGCTCAGTTCATCACCAAGGTGACGGAGATTCTGCTCTACCCTGGGGGGAAAGAGGAACACCCCGACAATGGTGTAAACGACCACACCAAATATCGTCATGAAGGTGCGATCAAGCCCATAAATAAAAGCACCTTCAGCATCTCCGCCATTGTACATCATCAGGATCATCACACCCGTCAGCATGAATAAGGTCGGATCGTTGAGATATGCTGAGCGAATATAGAAAACAACCACAACAACCAGGGAAACGGCAACCATGTAGAGCAGCCTGTCCTGAGTAAAAAAACCGACGAGGATTAGCCCGATAATCCCTCCGGCAATAGTACCAAGTACCCGCAGCGTGCCTTTGGCCAGTGATTCGCGGCGGCTCCCCGTCGATGCAATCAACATTACGGTTGTTGCCGCGGTCGAAGGCTGAGACCAGCCCAAAGCCATGGGGATCAAGTAGGCCAGCGTCAGGCTGACAGCAACACGGAAGGCAAACTTGAACTTATCGCTCAAGCAAAAAGGCAATAACCAGTTACCCAACTGGAAAACCGACAATCTTTGTTTAATACGGAGTAATTGAGTGTTGGCTTTACTCACGCGATACCCTTTTAATAATACGCTGCTTAATAAGGCTAGGTTATTTTGGGTAAAGCACAGAAAAAAATTGTCTTATTTATCGAACTGTTAGATTACTTGAACAGCAATTGAAGGACTGAGAATCCCTTCAGATATGGCGTAACTATTGGCAGGAAGGATGCAAAAAGCCCCAGTTTTCACCGGGGCCTGTGACAAAAAGGATAATATCCTAGTTGGCAGGGTGACTGCCTTGTTTGCGATTAAATCAATTGCTGGTTATCGACGGTTCACTGGCCGACTCTGCTCGCAACAGTGGTTGCTGAAGGGCATTGACAGCATTGAGCAGCAGCTTAACCGCGGGCAGCATACGGCTTTCATCGATATCAAAATCACCATTGTGATGGCCTGCCGTTAAGTCCGAGCCAACCAGACAATATATCGCCTTACCACCGCGGGACTGCACGCGGTCAACCAAATAGCCGGCATCTTCACTGGCACCGAAATCTTTTTCTCTGAGTACGTCAGTAAATCCACTCTCCGGGCCAACAGACTCCAGCAATTCGACGAGCTCAAGATCATTTTCAAGACCTATCGCCTCGCCTTGCGCGCAGAGTTTAACTTTCACCCCATGCATCATCGCCGCAGCCTCGGCAATGTTTTCCACCTGCTGGAACATATAGGAATTCAAGGCACGGTTCTCACCACGCGTTTCCCCCAGCAGTACCGCACTGGCTGGAATGACATTACGTCCATCGCCGGCATGCATTTGCCCGATGTTGATCCGAGTCATACCATCACGGTGGCGTGGAATAGCCAGCATCTGGCTTACCGCGGTACAAGCCGCCGCAAGGGCATTCTGCCCAGCATTGGGCTCAATCCCAGCGTGAGCGGGTTTGCCCGTAAAATGAAGATCAAACTTTGAACTACAGAGGAAATGCTGGGGGTCACAGACTAAGGTCCCGCTTGGCACATTCATGCCAATATGGGCCGCAAAGAAATAATCCACATCGTCGAGCCAGCCACTCTCGGCAATGGCCTTACCCGCGCGGCACCCTTCTTCTGCCGGCTGAAACAGTAATTTTATCTTACCGTTGAGCTGATCTTTGTTTTGTGCCAATACTTCGGCAATACCCAAGCCGATCGAAGCGTGAGCATCGTGTCCACAGGCATGCGCCACACCCGGTGCCAGTGAAGCAAAACCCAGGAACCGAGGGCGGTGGGCGTCCTCTTCGCTTTCCATCACTTCAACGGCATCGATATCAAAACGCAACGCAATAACAGGGCCTGGCCGCCCCGTATCGAGCACCGCGCCAACACCGGTGATACCATCCATGTGGGCCAGATAGGTAATATCCGCTCCCCAACTGATCGCTCGCTCTTGAGCCTGTGCAACCAGCACTTCATCGCGCCCCATAATCGAGGAGCGAAGGATGATCTCATCGCTGAAATGCAGCGAGTAGCCTAAGTTTTCAAGATGGCTAGCGATACGGCTCGTGGTAAAAAATTCCCGCCACGCGGCTTCCGGGTAGCGATGAAACTCCCGGCGATGATTCATTAAGCGCTGAGACAGCGTCTGTTCATCGAAATGCAAGTTACTTAACACCTATTGTTCCTAATAATCTTTTACAGGGCGCGGCTTCAATAGCCTGTCAGCTCCATAAATCCTTGTCCTGTATGGCTTCCTGTAACCCTTATCGGCCCTTCCCAATAAGAGAAGATGAACGGGAGCCACTGCTCCTTCCGGACCACATCCACTTTAAGTTTTATCCCTTTTGACGGCACATCTATCTGCCATGCAACAGGATGCGTTTTTCCCCCTTGGGTTGAGAATGTAACCGGCAGCAACTGAATATCTTCAGCTTCCAGTACATCAATACGGCCATCGGCCCAACTTAGCGAGCCAAAATAATACGGACGGGTATCTTTTTCTCTGATCTGATACAGCATTAATGCACTTCCATCATCAAGATGGATAGCGAACCAGTCCCAACCCAGCTGATTATCAGCCAGTCCGCGGCTACTCCACTCACGGTCAAACCAGGCCTCACCGGTGACCTCAAAACGCTGTCCGTCTAATTCGATTCGCCCGTCAATTTGCAAGAAGGGGGCACTGAAATAGTAAGATGCAATATCTTTGGTCGCATGCTTCTTACTATAGCCCTGCTCGCCTTGCAGCACGATATTACCGGTTTGCTGGATCGCCAGCTTGCCGGCCATACCGCTGTCATCGGCGAACGACAACACTCCTGGGAATGGGGAGTCAGAGAAAGATCGCCACTCCCAGTTATCCAGCCATGCCCGGAAGGGTTGGCCTAACACACCCGCTTGGCCGATCCCGCCCCGGGCAAAGCGCTCGGCAGACCACACTTTATCTTCTCCAGTCACCACTAAGTGGGCCATATACCGTTGCGGGTTCTCCCAACCGTGCCCCTCGCCAGACAACGAACGGGAACGGAACAAGGTCCATTGAAAGCCAAACTCTTCGCCATCTTCTGCTTTAAGGTTAGCCGTCAGGTACCACCATTCTGTTCTGAATTCTGGGTGGGGTAAATGATCACGCGGAAACTCAAACTGATAACCAGGCACGACCTGGGCAAATTGGTCACTGTCTGGCCCCACCATCATGGAGACGGAACGGTTTACCTGGGCTTCTTCTGGCTCGCAGCTCAACAGTCCCAGCACCGCAACAATAGCGACAAGAGAGACTATCAAATACCCGCGCAGGAAATTTCTCCCCTTCATCAGAACGACTCCCTTAATGACATGATTGCAGACTGCTTCACCAGCCGCCATACCGGCCACGCCCCGGCCAGCAGCAACACGACCAATGCCGAGCCCAGGGAGAACAGATAGTTGGTTGGGAAATACTCGATTGGCATTGTCCAGCCGAAGGAGTACTTCAAGACAACATCAATAAGTAACTGAGCCAAAACAAGGCCAAGCGGCAAAGCTATCAATGCCGTGAGCAAACCAATCAAGAGCAATTGCCCTCCCCCCAGCAACGCCAGCTCCCGACCGGTCATGCCCATACAGCGCAACAAGGCAAACTGGCGTAGGCGTGACGTTTCCCCTGCCACGGTGGCAAAGAACAACCCGCACACGGCCACCACCAAGGTCAGCTTGCCCAGTGTTGCCGTGACGATAAATGTACGATCGAACACATTCATTGCCTGGAGCATCAAGTCATTGTTGTTGCGGATTCTTTCCGGCGGCAACCGGAATGTTTCACCAAGAGAGCGGATAATAGTCTCTGCCTGGGTATGATCATTAAGGTGTACCGCAAGGCTCACTTGCCCCTTGTGAGGCCAAATCGCCTTCCAGCGCTTCTGGGACATAATGACTTGTCCATAGGGATTGCCGTAGTCATAAAACACACCGGCGACAAGCCACTGCTTGTTTAATGGCGGAGGCAGGTCGAGTACCTGCCCCGGCTTGATATTTTGTTTCAGGGCCATCGACTCACTCACTAGTATGGCCCGCTCATGATGCAATTTCTGCCAGTATTCTGGCATTGCGACTTTAACCGCAAGAGCTTGTTTTTCGTCATCGGTTCCGCCAACGCTGACAACCTGCAAGGTGCCAGACTCGGATGGTAACATCTTGCGCCACTGCCACCACACTTGTTTCACTTCATCTTGGTTTTCTAGCCACTGGGTCATCCTCGGAGCCATATTGACCGCCGGGCGAATATAGATATCAGCAGCCAGACGCTGTTCTAACCAGGTTTGAGTGGTATTCCTAAAACTGCCGACCATGGTTTCCATGCCGATGTTCGATGCCAGTGCCAGCATGAATGCCATTGCGGCAACGCCTCGATAACTCAGACTGGCCGCCGCGTCGGAAAAGAACCAGCGCAGGCGAGCTGAGCGAACCACAATCCCCAGCACACGGAACAGCTGCCACAACAAGAAAGGCATCGCCAGTGCCGAGGCAATCAGTATGCAAGCGATTAGGACAAAACCGGCTTTTTGACCATGTGGCAATTGATAGGCCGCAATAGCCGCCCCGACGAACATGCACGAGAACACCGCCTGAAAGGCAAACTCTCGCCCGCTGAACCTAACCAGCGACATGCGAGTGGCCAAACGCGCAGGCTGACTGTTAATCAGCCGCACCAAAGGCCAGCCACAGGCTAACAGACACCCGCCGACAGCGATCAGGATAGAGGCCGCTCCCCACTCCCATTGCCAACGAACGGCCAAGCTCACATTGGCCCCGTAGAGATCGTTCAAGGTTTGGGCCACCGATGGCAGCAGTTTCTCTGCCAGCAGCAGACCCAACAGGTTCCCCCCGATCAAACCGACGACAATCCACACCACCAGCTCCAGGCTCAGTGCCTTTATCAATTGCCCCGAAGAAACCCCCGCTTGGCGCATCAACCCAACCAATGGCTGCCGCTGGGAAAAGGACAGTGACATTGCCTGATAGAAAATAAACAGGCCGACCACAAAAGCCAACATGCCCATAGCCAGCAAGTTCAAGTGGAACGCATCCGTGAGCGGCTCTAGGCCAGCAGTCTCTTGTTTTTCCAGCTTGAGCGCGGTGGGCAGCTTGTCTTCTAGGCTGCTGACCGTTTTCGGATCCAAGTCGCCACAAAGAATCGAGCTAAGCCCTGAGCTAGGCTGCAATTGCCTGAGCAAGGCCATATCTGCAATTAACCGCGGTCCCTTGATACGCTCTTCACTGACGACTTGGAGCGGGCCGATGGACTTTCCAGACTCCAGTTGCAAAATCTGGCCATCCTTGAATCCCATATAGTTGGCGAGCTGCTCACCCACCAGCACCGGATAAGGCGGCTGCATCAGGGACAGGATCTGTTGCTGGTTCTCGCTGCCCGGTACGGTATTGTGGCGGAAGCTGGAAAACAACGCGATAGGATCGAGGCCGACAAGCTCTAGACTGCGCCCGTTGTCAAGCGTAATTCGCAGCTCATCCATCGGCACGCACTGGCTAAAACCGTCACGACGAAGTTGAACATAAAACCCCTGCGGGACTTTTAACGCCGGCTGGCTGTGACGGATGCGATAGGGAAAAGGATTGGAAAAAAGGAGTTCACCATCGCGGTAGCTTTCACGCGCTTGCTGATTGACGCCCATGACCCCAACCAAGAGGGCAATACCTAATGTCAGTCCCAACCAAACCAGGACAATTTGAAGAGGGTGACGCTTATAATGCCCCCAAAGCGCTTTAGCTACGGGGCTTGACATGTAACAGTCCTCCCTGCAGGCGAATGCAGCCGTTCATATGTGCGGCCACCTGTTTACTGTGGGTAACCAGCAGCAAAGTACAATCCAATTGTTTGGTCAGGTTGATAAGCAAATTAATCACCGCAGCGGCATTTCGCTCATCCAGGCTACCGGTCGGTTCATCCGCCAATAGAATTTGTGGCTCCATGTAAAGCGCCCGGGCAATCGCCGCGCGCTGTTGCTGGCCTCCCGACATTTCTTCCGGGTAACGCCCCAGCAGCGGCATCAAATCCAAGGCGGCGATAATTTGTCGCCACAGCGCAGGGTTTTCTTCCAGCCCCTTGAGCTGGCGGCAGAAACGAATATTGTCTGCCGTCGTGAGGGTCGGTAGCAAATTGAATTGCTGAAAAACTAACCCTATATTGTTACGACGGAAAGCCGTTCTCTCTCGCTCCGAGATAGTATGGATAGGCTTATCACCAAGCCATACCTCGCCGGAATCAACACTATCTAGCCCAGCAATCAGGTTAAGCAGGGTACTTTTTCCCGAGCCACTCTCACCCATCAGCGCCAGTTGCTCACCTTGCTTTAATTCCAGCTCAGCACCTTGCAAAACCGAATGGTATTCATCACCATCCATATATCCTTTGCAAAGGTTGACCAGTCGTAACATTATAATCCCCAGTTATAGGAAGTGTTTGCCCTGAAATTTACAGCAAACCAATTGTTCTATAAAGGCCTTTAATGAACATAGAGATAAAACACACCTATTACGTTACATCCGCTCTACATTTCCTTTAAAGCCCCTACATGCCCCTCACAAAATAGCGCCGCACAACCGCGATTGCTGTTGTATATTTTTATTGTATACCTTTGTTTGATAGCCAGTCTTTGATTCCACCTCATTTAACTGGCCAATTACCCGCTACACGGAGCAGTAGTATATGGATAAAACAATTTTAGTTGTTGGCGCATCGGGTTACATCGGCAGTCACCTTGTGCCCGAACTGGCCTGTGCAGGCTATAGGGTCAAAGCCACATGCCGCAACTTGAAATTGTTAGAAAAGCGCGGCTGGCAAAATCTTGATAATGTCAGTTTACACCAACTCGATCTCACCGAGCCAGCTGACCTAGCCCCCCTGCTGGAAGGAGTCGAAAGTGTTTTCTTTCTCGTCCATGGCATGAACCACGGCCACGACTTTATTGACATTGAACTGCAGGCTGCGAAAAATTTCAGCGCCGCCCTTAAACAATCAGATGTCGAGCGAGTGATCTATTTGGGCGCTTTGCAACCTTCAGACGGCAAACCTTCCGAACACCTTTTAGCCCGCAAGGCGACAGGAGAAATTCTAAGAGAAAGCGGTAAACCAATTACCGAGCTGCGTGCGGGGATCATCGTTGGCCCCGGCTCTGCTGCCTTTGAAGTGATGCGCGATTTTGCCTTGCATTTCCCCATCCTTGTTACCCCAAAATGGGTCTACTCCAAGAGCTCACCGATCGCACTGCGCAACCTGCTGCATTACCTGATTGAGCTACTCAACTTCCAGCCGACCCGCCACCAAATAATGGATGTCGCTGGCCCGAAAAATATCAGCTATGCCAAACAGCTTCGTACGATTGGCTTTCAGGCCGGGAGAAAAGTCAGGATCTTGCCCCTGCCCTTTCTGACCCCAAGGTTCGCCGCCCGCTGGCTTCGCTTGGTAACATCCGTACCCACCAATATCGCAAAAGCCTTAATCGGCGGACTAGGCCATGATTTAAGGGCCAACGGCTCTGCGCTGCAATCGCTGATCCCCCAGCATCTGCTGAGCTATGACGAAGCCGTGGAAGAAAGCCTGGCGCACGAGAACGAAGTTGTCCGTAGTGATATCTGGGGGTTTGACCCAGACGCGCTCGCTCGCTGGCAACCCGGTTTTGGTTATTACCCCAAACAAGCTGGATACCATTTGAAAACCAACGCCACTGCCGAACAACTCTGGCGGCAAATTCTGCGGATGGGCGGGAAAGAGGGCTATTTTTATGCCAATTATCTGTGGTGGATCAGAGAGTGGATGGATTGGGTTATCGGTGGCGAAGGGCTGAACCGCTACCGCCGGGATCCCGACCATCTGAAGCTGGGAGATAAAATTGACTCCTGGAAGGTGATCAGTATCGAGCCTAACCGCTTTTTGTCGCTGCTATTTGGTATGAAGGCTCCGGGACTTGGCCGCTTGGAATTTACCATTGAAGATAAGGGGGATCACCGCGAAATCGACATTCGCGCCTGGTGGCACCCAGCAGGTTTCTCCGGCTTGCTCTACTGGTTTGCGATGATGCCCGCTCACCTCTTTATCTTCCGGGGGATGACCCATGCCTTAGTGGAACGCTGCCATGCAAAGGCACAGGAAGGGAAAACCGAGACGATATAATCAAACCTGTGGCTATAGCAAAGACAAAAACGGGAACCATTCGGTTCCCGTTTTCTCGTGTAAATCAAGCTGATTACTGCTGGGCTGGCAACTCAGGCAAATGCGTGCCGGCATTTCGTGGAAACAGCTTGTACTCGCCATGGTATTTCACTATCGATTTGTAATCTGTCACTTTGTACAGCAACAGACCTTGAGCATACGCCAGATCAATAAACTGACGGGTATCGCCACGAACAAACAGTGACAGCGGCTTAACCATTTCCCCGCTATCATCAAAGGCGGCAGCGTACTGGGCCGAGCAGACCACCAACGAGGCCTGGCCATCAGTATGGTGGGTCACCTTGCGGTTCACTTCATATTCAGTCGTCACCAGCCAATCATGCTCCTCCAGCAGCCCATAAAGAGCTTTGAGCTGAGAGTCATGCAGCGTGTGGGCATGTAGTGTACCCGTTACTTCGCCGTCTTGAGGGATCCCCTCGTAGCAGGATTTGATCTGTTCAAACTGGCTCTTGAGCTGAGCGTTCTTGCCCATACTGCGCGCCTGCTTCTGCCAATCAACCAGCGTTTTGGCAACCACATGATCATAACGCTGCTGCTTGATGACCTTAGTCACCCAGGCATTAAGATACAGCGTCTCGCTCACTGGGTTCTTCGGCGTCTTCCCGGCTTGCTGAGAATCCATCAGCTCTTGTAGCCCCTGCGAGACAACCTTATAAATTTCTTGATAAAACGTAGCCATCGATAACCTTTATGCTTCTCGTGAAAGGAACCAATAAAACAAAGCTGAAAGCACTGCACAGGCAGCCATTGTCAGTGCCATAGGCCACGGCGTGTTGTTGTGCATCAGGGCAACCAGTCCGCCAACCACGGTACCGGTACCAAAGCGCAAGGTTCCCGCCAGTGATGACGCCGTGCCCGCCATATGCGGATAGCGAGCAAGCAGACATGCCATGGTATTACTGCCGATAATTGAGATGGTTCCTACAAACAGCATGACAGGGATCACTACCCCCCACAAGCCCAAGCCGAGCAGCTGGCCACAAACCAAGCCAATACCGGCGATTAACTGTACAGTCAGGCCAAAACGTAACATCCAGTGCGAGCCGCGTTTTTTCACCAAGCGGCCATTGATGCTGGTCATCAGAATCAAGCACACCACATTGAGGCCGAACAATAGACCGAAGTACTCGGTGCTGACTTGGTAGATATCAATATAGACAAACGAGCCAACGGTCAGGAAGGTGAACATACCGGCAAATGAAAAACCGCTACAGAAAACCAGACCGACCACCACAGGGTTGATCAGCATTTTTGCATAATTACGTAGGGTCGAACCAAGATGAAACGGCAGCCGTTTTTCCTTGGGTAAGGTCTCAGGGATCCTGGCCGTTACGGCAAAACCGATCACAACCGCAAACAGGGCCAGAACCCAGAAAATCGAGCGCCAGCCAAACCATACCGCCAGAAAGCCACCCAGCATCGGGGCGATCAAAGGTGCCACCGTCATCACCAGGGTAATGAACGACATCATGCGAGCAAAATCTTCACGCTCGAACATATCCCGCACCAAGGCTTGGATAATAACCGCCGCCGCGGCACCAGCGAAACCTTGCGCAGCGCGGATCCATGTCAGTTCTAGAATATCCGCTGACACCGCACAGAATACAGCAGCAATGGCGAAAGAAATAATGCCAACAATCAAAATGGGTTTTCGACCAAAGCTATCTGCTAGTGGGCCATGAATAAGCTGACCAAAGGCAAAGCCAGCCGTATAGGCCGTCAAGGTCGCCTGTACCAAGCCAGGATTGACCATAAGATCTTTTGCAATTGTCGGCATCGCTGGGAGATACATGTCTATCGCCAACGGTGTCAGTGCGCCAATTGCCCCCAGAATAAGAATGAGTTGAATACTTAGTTTTTGGCTGTCTGTCGCAGTCATGTGTTCTCAATGTGCTGGAAAAAGTCAAAGACTTTTATTGTACGATGAATTAACTGAATACACTCTTTCCCTCCAGGAAAGAGTGCGTTTCTATCATGTCTTTTTGCAGTTAATGCGGGAAAAGTAGAAAAAGGAAACAGAGGGATATCTCGCATAGCCCTCTTGTAACAGGCGTGAGTAGAAGCGTTACTTGGTAAAAGAGGCCACTTCTTCCGGCGTCAGTGCCCGGTATTCACCCGGCGCAAGCTCCTCATCCAGCTCCACGCTACCAATCTGCTCACGGTGCAAGGCCTCAACCTTATTGCCTACCGCAGCAAACATACGCTTCACCTGATGGTACTTGCCTTCAGAAATCGTGATCAATGCCGCTTTCTCATCCAAGATCTCCAGCTTAGCCGGACGGGTCAGCTCTTTCTCACCGCGTAATTGCACACCTTGGGCAAATTGCTCGACCGTTTCAGGCGCGATAGGGTCGGCCGTTTCAACATAGTATATCTTCTCGCAGACATGACGAGGAGAAGTAATACGATGAGACCACTGGCCATCGTCGGTCAATAGGACCAAACCGGTTGTATCACCATCGAGCCGGCCAGCGACATGCAGCTTTTCTGGACTCACGACATCCAGCAGAATAAACACCGTTGGATTAAAATCATCGACATGGGAGCAAACAAAACCCGACGGTTTGTTCAGCATAAAGTAACGCGGACCATCAAAACACAATGAACGACCGTCGAACTGAACATCGCAATCATCGCTGACTTTCTGGGCGCCGTTCTTAACAACCTCACCGTTAACTTCAATTAGTTTGTTTTTTAATAGTTTACCGGCTTCTTTACGGGTAATTCCAAGTGTTGTGCTAAGAAACTTATCAAGCCTCATGGTTGGCTCCAGATGGTACAAAAACGCGTATCATACCAAGTCTGGCGCCCTTGGGCATTATCCCTTTCATGATATGGGCTAAAATAGAAGCAACTGAGCAACGAATCCATGAAGACTCCCCTTCGTGGTAAACAATTTCCCAAAAGTTCAGTGCAAAATCCCAGAACGTAACTAACCTCAAAGTCTCAAACATTTTTCAATGTATCTTTTAAAATCAGTAGACGTATTCAGGCAATAGTTACGTATAACAAGTATCATCTACGCATTGGTTATACCGATTAGCTGTAAAGGTTACGATATGAACATCTCACTTGTTGCGCCAAGTATTTCATCAATGGACATGCTGCTTACATTGGTTGAGGAGCTTTTTGAATATGAAGTACTGCCGAAAAAAAAAGAACAAACTCAGCAGGCTATCCAACACCTGCTCACGAATCCTGAGTTAGGTCAGGCTTGGTTTATCGAAGTCGACATCGATGGCGAAAAGCTCATCGCCGGCCACATCATTATCAGCTATAGCTTCAGCTTAGAGCACGGCGGACGCATCGGCTTGATCGACCAGTTCTACCTCAGACCTGAATGGCGCCAGCAAGGGATCGGTACTGCCTTGATCCCGCAAATTGAAGCCCATGCGGCTTCCGCCGGTGTGCATGCCCTTTCGCTTGAAGTGAATATCGGTAACAAGGGAGCACGCAAGTTCTATGAAAAACATGACTTTGTACCGCGCCGACAGTTCTGCATGATGACCAAGATCATCTCCCCTGAAGCAGTGCCGCTCAACATCGCTTCATAGCCAACTGCCCATTTCTACCCGCACCCGCTGACAAGGCTTTTGTCAGCGGGTGTTTTCATTGCCCCTACACACCTGTAAACTTATACAGTTACCCATAGCATCCCTGATATTTTCGCCTATATGTATACGCTTCGCCCATACCAGCAAGACAGTGTCAATGCGACCATCCACTACTTTAGAAAGAACAGCACACCAGCCGTGCTGGCCCTTCCCACAGGGGCAGGCAAGAGCTTGGTGGTGGCAGAGCTAGCTCGCATCGCCCGCGGCCGAGTACTGGTACTGACCCATGTCAAAGAGCTGGTTGAGCAAAACCACAGTAAGTATGAAAGCTATGGCCTCAAAGCTTCCATTTTCTCAGCCGGCCTAGGACGAAAAGAAACCGACCGGCAAGTCGTGTTTGCCTCTGTTCAGTCAATGGTCAACAGCCTTGACCAATTTGCCAATGAGTTTTCATTGCTGGTCATTGACGAGTGCCACCGTGTCCCTGACGACGAAAACAGTGCCTATCGCCGGGTGATTTCACACGTGCAAAAAATCAACCCCGGCATAAAAATCCTCGGGCTGACCGCCACCCCCTATCGCCTGGGGATGGGCTGGATTTACAAATACCACACCCGAGGGCAAGTCCGCACCGAGCAAGAACGTTTTTTCCGAGACTGTATTTTCGAGTTACCTATCCGCTACTTGCTGGATGAAGGCTTTCTGACTGAACCGAAAATGATGGATATGGCGGTAATGGGCTATGATTTCTCGCAGCTGAAACCTGGCAATAACGGCCGCTATAAAGAAGCCGACCTCGATAGCGTGATTGAGCAGTCCGGCCGCGCGACACCAATGATCATCAGTCAAGTCATTGACTACGCTAAAGACCGTCGCGGAGTGATGATCTTTGCCTCCACCGTCAACCATGCCAAGGAAATCATGGGCTACCTTGAAGGTGAAAACGCCGCATTGGTTATTGGTGACACGCCGCTTGATGAACGTGACCGGATTATCGAACAGTTCAAGAAACAAGAAATAAAGTACCTGGTCAACGTATCGGTGTTAACCACCGGTTTTGACGCACCGCATGTCGACCTAATTGCAATTCTGCGCCCGACAGAATCGATCAGCCTCTACCAACAGATTGTCGGCCGGGGGCTGCGCCTGTTCGAAGGCAAGAAAGACTGCCTGGTGCTGGAGTATGCAGGCAATTGTTATGATCTCTACCAACCGGAAGTCGGCGATCCCAAACCCAACAGCGACAGTGAAGTCATTATGGTGCCCTGTCCTGCATGTGGTTTCAAAAATAGCTTTTGGGGTAAGCTCGATCCGGCCGGTTTCCTGATCGAACACTATGGCCGCCGTTGCCAAGGCTATTTTGAAGACGATGACTCCGGCGAGCGAGAAGAATGCGGTTATCGCTTTCGAGCCAAGTACTGTGAAGAATGCGGTGCCGATAATGACATCGCAGCAAGGCGCTGCAATGTCTGCGATGCGGTAATGGTTGATCCTGACAAGAAACTGCGCGATGCCTTAAAGCTCAAGGATGCAATGATCATGAACTGCCATGACCTGCGCCTTGAGCCGGGCAAGAACAAATTTGGCAAACCTCAGCTCAAGGTGGTTTACATCAGTGATGAGGGAGCCGAGATCAGTGAAGTATGGCCGCTATCAACCAAGGGGCAAAAAGACAGCTTCATGAAGAAATTCGTCAATCCTCATCTGGCTGATCGTCACCGTCCTTTCACCGAGACCGCTCCGACCAAAGTGGCCAACAACGAGCACCGCTTCCGGCCACCAGAAATCGTTATTGCCCGCAAGAGCGGACGCTTCTGGGCAATACGCGACAAACTGTTCGATTTAGAACAGTACCAAAAGGACTAATTGCTTTACGTACCACAGTAGAAAAGCCGCACGACAACAAAGCTGTATGCGGCTATTTATATCAAATCAGCCTCGCTTAGAACGCGTAATCGAGGTTAATACCCCAGTTACGGCCCGGCTGTGTACGGCGATCGATGCCCTGTGTGGATGCCGTCGCACCTTCAAGATCCTGGTACTGCCAGTACTTCTCATCAAAGGCGTTGAACAGGCCAGCGCGTAACGTGAGATCCTGGGTCGGACGGTAGTAACCGGTCAAATCAACAACCGTATAGCTTGGTGCTTTCAGGTTATCAGCCTCTTCCCACTCATCTTTTGCCGCAACGGCAGTGACCGTTAATGCGGTCCCCCAAGCATCAGATGGTGCGTCATAACCAACGCCTACAACCGTGGTAAATGGCGCGATAGTATCCAGCGTGTTGCCAGTCTCACGATCTTCACCGTCAAGGTATGCCATCGACAAACGGGCATAGGAGCCCATCGGCGCACCAAAGGCCTCATCTAGCCATAAGCTACCTTTAAATTCCGAACCGTAGATGCGCGCTTTGCCGATATTTTCATTACGGGTAACTTCAACACTGCCATCCATCGTTGTTTTGCTCGAAATAAAGTTTTTGTAGTCGTTGTAGAAAACAGCCAACTCTACAGAGCCCAGATGATTATTGGCACGGATACCAACTTCATAGGACTGGCTCTCTTCCGGTTTCAGATCTGGGTTTGCCTCGATCCGATAGCCAAACATCGAATTATCTTTGTCATAATACATTTCGTAGATAGTTGGCGAGCGAAAGCCCTCGCTGTACTGGGCGTAAGTGCTCAGATTGTTATTCCAGTGATAAACTGCGCCCAAGCGCGATGTTAGAGCATCACTGTTATGCTGCTCTAGACCCGATGAACTATCCGGTGTCGCTTTGTAGTCGTCGTAACGCAGGCCTGCAGTCACAACCATGCGGTCGTCCATAAAGAACATTTGGTCTTGAACGAACACCGCGCGCTGTTCTGATTCGGAGCTTGGTACTTCTTCACTTCCCGGTGTGCTCACACCGGTATCCAAGTTGTAGTCAGTGTAGGACAACTTGAACTTGTCATTTGAGGCTGTCGCTCCGTAAGTGAACTCATGGCGACTCGTTGCTAGCTCAATCGCTTTTTGCATCTGCAAATCAAACTGCAGGCTTTCGTCCTTACCAGAACGGGCGCGATTTCGGTTACCCTTTGCCTCTGTATGATCGAAGCTATTGTGCTCGGACTCACTTTCCGTCCAGTTCAGGCTCCACCCAAGCGTTTCGAAAGCGGTAAAATCAGCCTGCCACTCATGTTCAAAACCTAAACGGTAGCGATTGTCTTTATCCTTACCATGAACATTGGTGTAGATATAACCCGGCATGCCACCGTCACGGCCTTCGCCAGATAAAATATCGCCTTTTGCATCACGAGTGTAATACTCGCCAGTCACGCCGATACGGTGGGCAGCGTTGATTTGGTAAAACACCTTCGCCAATATATTGTGAGATTCAATCTTGTATGGATCGGCAGCCCCACGCTCAGGACCAAGAATATCAGCACCATCACCATGGGTTTCAGTTTCATTACCGTCGCGGTAGGTATAAATCAGCATGGTGTCGAGGTCGCCGGTACGATTGGCTACTTCAACCGTTGCTTTGTACTCGTCATTCGCGCTGGCATAGCCCGTTTTCAAACCAACATGGGTATCATCACCCGCCCCGAGTAAATCCTCTGGATTCTTGGTACGCATCAGCACGGTGCCGCCGAGGGCATCACTACCATAAAGTGTCGAGGTCGGGCCTTTGTTCACCTCTATCGCCGTGAGCGTATCAACTTCAAAGGTATTGGCGTTTTTGCGCATTACATCCGCTCCAGGGTTGTAAGAGGACGGTTGCTCGACCCCATCGACTAACACCTTCACTCGACTACCGCTCATCCCCCGGACAGTAAAATCCTCCATGCCAAAGCGGCCCTGGCCGTTGACCTGGACACCAGGCTCATATTTCAACGCCTGCTTAATGTCCGTTGACAAATTCTGCTCGATATCCTCGGAAGAGACCTTAGATACTGATGATGGAATATTTTTGATGCTTTGTTCTGAACGCGTACCAGAAACCACGACCTCATCAAAAACGGAAAAGTCATCTTGAGCATGAAGAGAAGGTGAAAGCGCAAGAACCACTGAACTTGCCACTAAAGTAAGCTTATAACTCATATTCCCTGCTTATTATTTTCTAGGTGGTAATGAAACTGGCAGGGATTATTACAAATACAAACGATAATTACTATCATTATCATATAAATTTTTCCTAGGGTTGCTTCTCAGTCTCACCATATTGCTTTTTATCATTAAAACGATGCTTTATCATTCATGTCTGACTTATAAGCAAGGCAGCGTCTTTTCAGGCTAATTGCCTAATTTTTAAGTCATTGATTGAAAGCTGTGTTTTTTCACTTGCCGCTTGATTGGAACGCTGCTAATATTCGCGCTCGTTTTTACGACATTGAGTAAGGTCGCATTACTCAGTGAATTTAATTGAAAGAGTATTTAAGATGAAATTTGAAGCAGTAGTACGTACTGACCTAGGTAAAGGTGCGAGCCGCCGCCTACGTCACGCAGGTAAATTCCCAGCAATCGTTTACGGTGGTGAAGCAGCTCCAGTATCTATCGAGCTAAACCACGATGAAGTGATCAACCAGATGGACAAGCCTGAGTTCTACGAAGGTATCGTTCTAGTGATCGACGGTCAAGAAGTTGCTGTTAAGCCTCAAGACATCCAGCGTCACGCGTTCAAGCCAAAAGTTGAGCACATGGACTTCAAACGCGTTTAATCGCATTTGATTCATACTCAATGAAATAAAGCGCCTTTATGGCGCTTTTTTTGTATCTGGAGGATTATTGGATATGACACAGCGCGTTAGCAAAACTCAACAAACTGGGAGAAAGTCACCTAAAACAACTCCTGCTGCGGCGATGCACCTGAACCGCGATCGTCTTGACGATTTTGCTGGGCTTTAGCACGCATTACCCTTCGGTAACGCTGCTTACAAAGTCTGATCACATTGCGCTTTTGTTCATTGGTCAGTTGCTGCCAATAAAACCGTTCATCCCTGCTGCGAAAGCAACCTTTGCAATAACCGCGGTTATTGGCCTGACAGACCCCGACACATGGACTGGGAATGGTAAAAAAGTCTAATTGTTCCATCCTCTTCCCATCGCTGACAAACACTATCTATTAATGATAATAATCCCTTGTACTCATTTTCCCAAATTGATGGCCAAGCGACCAAATAGCAAACCAGCGAGATTTCCCACCAATAATGAATAGTCATTCAATGGCTTGTACTTTTGATAATAATTTTGCTAGTCTTTTGTGGTTATCCGGATCGATAACATCACATTATTTGCAGTCACCACTCTTTTCCACGACTGCTGTTCAACCAGGAGGGAACCATGGATTTCTTTGTACCATCGGCAACTAGCCCGCAGCAAGCAGAAGCAGTATTCAACTCGATTGCCAACCACGTTTCAGCACCAGAGCAAGACCAACGCGTTTACAAGCTTGTTTGGCAACATGAAGGGGCTGAATGTTCTTGTGAAATCGGTAAGCCGCTTCCCGACGTGTTCAGAACGGATGAGACTGTTCTGGCTATTTTTGAATGTGACGACATGTATAAGATCTGCACCCCGAACCGAGGCGCGATCAAGTTTGATCCTATCCACGCCATGAAGTCTTCTGTTTCTAGTGTTGAATACTTCAGCTGATCCCAGCGTTCACCAAGTACAAGCATAAAAAAACCGCATCAATATGCGGTTTTTTGTTTGTGCTATACCGTTACCCCGGCTTCAGTAAAACTGGCCATGTTGTTGTAAAACTCGGCAGCAGCCCGAAGCAGCGGCACCGCTAATACCGCTCCAGTCCCCTCCCCTAGCCGAAGAGACAGATCAAGCAGCGGCTCTGCATCTAGATGCTCAAGCGCAATACGATGCCCCGACTCATGGGATTGGTGGGCAAAAATCAAATAATCACGGCAATTGGGATCAATCTTTGTAGCCACTAATGCTGCCACCGTCACGATGAAGCCGTCAACCAGTACAGGGGTACGATGCTTTGCCGCGGCGAGGAAACCACCGACCATTTGCACGATTTCAAAGCCCCCCAGCTCAGCGAGGAGATCAAGCGGCTGCGACGAGTCGCATCGAGCGACGCCCTGGCTGACCAAGCGCTTTTTCTTTTCCAGTTGCCCTGTTGTTACGCCGGTACCAAAACCAACACAGCGTTCTGCAGGCTCACCGGTAACCGCGGCTAATAGCGCCGATGCGCTGCTGGTATTACCGATGCCCATTTCCCCAAACATAACCAGGTTGCAACCCTGATTGATCACATCCTCGACTAGGTTTTGCCCCCACACTATTCCTTCCTGTACTTGCTGCTGCGTCATCGCTGGCTCAGTGGCCAAATTACCCGTCCTTTCCCCAAGCCGGCGCTGAATCAATAGCGGAGATCCCAACTCAACAGGTAGCAAGATGCCACAGTCGATCACCTTTATTGCCACCTCATTGGCACGGCAAAAACAATTGACCGCCGCACCACCAGCCAAAAAGTTCAACACCATTTGCTGGGTGACAGCACTCGGGGCGATACTCACCCCTTCCTCCGCAATGCCATGATCGCCGGCAAACACCAGAACCGTCGGCTTTTCTAGCGTAATTTCAACCAACGCATCCGCTTTGCCCTGGCTTTGGATAAGCGCTAACTGGTGAGCGAGCTTCTCCAACTGCCCCAGAGCCCCCAATGGCTTGGTTTTCTGATCGATACGCTCTTGGATCTGTGCGCTGAAACGGGTGTCAAACATGTGCTCTATCCTTGCTGTAAATCTAAAATAGTCCCAACTGCGGTGCAGTAATATCATCAAAGTGCTTGCCAATAAAAGGTAAAATACCGTCAGCGACAGGCCTTAGTTGCTTATCGATGTAATGTTCGTAATCAATTGGGCTTTGCTGTGCTTCGACAGGCTCCGGGCCATTGATGGTAATCACATATTCAATCCAACCACCGCTTTGGTATTGCAGTGGACGGCCCTGACGCTGGTTCACCTCATCGGCCATCCGCGCAGCCCTGACATGAGGGGGAACATTTTTCTGGTACTCCGACAGGTTACGCCGTAACCGCTTGCGATAAACCAATGCATTATCGTGTTTACCAGCCCGGGTTTCTTCCACGTACTGCCTGACGTACTCTTCCACTTCTTCATCATGAAACACACGGTGATAGAGCGATTGCTGGAAAATTTGGGCCAAGCGGGTCCAGTCGGTACGGACGGTTTCCAACCCTTTGTAGACCATTTCCTCTTGGCCATTGTTAATCACCAGACCGGCATAGCGCTTTTTGCTCCCCGTTTCCTGACCACGGATCGTCGGCATCAAAAACTTGTGGTAATGCGTTTCATATTCCAACTCTAGCGCCGATTCGACCTTATATTCACTCAGCAAGTGTTGACTCCACCACTGGTTGATATAGCCCACCAGTTCGCGGCCTATTTCATCCGCTTTCTCAGCAGAATGGGCGTGCTTGAGCGAAACAAAGGTCGAGTCGGTATCTCCGTAAATCACCTCGTAGCCCCTGTTTTCTATCAGTTCGCGGGTGGTTTTCATGATCTCGTGGCCACGCATGGTAATGGACGAGGCCAAGCGATGATCGAAGAAACGGCAGCCCGACGAACCCAAAACGCCGTAAAACGAGTTCATGATAATCTTGATGGCCTGAGAAAAGGCCTTTTCGCCCTCTCGCTTGGCTTGATCCCTCGCCGCCCACAATGACTCGATCATTTTCGGTAAAAAATGCTTGGTACGGTGAAAGCGCCCACCACGAAATCCGGCAATGGCTTGGTTATCCTGCCTGCCTTCTTCGAGCAGCAAGCCTTCTACCAATCCGAGCGGATCAATGCGAAAAGTTCGAATTATCGACGGATATAGCGACTTAAAGTCCAGCACCAGCACCGATTCGTACAAACCGGGCTTAGAGTCCATCACATAGCCGCCCGGGCTCGCTATCCAGTTTTCACTATCCAAACTCGGAGCCACATAACCTGCACGATGAAGCTGAGGCAAATAGAGGTTGGTAAACGCAGCCACCGACCCACCGACCCTGTCCAGCTCTACCCCAGTCAGGCAACTTCGCTCAATAGCAAAGTCGAGCAGGTGGGTATGGTCAAAAATGCGTGATACCAGCTTGCAGTCTTGTAAGTTGTACTTGGCTAACGAGACTTTATCCTGACGAAACATCTGGTTGATTTCCGCCATCCGATCATGGACATTGTTGATCTCTTTGCCTTCCCCCAGCAATTCACGCGACACTGACTCCAAGGACCAGGAGCGGAAGTTGTAGGTGGCGGTCTTCAGGGTGTCGATACCATCCAAAACAACGCGACCGGGTACGGTAATAAAGCCTTGATTCGGGTTCTGGGTGGATTGGCGCCAGTGAGGGGGCTGCTTTCCCCTACCCATACGCAGGGTTATCGCATTCCACTCTGCCCGCTTGAGCAGCAGACGAAAATCAAAATCAATGACATTCCAGCCAATAATAATGTCGGGATCGTATTCGAGAAACCAGGCTTCAAGGGCGAGCAGCAAAGCCTTCTCGGACTCTACCCACTGGATCCATTCATGATCATTCTCGTCACACGAGGCATCGCCCACCATGATCACCCGGCTATCTTTTTCGCAATGTAAACCAACCGAATACAACACCCCTTTCTCGGAGCACTCGATATCCAGTGAAACGACTAATAGCTGGGGTTTGTACTCCGCCGCTTTCGCTTTGACCTGATGATACTCATCAAAGCCTGCTTTCGCTGTACGTTCACCGGTAAAGGCGATACCGCCACAAATAAAGCGCTCCATCAGAAAGCGATCGGCCAAGCGAATATCAGACTCAAAGGCCTCAATGCCGACCGCAGAAAGGATCTGAGGTAACTGCAGGCTGTCTTTAATAGAGTGAGAATAACAAGCCGACATGGCTTCATGCTGAAAGTTTTTTAATGGCAGCGGTTTCCAATCAACCCGTATGCCTGCCTTATGAAGTTCAGCCTGGGCCGGTGCTTGATCTTGCTGACGAACAAAGCTCACCGGTTTATCATTGCTGATCACTAAACGGACAGGGCCAGTGTCGGTGCTTACCCAAAGCACAATCTCCGTTTGGCCGCGAACATCACGGCTCTGCCTTGTTAGTACAAAGCCTTTTGACTGAGTTTGCAAAAACACCTCGTTAATTTGCCAGGCTTAACCAATCTTACGTTCAATCTTACCAAATTCAGCAACAATCCACTGACCAAAGTCATTGATCATGAACAACACCGCTTTTTTCGGTACTTGCGTACCGGAGACAAGAAGAAACAGCCGCTCAATCGCCACCCCATGTTGCGGGTAAAAAGAAAGAAATAGCTCGGCCGCTTGCTCAAGCGATAAAGCCAGCTTTCCAGAGCGGTGGAAAACCAGCGAATAACAGGACCAAATCATTTTTTTTGCAACATCACGGCAGAAAGACAAATAGTGGGACACCACCCTTGTTGCCATTATTTTTCGGCGGTACTCGTCGAGCTGTAAAGGCAGATCATCATTCATCGATCTACCGATCTCCCAGCTAGGCTCAAAGCAACCAAACCGGCTGGAAAGATCGTCGCCAAACACACAGACACAACAGTGTTTCAGCCAAAACCCCCACTTGAAAATTGTTGAGATATCAAGCACCTCATCTTTGGTCAACACGGTGAGCTGTACGGCGGTGATTTGTGGCCACTGTTGCTCAACTCGACTGACTATGCTGCTAAGTATTGCATGCTCCGACACAGTCAAGGACTCAGCCACAACCAAAGTCACATTGAGATCCGAACGACCTGCTACCGCCTGCTTTCTTACAACACTACCGGCAACATACACACTGTGCACTGCCGTAATACTTCGACTAAGCTGGAAGACCAATTGGTCAATAATCTTAGCGAACTCAGGCTGAAAGGCCGCAGGGCAATCCAAAGCAGGTAAAGCTTTAGTCACAGATATTCCTCTTAATTTCTTCTGGCGTTGAAATTATACCAAAACGCCATCCATCATTATCTATCCCCAACACCAACTGAACAATAATCACGCAGCAAATGACAGATTATTGTCAGTCGCTAGACACTTTGCGACAACAAAATGACCAAGCATTGAAATGTGTACAATTTTGCACATTTCAATGTAATTAAACATGAAACTATTATAGTATTCGCGTACTTTTTGACTTCGACTCAACATAATGAATATAAAGAATCAATTTTTTATTTTTGTTTGTATGATAATCATAGGCTTAGTTACCTTCTTTGCCTACGTTAATGCCTATGCGCTAGAAAAGTCAGAAGACACGGCTAAAGTATTGCTGTCATCCATTACCGCTGATTTAATTGCTTTTGAAAGCCAATTATCTGTAACGGCACAATTATATCCCGACTGCAGCGAAGAGAGCCGCAATGCCCTCGAAACAATGACATTAAACTATAGTGTTATTAAAGAGGTTATTTTCATCCGAAACAATTCCACCATCTGTAGCGACCGCAGTGCAACCCTAACCAAGGAGGAGGTTGCTGACTTCGAGATTGAAAAGCTTCCCGCCGGGGAGAAATATGCTATCTATCAGATTTACGACAAGAAAAATGAAAAAACAGCCATTTTCTTTATGGTATATATAGAGTCTGGCTGGTATCAAATTCATTTTGATAAACACGTCCTCGAGTTATGGCTAAAAGAAATTGCCAGCCACCATAATGTTTATGCCTACTTGTATAACAACAAGCGCAAGTACTTATCCAATATTAACGATATAAATAGCTCTGATTCAATATTTTACAAAGCATATGAAGAGTCTACAGAATTCCCTATCGGGATCTCGGTTGGATATACCAAGGCATTATTATTCAGTCTTATCGTCACTTTTCTACCGACGGGGATTTTATTAATTCTTGCCAATGCCATTGGTGTGTGTATTCTTGCACACTACTTTTTCTTTAAACGGGTTCCGCTATATACCGAAATCCAGAGAGGGATCTATAACCGGGAGTTTTATGCCGAATACCAGCCTATTGTCTCTGCCATCTCCGGACAATGGATTGGCGCTGAGTTGCTGGTCAGATGGCTGCACCCGAAAAAACAAACAGTCATGCCTGCTGAGTTTATCCCGGCAGCAGAGCAATCCGGACAAATAAACGAGATCACCTTGCAACTTTTCGAGCAAGCGGCACAGGACAAGAAATCAATGTTAGCCATCGATAAACCGTTTTATTTATCGATCAATGTGACCGCGTCGATGATTGCCTCGCCACACTTTGTCCAAGCCATTACGGCAATCATTGAGCGCCACCCTCTGTTGCAAAGTGGAATCGTTATGGAGTTTTCTGAGCGAGAAAACTTTTCCAACACGGATGTCTCACTGCTACAAAGTGGTATGCAGGCGCTACGGGATCAAGGAATAAAGTGGGCGCTGGATGACTTTGGGACAGGATATGCCGGGCTCTCTACTCTGCAAGCACTCAGTTTTGACATCATTAAGATAGACCGCGCGTTCGTTGCCGCCTCTGCGACAGACTCTGTGACCAAGTCGATTCTGGGCAATATTGCCCAAATTGGCCACAATCTCAATTGCAATTTGATTGCAGAAGGGGTTGAAACGGTTGAACAGTCCGAGCATGTCAAAGCTCTGGGCATCCAAAGCTGCCAAGGTTTTTACTACGCTAAACCTATGCCTTTCGTACGTTTTTTGGCTAAATTCAAAATACACTCGACACTTCCTGAAGAAGTTGGTCTATCGGCTCAGGAAATTGTTGGTGTTCAGCCGTAACCGTGGTAATTTTCGGTTTTTACCAACAGAAAGATATAGTCCATGCCAAGAGCTAGTGAAATTAAGAAAGGTTTTGTCATTGTAAACGGCGGTAAAACGCTGTTGGTCAAAGACATTGAAGTAACAACACCTGGCGGCCGTGGCGGTACAAAAATCTACAAAATGCGTTGTACCGATCTGGCTACAGGCCATCGTGTCGACGAACGCCTAAAGGCTGATGATGTGGTAGACACTGTTGAGATGACTAAGCACCCAGTCGCTTATTCATACGCTGAGGGTGAGAACATCATCTTCATGGATACCGAAAACTTCGATCAGTACACCTTCAGCGCCGAAGAGATTGCTGATGAGATGCTGTTCATTACCGAAGACACCCAGGGCTTGCATGTCATTTTGGTTAATGACAAAGCCGCAGGCCTTGAACTGCCTTCAGCGGTTGAACTGGTTATCGAGGAAACAGACCCATCAATCAAGGGGGCTTCAGCCTCGGCTCGTACCAAGCCTGCTCGCTTTGCGACAGGTCTAACCGTACAAGTTCCTGAGTACATCTCTACAGGCGAGAAAGTGAAGGTCAACGTTCAAGAACGTAAGTTCATGAGCCGTGCTGATTAATCCGCACCGATATAGCGACAAGGGGAAGCTTTAGGCTTCCCCTTTTTTATTTTGCCGTCACTTCGGTCTACGGCGGGCACTTGCACCGTCAAGTCGCTTGGGTATACTGCAAATTCAATTTACAAATTACAGATAGAGTTCATGGACACACCAAACCTAATTTCTTATGACGATGTTATCGATGCCGCTTACGACATCTTCCTTGAGATGGCGTCTGATAACCTCGAGCCAGCCGACGTCTTGCTGTTCACCATGCAATTCGACGAGCGTGGTGCTGCCGAACTCGTTGAGACCAAAGATGACTGGGCAGAGCACGTTGGCTTTGACGTTGACAAAGAAGTATATGCTGAAGTGCGTGTGGGGCTGGTAAATGAAGAAAGCGACGAGTTAGACGATGTCTTCGCCCGCCTTCTTGTGAGCCGTGATCCTGACAACAAATTCTGCCACATTCTGTGGAAACGTGACTAAAGACAAATCGTCGCGAAATACAAAAAGGCGGAGCCTCGTAAGGGGCTCCGCCTTTTTCTCAAGTGCTTGTCTCGGTTTACTTACACCAAAACAGGGGTGTCATGACGGCTACTGTGACGGACCCACAACAAGCTCAGTACCACCAAGATAGCCATGACCGTCATCACCGCCCCCAAGCTGTACTGATCTTCGGCTCGCATCATAGAGGCAGCCAACGTCGCCAAGCCCGCACCAAGGTTCTGTAATCCCCCCAGCACAGCCCCTGCCGTACCGGCATGGTGGGGAAAAGGCTGGATCGCAGCGGTCGTTGCCGCAGGAAAGAGTATCCCTGCCCCAATGAAATACACAAACGCACCGCCAATCAATGAGCTAACTGTGACTAGGCCAGCCATACCCGGAATGAAGATTGCCAATGCGCCAGCAATAATTGCCAACATCCCCAGGAACATGACACGGCTATTACCAATCTGTTTGGCTAGCACTGCCGACAACCATGAACCCGCAAGGTAACCCGGCAACGGTAGAATAAACAACAGGCTCACCGTTTTCGGATCCAATTTAAGTACGCTACCCAGTAGCACACCTGCAGCTGCTTCGAATACAGCAATACCGGCGAATGTCGCAATCAGACAGAGTACATACCCTTGGAACCGGCGGTTACCCAGCACATAGCGATAGCTTACCCACACTCGCTCATTGCGGCGGTTTTCTTTCGGCAGGGTCTCGGTAAACATGAACATCATCGCAACCGTGACCAGGGCGCCGAAAACCAACAGGAACCAGTAGCTCGCCTGCCAATCGAATACTGACGAGAGGTATCCCCCCAACACCGGTGCAATAAGCGGTGAAAAGATCACCCCCATGCTGACTAGACTATTGGCCCGGTGCAGCTGTTCACCGTCAAAGCAATCTCGGGTAACAGTTCGGCACATGGCACCACTACAACCGGTGCCCATCCCCTGAACAAATGTAGCAACAAGGAACCACTCAAAGCTCGGTGCAAACAACGCCGCCATTGAACCGACAATAAAAATTGCCATGCCCGCAATGATCACTGGACGTCGTCCAACTCTGTCAGACAAAGGTCCATAGATAAACTGCGACATGCCATAAGGAATGAGATACGCCGCCATCACTGCCTGTAAATATGCCGACTTTACTGAGAAAAAATCCGACATTGCCGGGATCGATGGCACATACATTGTTTGGGTCATTTGCCCTACAGCCGCAAGAATGATTATTAGAAATAACAATCTTGCCATGCTAGAAGAAGGTAATTGCTGTTTCACAGCCAATATCCTCATTACAGAATAATATTTTGAGAAACTGCGTCATCTTTGATGAATTTCATTAACAAATAAAATTTAATGCTATTTTTTGGAGCTGACGCGATATAAAAGCTCTAGGCGTTGAGATAGATTAGATTCAACACCTGATGTGATGAACGAGATAGTATAGCTGAACACTAATCATGGCAAGCAGTTAGGGTCAGTTGAAGCACGATTGTTTATTATCAATCGCATTAGAAAAATTAATGCTTAATTAGGGTGTTTGGCATGCTTCTTTTCGCACCGCCAACAATCAGCTGATCCCACACTTTGTAATACGTGAATAAACAAGCAAGTTCAGGACAAAAAAAACCCTGCCGGAGCAGGGTTTAGTAGAAGAAGCATCAATGATTAATCAAAGTGAAATCTGTGCTTACCGTGAGCCGCTTTGGTTTTCAGGTAATTCTCATTACCGTCTTTAAGGTGTGCTTTAGTACCCACCACTTCTGTAATCACAATACCGAGAGCTTCGAGCTCGCGGATTTTTTTCGGATTATTGGTGATCAAGCGAATTTCTTTTAAGCCCAGTGCCGCAAGCATGTGGGCCGCCTCAGAGAAATCACGCAGATCATCACCAAAACCGAGGTGATTATTCGCCTCGTAAGTATTCATTCCCTGGCTTTGCAGTTCATAAGCATCGATCTTATTATAAAGACCAATCCCGCGACCTTCTTGGCGCAAATACAGCAGTACCCCGCCCTGCTCGCCCATCTTTTCAATGGTTTCATCCAGCTGTTCACCACAATCACAACGCGAAGAGTGGAAAACATCACCCGTTAGACACTCAGAATGCATACGCACAAGTGGCGGTATTGAACGCTGATCGGCATTTTGGAAAATCACAGCAACATGTTCTTTGCCTGACTCTAGTCCTCGGAAGGAAAGCAGTTCAGCAGGAATATCACTTCTTTTACCGACTTTAAAAGGCACTCGGGCCCTTACTTTAACCATGTTGTTCCTAAGTACTTCTACAGCCAAAACAGTAGCGGCAATCCAATCGATACAAACCTAACGGCAAAGGCTACAGGCATACTGTTTGACTGACTATTCTCTACACAACACCCAGCCGTTGATACTCGCAAGTACAGCTGTCGCTAGGGTATTACTCTTTTACTCGGGTAGATATACCCAAATGACTTCAAGGGACCAACTCAAACAGGTGACTTGAAGCGACTTGGGTATAATTGGTAATGATATCTAAAATTATTGCACTAAAACAGCGTAAAGGTATAGGTTGCTGCTTATCAGAGCAATATTAACCACCCCTCCAAGGAAATGTTATAACATAACAAAGGCAGTGATAAAACCACAGGTTTTCTGTGGCTTAGGCGCTGCAGGCACGATAGTAAGCTTTGAGTTTTTGTCCCTGGAAAAGACACATCGACATTAGCGTAAAGCAGACTACCGCCGCCATGATCACCAACATCCGCAGCCAGTCATCTCCCATCATCAGCCTGACAGTGATCATAGTGTACGTCACATGCAGCCACTTCAGCGCTACGAGACTCAAACTGATCGACATCATATAAGGTATCCACCGATGGCGAATACCTAACAGGATAGGGTAAACGAGTAGCAACAAGCACGGAATCCATGCTCCGTAACGCAAGAAATGTGCGCCAAGTAACCAAAAACTCAGGATTATCGGGAAAAAACGTAATATCATGAAACACCCCCACAAAGAAGTATTATATATACATCTTTAATACACCAATATAAAGGTAAATCTCAGCAGTCCACCAATTGAAATGCGGTAGCAGAGCGTCAAAGTAAATAGAAGCACTTTTTTTACCCTGCCAATGCATTTCCCCTGTTATATCCAAAAAAGTTATGTTTCAATAGCGCCCTTTTTGAGCAACTCGTTAACGCTTCGATGAACATGACTCTTTGGCTACGCTGGCGCTTTCCTTTCCTGTTCTTTCTAATGGGGGCAGTGGCTATTGCTTTTTGTTCGCAGCCCATCCGCCACTACCTGTTCAAAAGTGAAGTTGAGAAGCGACTCGAAAACATCCATAAGTTCTATCAGGAAAGATATCTGAATGTAGGGCATGAATTACAAGCGTTGATAGGCGAGCTCAACTTTACCTGCACACCGCACGATATCGCCTTACTGCGCGAAACTATCGAGCAGTCGACGGGTATCCAGCTGCTGGAGCTCCAGACAGCAGAGGGCCATTGCTCGGTATATGGCAACAATGTGCCGTTGATAAAACACTTTGATAATCCTGTCGAAGTTATCTTGCACGAAACTGTCGATTTTAGCTATGACATCGCTCCTTATCACAACCATCGCCTGAAGGTCCACTACCGGCTTCAAGAAGCCAGCCTGATCCTCATTACCGAGCCAGTGCAAAATGTTTTCACCCGCAGTGAGGTTTGCTCAAGCTGCACCGCCATCACCTTTAGCCGTGGCGGCGAAGAAATTCAGGTGTATCCGATGCAGGGCAATGAACAATACTTTCCTATTGCCAGCCAACCCTTTGGCCCGAACTATGCCATAAATGTCTATGCCACTGAGCAAGGGATCGACTATGTGACAGAGCATGACCTGTTCCTTACCCAGTTACTGCTGTTTTTTATGTTGCTGTCTGTTAGTTTGATGATCGGGCTGTACCGAACCCCCGAACGGACGTTGAAGGAAATGATATCCTTCGGCCTGCTCAAAAAGGAGTTTGTCCCTTTCTATCAACCGATTATCGATACCCGTACCGATTCGATGGCCTGCTGCGAAGTGTTGATACGTTGGCAACGCGCAGACGGGGAGCTTATTTCTCCTAATCAATTTATCCCCATCGCTGAACACAATGGTCAAATCAAGCTACTGACGCAATATATGCTTGAGCAAGTGATTGACCAATTCCAGGACGAGTTCTTTGTCAACAAGGGGTTTTACGTCAGTATTAATGTCACCCCGCAACAACTGGAGGACGACGAGTTTCTCCATACGACAATCAACTTGCTCAAACAGCGCAATGTCCCTGCCCACAGGCTGGCATTCGAGGTAACAGAGCGAATCCCATTTAAGAACCTGGCGAAAGCCAAGAGCATTATCCAGCAGCTGACAGACTTTGGCATTTCGATCAAGCTAGATGACGCTGGTACCGGTTATGGTGGGTTTAGCTACCTACAAAACCTGCCAATCGATACATTGAAGATCGATAAGATGTTTATCGACACTATCGGCACCAATGATGTTAAGTCCAACATACTTGACTCAATCATCCTGTTTGCCAAACACGCAGGCCTCAAAGTCATCGCCGAGGGTGTCGAAACAGCAGAACAGGTTGCCTACCTGCATCAACGCGATATTCATCTGATGCAAGGCTTCTATTTTGCCAAGCCCATGCCGTTCAGTGAATTTAGGCTGTATTTACAACAAGATCTGCAGAGTTCGTCGAGCTAATTTAGCTGTGATATTAATCAACCGATAACTTTTTGCGCAACTTTAATTGTTATTTTTTGCAGAAACTCTAAAATTGCTCGGTTACATTCCTATAGCACCTGTCACAGCACAGGCTAGGATAAATTAATTAGTCTTGCTGCTAACAGGCAGCAATTGACGCAGTAAAGGAAACGACATGATTCAAGTAGTTGGTCACAAAAACCCTGATAGCGATAGCATCTGTTCAGCACTTGTTGGTGCTGCTCTTCTTAAAGCTCGTGGCGTTGAAGCTAAAGCTGTTCGTCAAGGTGAAATTAACCGTGAAACACAGCACATTCTTCAGACAGCCGGTGTTGACCAGCCTGAAATGTGTACAGGTGTTGCCGGTGAGAAAGTTTGGCTTGTTGACTACACTGACTTGGCACAGGCACCTGACGACATCGCAGAAGCAGAAATCGTAGGTATTGTTGACCACCACCGTCTAGGTGACGTGATGACAGTTAACCCGCTTGAAGCATGGATCTGGCCGGTGGGTTGTACTTGTACCATCATGTTCAACCTATTCAAGATGGAAAACGTAGAAATCACTCGCGAACTTGCCACACTGATGATGTCGGCTATCCTGAGTGACACTGTTG
The DNA here is from genome assembly GCA_000940995.1 of Photobacterium gaetbulicola Gung47. Taxonomy (NCBI): domain Bacteria; kingdom Pseudomonadati; phylum Pseudomonadota; class Gammaproteobacteria; order Vibrionales; family Vibrionaceae; genus Photobacterium; species Photobacterium gaetbulicola. The sequence goes on from CP005974.1 coordinate 2,510,838, forward strand.
GCTTTGCGTCTCCAACTTGCACGCAAAAAGACAAAGATGCCGTTGCTGAACTCGCTCCACTAGCGGGTGTTGAAGATCTAGACCTGTTCATCAAAGAGCTACTGATCGCTAAAACTGACATCCAGGGTTTATCTGCTGCAGAACTTGTTGAAAAAGATCTGAAAGCGTACCCGTTCAAAGAGCGTAACGTTGTTGTAGGCCAGATCGAACTTGCAACTCTTGAGCAAGTTGAAGATATGATTGCTGAGCTTGAAGCCGATCTTCAGCGTCGTTGTGACGAGGAAGGCCTGGCAATGGCTGCCCTAATGCTAACTGATATCACTACCAGCACAACGCGCTTGCTTTACAAAGGTGAGTGGAACGAGGTGCTAGATGCCTATGCTAAAGACGGCATGCTGATGATGGAAAACACCCTAAGCCGTAAGAAGCAGGGCTGGCCATGGCTTCAGCAAGTACTTGCTTGATAGCTGGTACCACTGTTATTGGAAAGGAACGCTTCGGCGTTCCTTTTTTTGATCTCAACACACTGCAAGCAAGCTATTGCCCGTTAGCGCTTCACGGCGGTGGTTTCATTCAAAATATCGGCAAAATGAGAGACAAACTCGCGGCCTATCAGCTTGCCTTCACGATAATCAATTTCCAGATCATCTTTGCTGCTAAGTAGTGCACGACTCTTCAAGCTTTTCTCAGGCGCAATCTGAATAACGTGCAGACCGTCAGGCGGTGACAACATGAACTCGTGTGCATCTTGATAGGTGATATAGTAGCGGTTTAGCATATCGATGACTTCCAGGCGCTTGCTGTTGCCTGTAAGTGAGAGAAAACGCTCAATATTGTCTGCTGAAAGTAAACTCCAGCCCTTGCCTTTGCTCGCTGGTGTTTCCGCTGCATCAGCCTCAGCTTGTTCAGGCTTGAGTAATAGCTCTTTCTCGCGCCACCCCAACTTCCAACTCTCGAACTTGGTCGTAAGCTCACCATGAAGCGCTTTCACCTTATCAATGGATTGGTTCAAGCTAAGCCGATCAATATATTCAGGCAGGGCAATTTCTACTTTTCCACGCCAATCATTAAACAGACGGCTTTCATCTTGGGGCAAGGCAACAGGTTCCGTCCTGACGACGACCACAAGTTCTGCCCCTCTCTGCCATGCCTCCCTCACTGGCACGGCGGCACTGACACCGCCATCGACCCACTCCAAATCATCGAAATTAACAGGTTGGTTGTAGATCACCGGTATGGCGCATGAAGCCCGCAACACTTCACACCAGTTTTTCTCATACATAGGCATGTAAATGTCGCATAAGGTATCCTTGCGCGTGGCACAAGCTAATGCGGTCCGGTGCTGAAGGACTTCCCGGGCAGTCACAAGATCGAGCGGAATGGACCCTTGTGCACGAACCTCATCCAAGGCCCAGTCAAGGTTCATTGATTTCTGTTGGCTTAGGTATTTATATAAGTTGAAAAATTCAGTGTCGGTCGTGAAATTGGTAATGAACTGATACCCGAAACGGGGCTGACGGCTGATAAAAGAAGAGAGGTTCAGCGCTCCAGCAGAGGTGCCGATATAAAGTTCAAACGGGTCGAAATCGCTTTCTAAAAACGCATCAAACACGCCGGCCGTAAAAATACCACGTTGCCCTCCCCCCTGAACAACTAGCGCTATCTTTTTCTTTCTTGCACTAAGCAGTTGGTGCGAAAAATTGTTAATGGAAGGTAAATCAAACGCTTTTAAGCTAAACGGTAAGTGATTTGTCATACTGCTAAACCAATCCTACTAGATTCCCTGGCAGACAGTATACCTTCCTTAGTTTGATTAAACCTTAATTATAATTTTATTCTTTTGTTTATTAACATGTTACATAGTTACAGAGACGAGACCAAAGCCTAGCAAGACTGTCATGGTAATAATTGCTGTGCATATTGCTAGTTTCAAATCAAAGTCCATAATAATCCCCTTCCCCAGAAAGCAATCTTAACAAACCATTAACCCTATTTTAGGGGGAGTTCAAGATTCTGGCTAATGAAAAAGCAATAATATAAGAAAGCTGTCACACTTATACTTGGGTTTGCGCTAATGGATAATGGTATGAAAATTGGACATTTATTGATCGCTGCTACTGGGTTGTTAACCGCATCATGGGCGGCATCGGCGAATACTATCTATGTGACACCGTATGTTGGATATACCTTTTCGAACTCGATAAAAGATGACAATGGGACAAGAATCGCTCCCGACGACGATCCCCACTACTCAATCACTATTGAGACCGATTTGGATAACGGCCGAGTTGGCTTATTTGTTAGCCACCTTCCGACTGGTTACGAGAATTTTTCCAATTCCGGCTCTTTTACCTACGTTCATTTCCAGAGTTCATTGCGTTTCAATACCTTCGAGCACTTTGATACCTATCTTGGCGCAAGCATAGGCACAACCATAGTCGATGCCGACTGGAGTGATCAAGATCTTGTTTTCTCAGGTGGTTTTCTGGGTGGTCTCGAGTATAAATTTACTTCCAATTTCTCGGTCCTTCTTGAAGGCCGCTGGCTGGCAAACCTCATGGAAAGTGATACAACAACCATCTGTCACCTGCCCCAAGGTAACGAAAGCTGCAAAATCAGCGTCGATTCTGAGTGGTTGACCCAGTTCCAGACGAACCTCGGCTTCACCTACGCGTTCTAACCTCTTCGGCTAGTTAAGCAGTAGCTCCCCCGTTAGCGCCAGCGAAAATTTTCGCTGGCGTGCTGATACCCTACTATAGGGCCATTTTTTAGACATTATCATTGTGTTTGTAAAATAATATTTCCAACCAAGCAGTTTCCCTCTTGGTAGTTTTTTACACCAGCATGAAAACAATCCCCCTCCTCTTGTCTGGCATCTCTATAAAAACCAATAATTAACAACTGGTCAATTTTACAGTTACAACACCACACTCTATTGCTTTACATATTTACTCTAGTTAATCTCGTCCCATCAGCGTGGTCTTACCTTTTAATTCTCACGCTAAGTATCGATATTAATTGGAATAATTCTCTGACTAATCCTATTTCTATAGTGATTTGCCGTACATAAGGAGATGTGTATGAAACGTGAACAATGGGGCTCGCGCGCAGGATTCATCCTTGCTGCAGTTGGCTCTGCAATCGGCCTAGGGAACATTTGGCGATTCCCATATATGGCTTACGAAAATGGTGGTGGCGCCTTTTTTGTTCCCTATCTTTTTGCCATGCTCACCGCCGGCATCCCATTTATGATTATGGAGTTTAGCCTGGGTCATAAACTTCGCGGGGCCGCTCCGAGAGCTTTTTCCAAGCTTGGGGTTAAATATGAGTGGTTAGGATGGTTTCAGGTATTTATCGCGGCCATTATCGCGGTCTACTATGTGGCAATTATCGGCTGGGCGATTTCTTACCTGAGTTACTCTTTCACCCAAAGCTGGGGGACTGATACCAATGCCTTCTTCTTTGGCGAGTACCTGCAACTGGGTGACAATACCCCAAGTCAGCTTGGTAGCCTGCAAAGCCATATTGCCATCCCTATGACAATTGCTTGGGCTATCACCTTTGCTGCCATATTCACAGGGGTAAAAGGGGGTATCGAACGCGCCAGCAAAATCATGATGCCGCTACTCTTTATCATGGTACTGGCTTTGATTGCCCGTGTCGTATTCCTGCCAGGGGCACTGGACGGCCTCAACTACCTGTTCCAGCCAGACTTTAGCAAAATCATGGATGCAAAAGTATGGTCTGCTGCCTACGGCCAAATATTCTTCACCCTGAGCGTTGGCTTCGCCATCATGATCGCTTACTCAAGCTACCTGCCAGAGAAGTCTGATATCAACAACAATGCCTTTATGACCGTGCTAATCAACTGTGGATTCTCGATTACTGCAGGGGTCTTGATCTTCGGAGTACTCGGCTACATGGCGCAAGAGCAAGCAAAACCTATTACCGAAGTTGTTTCGGCAGGTGTAGGCTTGGCATTTGTCACCATTCCGGCTGCAATTAACCTATTGCCGGCGCCGTTCATCTTAGGGCCATTGTTCTTCTTGGCCTTGGTCGTTGCTGGTCTTAGCTCGCACATTTCAATTATCGAAGCGGTAACGTCCGCCATCATCGATAAGCTCAATATCAGCCGAAAAGTGGCCGCCTCGTTGGTGTGTGGCGTGGGCTTTGTTGTTTCAATGGCATTCGCCACCAATGGCGGGCTGCTGTTACTAGACTTGGTTGACTACTTCATTAACAACGTTGCCTTGCTGGCAAGCTGTCTTGTGGAACTGGTAGTGATTGCTTGGCTGCTGAAAGTGTCTGATATACGTAGCTATGTGAATAACATTTCTGAATTCAGCATCGGCAAGTGGTTTGAAATTTGTATCCGCTTCCTCAGCCCCGCCATGCTGGCGGTTATTCTGGGCACCAACCTGGTCAATACCTTCAACGACGGTTACGGCGGTTACGCAGTCTCTGATCTGATGGTATTGGGCTGGGGACTTGTAGCAGCAATGTTTGTTGTTGCCGTCATCATCAATGCTTCATCTAAACCACAGCCACAACAGGAGGCCAAGCTATGACAACAGGCGCAATCATTATGATGCTTTTCGGTTTGGGTATCACCTGGGGTGGCGCAGCTTACTGCATTTCCGTCGCGATGAAAAAGCACCACTCGTAAAATTCTGATTAATTAACCTACAAGGAGGCGTATATGCCTCCTTTTTTTTCCGCAAAGAATGAAGCAAATGTGTTAACAATGATCCATTCTCATAAAGAATTCTTTTCCTATTTGCAATCAGATAGCTACAATCGAATCGTCTAGATAGGGCGACACATAACATATAACGCAGCATATTCGCGCTAAGTCGCCAGGTAATTGTCAGCTACAAAGCCCAATGAAAACAAATAATCAAGGAACAGAAATGAAGTTAGCAGCAGTAATTCTCTCAGCGGCCCTCATCCCCTCAGCCGTCTTGGCAGCACCCGCAAGCTGCGAAAGTGAAAAATACCATCAGTACATTGATGCTTCCCTCAACTGGTATGAAAACCTTGTGGAACTAGCGGTAGAAAAAGAGCCAAGCCTAGACGAAGTGGGCCAATGGTTTCTCGAAGGGCGCAAACACCACTTTGAACTAAACCGTGATGCCTTTGACTGGTATCTTGCAAACGACAGGGAAAAATTGGCTCTGTCTTTACCCGTAGAGTCCTGGCTCAATCTGAGCCAGAAAGATGTGAAAGCGTTATCCGAGCAAGATTCAGAGCTAGGCAAGGCGGCGAAGCTGGCCTTTGATGACAGGCAGAGTAAGCCGCACCCACAAAACTACGCATTGCGCAGTGCCTTCGCCGAACTGTTGACCCACCCAGGGAACATTGAAAAGCCCCTAAATACCTACAACGAAAAAATGACCGCGATAGCGGCTATTGAATGCCAATAGCGATAGCCTAAAGGCCCAACCACTTAGCTGGTGTTTGGGCCGTTCGCCAACAACTCAAATTGCATATTCGTCAATATTCATATACCGTGCAATATACAGCTATCACCACTGCATATTTTTTGCACCGAATTCCTGCAATTGAAAGGATCCAAGATGATAAATCGGCACTTTAACGCACTGTTCCTGTTCATTCCGGCGGTGTGCATACCTAACCAGGCCCAAGCCAATCCACCTCAACCCTGGTCGGCAGGCTTTAATGCCGATATTTCCTTGCTGATGGGGTATTCCGAGAGCCGATCGCCTTTCAATACCGATAACAACAGTGCCATTGGCGATTACGGTAAGGCCGAATCCCAAAGTGATGCCTTGATCGCTCCGCTCGGTACCATCAGCTATACCAATGATGCGCTCAACAAGCAGTTCTATTTCGGTACTAGCCGCTCGGATTTGGCATTTGGACGCTTCCATATTGAGCTGGGGTATAAACATAAACTGGACGATAACGGCACCTTGATACTGAGTTATGTCCCCGGCCTATTAACCGCCGAAACCTGGCAAGACCCGTACCTGCTTGATCAGGCACGCGCTAAAACTGACAGTAAAATCAGAGGAGTGCGATTCCAATACAACCAAATCCTCGGTAGTCATTTTTCACTCGAACTGGCGGGTGGCAACCAAGATATCGACCACGAGAACAGCGGTGCTAGCCAGTCCAAGCTAACCGATACACAAAAGCAGTCACTCGACCGCCAATCTGACATTTACTTCGCCCAGTTAAGTCACCTTTTGCCAATAAACCGGGCTCAGGCATTGCGCTCGGCTATTCGCTATACCCGTGACGATGCGCAAGGTAGTGCAATGGCCAGTGATAATTATGGTGTTGAGCTCAGTCTGGTGCACCACTTTAACAAGGCCAATTTTGCCCTGACAGCAAGCTACAACTATGTTGAGTTTGACGCAACGAATCCAATCTTCGAGCGTACTCAGCAGGATGACCGCTGGGGCGTCTTCTTGGCAGCCCAGTACAACGAGCCCATGGACTGGAAAAACTGGAACTTAGTCTCGCTGATAGGCTATAACCAAAGTAACTCCAACATCACTTTTTATGATGAAGATAGTTTATTATTCACCGTGGGTATGAACTACCGATTCTAATTTTTTTTCGACAGCAGCGGCAAATTGCATTAAATTAGCTGCAATTTGCCGAAATAGTTACAAGTTATTAATCGTTATGGCAGTAGTGGATCACAAAAAAGCCGATGCGACCCAAGAGTCGTTGCATCGCATTTTTACAGTGCCGGAAGCACCAGAGTCGACATTAGGTCGGATCGAAAAAGAGATATCAGAAAACCTGAATGTGTTTTTGCAGACGCATATTGCTGCCCGGGAGAAACCCCTGGCAGAAATCGAAAAAGACTTTTCCTCTGCGGATATCCCAGAGAGTCCTAGCTTTGTTTCTGATCATACCCATTTCCTCTTGGACAAACTGGTAGCCCAGTCGGTACATACCTCCGCACCGACGTTTATTGGCCATATGACCTCGGCCCTACCCTACTTCTTGATGCCGTTGTCCAAGATCATGATCGGCCTCAATCAAAACTTGGTGAAGATCGAGACCTCCAAGGCCTTCACGCCGTTGGAACGCCAGGTTCTGGGAATGCTGCATAACCTGATTTACCGCGAGAATGATGCCTTCTACCAGCAATGGATGCACAGTGCTAACCATTCGCTGGGAGCATTTTGCTCAGGAGGGACTATCGCCAACATCACCGCTCTGTGGGTAGCACGCAACAGTGCACTCAAACCCGATGGTGATTTTAAAGGTGTCGCACAGGAAGGCTTGTTCAAAGCCATGAAGCATTATGGCTATGAAGATCTTGTCGTACTGGTCTCTGAACGGGGTCACTACTCGCTCAAGAAAGCCGCCGATGTCCTTGGACTTGGCCGAGATTGCCTGATCCCTATCAAAACCGACGGCCACAACCGTGTTCGGGTCGATGACATGCGGGCCAAGCTCGAAGAGCTTAAACAGAACCAGGTTAAAGCCTTTGCTATTGTCGGGGTCGCTGGCACCACCGAAACAGGCAATATCGATCCGCTGGAAGAGCTCGCTGATCTCGCTCAGGAATATGGCTGCCATTTCCACGTCGATGCCGCCTGGGGGGGAGCGACCCTGATGTCCAATACTTATAGGCCGTTGCTAAAAGGGATCGAGCGGGCTGACTCCGTCACTATCGATGCCCACAAGCAACTGTACGTGCCGATGGGTGCCGGTATGGTGATCTTCAAAAACCCGGCCTTGATGACCGCCATCGAGCATCACGCAGAGTATATCCTGCGTAAAGGATCTAAAGACTTAGGTAGCCATACTCTCGAAGGGTCGCGAAGTGGCATGGCGATGTTACTGTATGCCAGCCTCAACATCATCAGCCGCCCTGGCTATGAAATGCTGATTAATACCAGCATCGAAAAAGCCCAGTACTTCGCATCGCTTATCAACCAGGATTCTGACTTTGAACTGATCTCAGAACCCGAGCTATGCCTGCTGACTTACCGTTATGCACCAGCCCGTACTCAGGAAGCACTGAAGCTTGCAGATCCAGAGCAACGCGAAGAGTTATTGGCCGCCCTGGACGATATGACCAAATTCATCCAGAAACGCCAGCGTGAATCAGGTAAGTCATTTGTCTCTCGTACCCGAATCACACCGCAAGCGTGGGGCCGCAGGCTGACAACCGTGTTCCGTGTGGTACTCGCCAATCCGCTCACTACGGAGCAGATTTTAAAAGACGTCCTCGAAGAACAAAAAGACATCGCCAAACAGAGCTTGATCAGTTTCCCTAAGATCAACACACTGACCGAGAGTATTCTCAACCAGCAAGTCACGCTCTAACCGTGCTGATGACTAGAAACCAGCCTGGCAATGGCTAGGCTGGCTTCTCCACAATCAAGGCGATGATGAAACATTTCGTCATAGCTTGTACTAAAAACAATCACTCCCCCTCCGCCAGAAGCCAACTTGGTGATTAACCGCTTGATAAGCCAACTATTACCAGTACAAATTACAACCAAACAGTCTTTTCTGATAGTCGCGATGGTCCCGTAGCACATTGCAAGCTCTAACAACGGGCAATACAAATACAACCAATTCGCAACCTTCAACCATCAAATGCAAAAAAACAAGTCAGCGCAATATTTTTATAGCCGTTTGTTCTGTTAATAACACGTAACAAAAGTTGACCTCGATCAATAGAATCGCCGAAAAATTAGCATAAAAAAAGCCGGCCCCCCTGGGATACCGGCCTAGTTATTACAAAATATTTCAGGTGTTCAATGCATATAAGCCGGATTATTAGTCACCCGCAAACATGTAACCTTCACCGTGCACTGTAACAAAAATCTGTGGGTTTTTCGGATCAACTTCCATCTTCGAACGCATGCGGCGGATTAAGACATCAATAGTACGATCATTTGGCGCTTCAACCCGATGGCTTAGCATATTCAAAATACGCTCGCGGCTTAAAACGACATTCGGATGAGAAGAAAATGCCACCAACAACTCATATTCAGCCTTGGTCAATTTGACAGGCACACCATTGTGGGTCAGGGCGCGCTTATTGATATCAAACTGCCATTCACCGAAGCGAATAATGCTGTCTTCCTGCATCTCAACCATGGTTTCATCACGTGCTTTTTCGACGAGGGAGATGCGCCACAACAGGTTTTTCACGCGCACTAGCAGTTCACGCAGCTCAAACGGCTTAGTAACGTAATCATCAGCGCCCATCTCTAAACCAACAATCCGATCAATGCTGTCTGTTCGGCCGGTGACCAAGATGATCCCCACCTCTGAGCGGCTTCTCAGCTCACGGGTCAGCATTAGGCCATCTTCACCCGGCAGGTTGATATCGAGCATGACCAAATCGATCTTTTCGCTGGCCATGATCTCACGCATTTGTGCGCCGCTTTCGGCCTGACTAACTTTATATCCCTCATTTTCAAAGTACCCGACCAGCTTGGTACGGGTAACAATTTCATCCTCAACTACAAGTACGTGATGACTCATTTTTTTCTCTTTATGTCTTATTTACTGTTCTTTAAAACGTTAGCACAGGAGGCCGCTATTCACAATTTGTCATAAACCAGCAAATTCTGTTCACTGCCACCCTTAACCTTATTCACATCGTGGAATTAAGATTACCCCATAAAAATTTATACGTCACCGTAGTTTACGGCAGGCATTCATTCTAAATTGGAATCTTCCACTATGAAAAAACTTTGGCAAATGTTGACTAAGCCTAGCAGCAAGTACTCGATTCTTGCGCTGGTCTTGGTTGGTATTGGTATCACTTTGGCGGGCGTTGTGACCGTTCATAAGAGTTTTGAATTCGCTTCTTCGACCGAATTCTGTACTTCTTGCCACACCATGCAACAGAACTACGAAGAATACAAACAAAGCATTCACTTCAAAAACGCTTCGGGTGTCCGTGCCGAGTGTGTTGACTGTCACCAGCCAAAAGACTTCCCTGGCAAGGTTCAACGTAAACTTGGTGCTTGGAAAGACGTCTACAACCATTTCATCACCAAGAAAATCGATACCCCAGAGAAACTGGAAGAGCATCGCCTCGAGCTGGCTACCATGGTTTGGGACCGGATGAAGAGCCAGAACTCAAAAACCTGTAAGAGCTGTCACTCGTACGATGCGATGGATCACACCAAGCAGTCAGCACAAGCCGCTTTCGAGATGAATAAAGCGGCAGCTGAAGACATGAACTGTATCGAATGTCACAAAGGTATCGCCCACGAGCTGCCAAACATGGCCGGTGGCTTCCAGAAAGATTTCGAAGAGCTTCAAGTGAAAGCCGATGCACAAGGTGCCGTTGCTAACAAACTTTACTCTCTGAGCGAAAAGAACATCTTTGCTGTTGCCGATGCAAACAGCTCGGTTTCAGGCAACCTGCTACCAGCATCAGAAGTCACAGTGCTTGAGCGCGATGGCGATATGCTCAAAGTGAAGATTGACGGCTGGTTAGAGAAAGAAGGCCGCGGTCGAGTGCTGACTGAGTACATGGGCAAGCGCGTATTCAAGGCAACAATCCGTGGCGATGTGAAAGCTTCCGAGCAACTCATCGAAGAGCAAACTGACGCAACGACCAACATTGTATGGCAACACGTTTCGGTTGAAGGCTGGATCACCAAAGATGACATGATTGATGACATCCAGCCGATCTGGAACTACGCCGAAGGCATGTACGGCTCAACGTGTACCGCTTGCCACGCAGCCCCGGCTCCAGGCCATTTTACTGCAAACGGTTGGATCTCAAGCCTGAACGGCATGAGCGCATACTACCGACTAAGCAAAACTGAAGAGCGCACCCTTCTGAAATACCTTCAGAACCACGGCAGTGACACCGGCGGCGCTGGCGCACATTAATTCCTGTTAGCAGAGGGGGAAGACGGCTTCCCCCTCCCATGCAAAAAAGAATTCAAATTTAAGGAATTGCTCAATGGCAACTCAAATTCTAAACAAAGGCGTATCACGCCGTCGCTTCCTTTCTGGCATGGTTGCAGCAAGTGCTGCATCTGTTGTCGGCACAAGCTTGCTGGCTCCGCGTAAGGCAATGGCAGCTACAGAAACCAAAGCTAGCTTCACGGGTGAGGTTCTATCTGGTTCTCACTGGGGGGCATTCCGGGCCAAAGTCGAAAACGGCGTGTGGGTTGATACCGTCCCGTTTGAAAAAGACAAGCACCCAACAACCATGATCAACGGCGTGCGTGAAGTGGTATACAACCCGGCACGTGTAAAATACCCAATGGTTCGTCTTGACTGGCTAAAGCACGGCTACAAGTCAGATACAACCCAGCGTGGTGACAACCGTTTTGTCCGTGTTCCTTGGTCTCAGGCATTGGACTTCTTCTACCATGAGATGGAACGAGTCCAGAACAACTACGGCCCAAGCGCTCTCTATGCTGGCCACACAGGTTGGCAGTCAGTAGGTAAGCTGCACTCTGCAGGCACCATGATGATGCGTGCTATTGGCCTGCACGGTACATTCCTGGCTAAAATGGGTGACTACTCAACCGGTGCTGCGCAGGTGATTCTGCCTTACGTCGCTGGTGCAATGGAAGTTTACGAGCAGCAAACCTCATGGCCACTTGTGCTCGAGCACTCTGATACCATCGTAATCTGGGGTTCGGATCCGGTTAAAAACCTGCAGGTAGGCTGGCTGGTTCCTGACCACAGCCCATACGCTTACTTTGAGCAGTTGGCTAAGAAAGTTAAGAACAAAGACATCAAAGTCATCTACATTGACCCAGTTGTTTCTGACACTCAGAAATTCGTTGGTGGCGAGCAGGTTAAAGTTAACCCGCAAACAGACGTGCCACTGATGCTGGCTATTGCCCATACACTTTACAGCGAAAACCTGTACAACAAAGAGTTCCTGGCTGACTACACCACAGGTTTCGACAAATTCCTGCCTTACCTGCTTGGCGAGAAAGACGGTGTTGCGAAGACACCGGAATGGGCTGAGAACATCTGTGGCGTGCAAGCCGACCAGATCCGCGAGCTGGCTCGCCAAATGGCTTCAGGCCGTACCCAGATCATCGGTGGCTGGTGTCTACAGCGCATGCAGCACGGTGAACAGTACGCGTGGATGCTAGTCGTTGTCGCTGCTATGCTAGGCCAGATCGGTCTACCTGGCGGTGGCTTCGGCTTTGGCTGGCACTACAACGATGCGGGCTCTGTGACTTCTGCTGGCCCACTGATGTCTGGTTTCTCAGGTGTGACAGGGGTTGATCCAATCCACAACGGTTCGTACAAGGGTTACTCAAACTTTATTCCTGTTGCCCGTTTTGTCGACTGTATCGAAAACCCAGGTAAAACCATTGAATGGAACGGCCATTCAGTGAAATACCCTGAAATGAAAATGGCGATCTTCTGTGGTAACAACCCGTTCCACCACCATCAAGATCGCAACAAGATGATCAAGGTATGGCGTAAACTGGAAACTGTGGTTTCAGTTGAACACCAGTGGACGGCGACCTGTCGTTTTGCCGATATCGTTCTGCCAGCGACGACAACGCACGAGCGTAACGACATCGAACAGTACGGTAACCACTCTAACGCCGGTATTATTGCCCTACCTAAAGTTGTAGAGCCAATGTATGAAGCGAAAGATGACTTCGATATCTTCCGTGAACTATGCCGTCGCTATGATCGCGAAGAAGCCTTTACCGAAGGCAAGTCACAGATGGAGTGGATTGAGCAGTTCTACAACGGTGCCCGCCTACAAGGACGTGGTATCGGTGTACGTATGCCGAACTTCAAAAAGTTCTGGGAAGAAGAAGGCTTCCTTGAGTTCCCTGCGGGTACCGAGTGGGTACGCCACGAGTCATTCCGTAAAGAACCGGATCTTGAACCACTAGGTACGGCAACCGGCCTTATTGAAATCTACTGTAAGACGATTGCCGACATGGGCTACGATGACTGTCAAGGCCACCCAATGTGGTTTGAGAAAACCGAGCGCAGCCACGGTGGTCCTCGTTCAGAGAAATTCCCTCTGAATATGCAGAGTACTCACCCGAAACACCGCCTTCACTCGCAGCTGTGTTCTTCGACTGAGCACCGCGCGACTTACGCGGTGGCTGATCGTGAACCTGTTTACATCAGTACCGAAGACGCTAAAGCCCGTGGCATCAAGTCTGGTGACATCGTACGCGTATTCAACGACCGTGGCGAAGTTTTGGCGGGTGCTGTGGTTTCCGATGACTACATGTCCGGTGTTTGTCGTATCCACGAAGGTGCATGGTACAGCCCGCTTGAAGGCGGAAAGCCGGGTACCATCTGTACTTACGGTGATCCGAACGTACTGACTCAGGATATCGGTTCTTCGAAACTGGCTCAGGCAACCATCGCAGCCTCAGCGCAGGTAGAAATCGAGAAGTACACAGGTAAAGTTCCAGCAGTGACCGGCTTCCACGGCCCGACGGCGGTGACAGACATTAACCCTCTGTTCCCAGCAATGGATCTAGAATAAGTTAATAGTCGCCAACATCTATTCAGGGGCTTCGGCCTCTGAATAGTTTTTTGCTTTTATTACAGTGTGTTTAAAAAACCTATTCACGTATAATAAATGCATCATTTATTCTATCTGAATATGTTTTCCATACGTCTAAATTTGCTAGCCGTATGCCTTGATTTGGAGTGATCATGAAAGAATTTATTGCTTTCAACGAACAACGCGCAGAAATTTATTGGTGGATGTCATCCCTCTTCGCTCGTGAACTTACCGAGCAGGACATCGAACAGTACCGTGGTGGCGAAATGGTCACTTTCCTGTCAGGTCTGGCAATGACACCTGAACTGAAACAACCCGTAGAAGCATTCCGTGCTGCTCTGAACCGTTTGGAAAGCCGTGAAGATGCCCAGTTAGAGCTGGCGGCTGATTTCTGTGGTCTGTTTCTCAGCACTCCCAAATCTGGTGCCCTACCCTATGCCTCGATGTATGTCGGCGAGAGCGGACTGATGAATGACAAGCCTGCGCAAGACATGAACAAGCTAATGGAAGAATACGGCATTGCCCAGCGCAAAGAGTTCAACGAGCCGGCCGACCACCTTGCCGTCGAGTTGGATTTCATGGGTAACCTGATCATCATGGCCAACCAGCAAGACTCCGAAGAGCAGGCCGAGCCGATGATGCAGGCGCAGTTAGACTTCATCAACACCATGCTGCTTAATTGGCTGCCAGCCTTTGCCGCAGAAGTAAAACAACGCGACCCGTTCGGCTTTTACGCCGCCGCCGCTGAAGTACTCACCGCTTTTTGTCACTTGGACGTTACGTTCCTAAAAGGCGAAGAACAATAAACCTGACTGGCGTTAGCCAGCCCATCAAAAACACTATCTCATATTTTGCCGGCACATGGATTGCCGGCTTTTTTATGCCATTGATTATGAAATAGTCCAAAAATAGATGCATCACCCTGCTTGTTCAGTTCTTATCCAGCATACATGACACAATACTGACATTCGGCTCAGGGAGCTTTTATACATTGCAGCCATAGCAATGATAACCACCAATAAAGGTTAATTTATGCACAACAGCAAAACGCGTACCCAGCAACAAGCCAATACGGTATTGAATCTAATGAAATATGCCCTCCCTTTGATGCTCGTGACTTTGTTCGCCTTCAGCCCAGCATCAAAGGCAAGCGATGCAGCAACCGACACGGTTGCCAACCAAAAAGAAGTCACGCACCGCATTAATGCCATTCAGCGTGATCTGGCCAGTATTCGCCAGCAAACTCTTCAGGCAAACCCTGAGCTAATCGAACAAGCCAAGGCGTTCGAGACAGCCTATCAGGCTAAAGCCAAAGAAATTGGTTACAACCCAGATGAGTTCATCAACCAGGCCCAAGAAATCCAGGATAAAGTTCGCAACGCCGAAACCAGCGAAGAAGAGCGCGAGGCCTTGATCAAAGAGTTTGCCGCCGCCAAACGCCAGTTGGCAGAGCAACGTGAAAGTCTTCTTGCCGATGAGTCATTAATGGCGATGCAGGAGAAACTTCAGTCAGATACCTATGCCGCGATGAAGGCCTTTGACCCAAAAACTGAACGTTTAGTTGATGAGCTCAACACTCTGCTTGAGTCACTTTAATCACCTTCTCCAGCCTACCGCAGCCCCGCGCTGCGGTAGTGTTTTATCGACCGTCAGAATAATTACTCATATCAATTCCCATCTCCTCAGCGACTTCCAACCAATAGGGTTCGGCCTCGCACACACAGCAGTCACACCAGTCCGCTACCCCTTCATGCATACTCATTTTGTCTGGTTGAATGCCGCCGTGGCTTTCTGGGCTGCCTAACTGTTTATTCGCTCCAGTCATAACACCTCCGTTTCTGAGTGTCATTGCCTAAGGCTGATACCCAAAGTATAGGGAAGACAGCGCACTTATTCGTAACGACAAGACACCTTATCAATACGTAATAGGCAAATAGAAAAAGGGCGGCATTACTGCCGCCCTTTTCACTTCGTTACTCAATATATCAAGGCTGATTGGCAGGAATCATGTCAGGTTCATCTGTCATGTTTCGGGTCACGTAAACCGCTAGCAGCAGTGCACTAAAGCCCCCCACCAACTTACCGGCTACAACCGCCGAAATCATGTCGCTATTCACAGCAGCGGTGAAACCAAGATGATCACCAAATACAAAAGAGCCACACACCGCAAAGGCGACGTTAATCACTTTCCCGCGGTTATCCATATCTTTAAAGATATTGAACATTGCAATATTGTTTGCCATCGTGGCAACAAGGCCTGCCGCTGCAGTTTCTCCCATGCCCATCGAACTACCCAGCTTGATCAGCGGTTTGTTCAAGTGCTTGGTAATAAAGTGAACCATCGGGAATGCACCGGCTAACACGATGGCAATCGCTCCGACAATTTCGATACCGTCAGAAATCGGTGCCATACCGGGGATCAACACCACGCCGGTCAAAGTTTCGACGACAATCGCAGCCAAGGCGATAGTAATCACGGCAATAACACCTTTACCAAACACTTCAAAGCCTCGGATCATCGAATCTGGTTTTAGCCACAGACCAACAGCAATCAGTCCGGCCACAATCACAATAGGCACCAAATTGCCCAAAATCATTGCCATCTCAAAACCGGCGACCAAACCACCAACAAAACAGCCGACGGGAATGGTGATCATCCCAATCAGTACACCTCGTGCTAGATATTGAGTGTCTTCCTTTTGGATGATCCCCAACGCAACAGGGATGGTGAATACCAATGTTGGCCCCATCATCGCCCCGAGGATCAGGCCAGAAAACAAGCCTGCCGCTTCGGTTTCCGCCATGCTTTGAGCCAGTGGATACCCTCCCATATCATTAGCCAGTAGCGTGCCGGCAAACATCGCCGGGTCCGCGCCAAGTGCGGTATAGAGCGGCACCACTACAGGGCTAAGCAAATTAGCCAAAACCGGTGCCAGACTGACCACACCAACCATGGCCAAGGCGAGTGCCCCCATCGCCATGAAGCCTTCATCAAATTGCTCTCCGTAGCCCCAACGGTTGCCGAGTACTTTATCTATCGCCCCCAGCACCATAAAGCCCACCATAATGTATAGAATGATGTCATTCATGATGTACCTTCCTTATCCCAAATAATGATTTACATCAGTTGCAAGTGATGGCTACTTTTTTCAAGGTGTAAGAAGCCCGCCCTGTGCAGCTGCATACGGCTAAAACGTGGAACGTAAATTTGCCTTACCCGCCTTATTTACTCAAAAGACAATAAAGCGAGCGGTTCAGTAACAACTGTTTTCAACAGCAACCAACTTTCGTGATATTTGGACTACCGCACTAAGAGATGCCACTGCTTGGTATATCGATGATTTATACTTTTCCTTCTAAGATTTCTTTGCGGGGTTGTGCAATGACGACCTTGTCAACCAATACCCCTTTGTCTCTGATTCGATCGGCGGCCGCTTCGACAGCAGCTTGCACCGCTGCGACATCACCGGTCAGAGTGACAAAACCTTTCCCGCCAATCGCCATTGCCATATGGACTTCCAGCAACTCAATGTTTGCAGCTTTCACGGCAGCGTCTGCAGCTTCCACAATAGCAGCAACCGAAAATGTCTCGACGATCCCCAATGCTGCGGTGTGTTCAACCACACGCGTGCCTGCAATGGCAGGAAATACATCAGGGTGAACATTGGCGATAATCAAATCATCAACCACTTCTCCGCCCCCCACCCGCAGCCCGGTATCCACCGCGGCGTTAATTGCAGCCACATCGCCGCTGACCATCACCATGAATTTGCCAGGGCAAATCGTCCGGTTAAACAGGATCTCAACATTCGCCGACTTGAGCATGGCATCAGCAACTAAGTAACCACGCGCTATCGAGTTCAGTTCAATACAGCCAATTGCATTTACCATTTACTATTCCAATCTATGTCTAGTTGCACAAAGCCGCCGACTCGGCAGTTGCTTGATGCTGGATTACGACTGAATCACCCACGGCAGTGACAATCCCCGAGATACTGGCATGGACGGCAGTACTCAACCCACCCTCAACCGGTTGGCCAATCATCTGCCCTTTCGTTACGATTTCGCCCTCTTTGACAATGGCTTGGGCTGGCAGGCCGATATGCTGGGCCAATGGAATTGCCACCTTCTCAGGCCTAATGCCAAAGTCATGGAAAATAGCTTTTTTTGTCATGTAATCACTGAGTTCAAGCCGTCTGGCCAGCCGCTTGGTGGGCACACCACGGTATTCGCGCAATGGGTGAACCTCGGTGGTTTGCGCCTGAAGTTCTGCTGGCGATTGCCATTGCTGCTGATCGCGTAACGCTTTTTTCGTCGTGGCACAAACCCGGCTTGGATCCAGTCCCTCAGGGCAAGACCACATAGTGCAGAGGTTGCACTCGCAACACGCTTGCGCAGCCAGTGAATAACTCAAATTATTGCTAGCGGAAACTTGTAGCGAGCGCATGGCAAGATGCGGTTTGATCGGATATCCCAGCAAATTGCGTGGACACATCGAGGTACACAGGCTGCACTGATCACACGCGGCTTTGCCTATACGGCTAAGATCCGCCTCACTTCGCAGCTTGATGCGGGCAACACGCGACGTTCGCGGTAGTACCAGCAAACCACTCGACACCTTGGTGATAGGCTTGTCGAGATCTGCAGTTACCGCCCCCATCATCGGACCACCTTCAACGACAATACAGTCCTTCGCTGTCATGCCACCCGCCAGCTCAATAGCCTCTCGATAGCTCATACCAAGAGGGAGCCATGCCGAATACGGTGCCACGACCTCACCGTGAACCGAGATCATCGTCTCTGTCACCGGTTGTCCGTTAGCAGCCCGGAAAACATTAATGAAAGATTCGATGTTGTTGACCAGCACCCCGATATCTTTTGGCAACCCACCCGCGGGGATCCGCAGGCCCGTGGCATGGTAAACTAACTCCACCTCATCGCCTGCCGGATAAACATCATCCATTAGGAGCAGTTCGATATTTTCAGGCAGCAGAGACTCTAATACCGCAATGGTGTCGGTATTCTTTTTCTTAATACCGATGACCCCACGAGATGCCCTAACTTGCTTCATGGCCAACAACATACCGCCGCAAAGCTCATGGCCCCACTGTTGCATCAAGACCTGATCCTTATAGAGCAGCGGTTCGCACTCGGCACCATTGGCCAGCACCAGGTCAACCTGGCAATCAAGCTTGACGTAAGTTGGGAAGCCAGCGCCACCGGCCCCGACTACCCCAGCTTGCTGAACCAGTTTCAATAACGGTTCCACATCCACCTCGTCTAGTTCGCTATTGGGTTACGGGCAACTTCAAGCACAGCCGCTTGAAATGCCTCGCACGCCGCCCGGCAAGCCGCTTGCGAGCCCGCCAAATGACCGCCACCAAAGTTGGTTTCAGACGGTGGAGCAAACAGGTTGACCAAGCGCACATCCGCCGATTTCAATGCGGCATCAAGGGCAAACATCGCCTCTAACGGCGGGGCAATCAGATAAGCTAAGGCCTCTCCTTGCTCCACCCCCGCTTCTGCTGATAAGTAGCTCCCTGTCGAAGAAACCAAGTGGGCGAAAAAGGCAATGTCGCCATTGTCGTCAGCGCATTGGAATGCCGCTTCATCTTCAATAAAAGCTTTGGCACGCTCAAGGCCAGCAATGACGTCTGCCGGACAAGCGCCGGCCAAAATTCCAATCACCTCACCTGACGTTGGGCCAGATGAGTGAGCAGCCCCGGCATAGAACGAGCGGGCATAAACGACATCTACATTGGCGGCCTTAGTCGCTTCATCCAGCGCGCAATAGGTCACGTCATCGCAATCGGCCGTGATCAACCCAATACTGTTATGGTGGGGTTCCAGCCCCATTTTTTCCTTATACACAGGATCGACCGATGCAATCACGCGGGTTGCCAAAACAGCAGGTTGGATCTTGTCTAATATTGCCATGCTTTGTTCCTTCTTAGCGCTTCAAGTTAATACCACTGGCTTTTTGCGCCAGCATGGTTTTCACCAAGTCGACGATGACCGCCGCCGCTTCAACCGGCGGTGTGCCACCTGCGTGAATGTTCGAAATCACGGTTCTGTCCGACTCTACGGTGTTTTCTGTTGGTTTATAGATGGCGTAGCAGCTCAATGATTCTGATTGTCCAAGCCCCGGACGCTCACCAATTAGCAACAAGTTAACCTCGGCACCCAGCAACATGCCGATCTCATCTTGTGCCTTTACGCGGCCATATCGCAGGAAGAAAGGCGTACCAACATCCAGGCCTGCATTCTTCAGCCCGTTGAGCAATGGCGGCAGGATTTCATCATGGTTCACGGTTACCGCATCCAAACTCAGGCCATCAGAAAGGACAACCTGTACCTGCGGTGATTTCTTGCAGTTGTCTCGAATCAGCATCTTGCCATCATCGTTGAGTTTGCGCCCTAAATCGGGGCGAGTCAGGTATTGGTCCTTATCCACCGCGCAGGACTGTACTTCCAACAGATTGCGCTCTTGCAGCCATGAAGACTCAACATTTTTGATCACCGTATCCTTGGAGCGAGAATGGTCAGCCAAGAAGCGTAGCAATGCTGTTGTTCTTGGCCGTGGGCCTGTACGCCCCGTCCCTACCCTGGCATCGGTCTGGGACATCAAGTCATCAATCACTTTGCTATCGGCGGCATCGGAAATACCGTTCCACTTCTTAAAGCACTTCTCGCCAAGATCAGGCAATGACTCGTGGTTATCGCCCAGTTGTGAGATCTTCGCATCAACCACCTTAGTCACCGCTGCCGGTGTCACATTTGTTTCACCTAACTGAGCGAGCACGGTGGCGACGATATCCTGAATCTTTTGTTCGTTCATTCCTTGCTACTCCTTATTTGAAGAAGATTGATGGGTCGCCCGCCTTGCGGGTTAAGCGGCCATTTTCCATGAGCCCCATGGTTTCCATCCAGGCTTCAAACTCCGGTGCCGGACGCAACTTCAGCAACTGCCGCACGGTAGCGGTATCATGGAATGAAGTGGTTTGATAATTCAGCATGATGTCGTCGCCAAGCGGCATACCAATCACAAAGTTAACCCCGGCGGCAGCCAGCAAGGTGACAAGGTTTTCATTGGAGTTCTGATCAGTATCAGCATGGTTGGTGTAACAAGCATCACACCCCATAGGTATACCCGACAGCTTGCCCATAAAATGGTCTTCCAAGCCGGCACGAATAATTTGTTGGTGGTTATAAAGGTACTCAGGGCCGATGAACCCAACCACGGTATTAACCAGGTGTGGCTTGTAACGCTGAGCTAGCGCATAACAACGCGCTTCCATCGTCATCTGATCGGCACCATGGTGCGCGTCTGCAGACAGCTCCGAACCCTGACCGGTTTCAAAGTACATCATGTTCTCGCCAGCCAGATTGCAATACTGCTTACCGATCTCATAGGCTTCATCAAGCATCTCAACGCTGACGCCGAACTCTGCCAGGCCTTTTTCCGACCCCGCGATACTCTGGAACAACAACCCACCCGGTGCACCACGACGTACGGCTTCCATTTGAGTACTGATATGGGCGAGCACACATGGCTGAGTAGGAATATCCCACTTGGTGATCACATCCTGAATGGCATTGAGCATCTGGGTGGTATTCTCAATGCTGTCAGTGACAGGGTTAATACCGATCACCGCATCACCACAGCCGAAGGTTAAGCCTTCATAGGTCTGGGCCAAGATAGAGTTAACATTGTCTCGGGTATCATTAGGCTGCAAACGGCAGCTAAAGTGTCCCGGCAAACCTACAGTGGCGTTGGCCTTAGTGATGACTGGCATCTTGCTGGCGCCGTACATCAAGTCGCCGTTCGAGCAAAGCTTGCCCACCGCCGACACCATTTCTGCCGTAAGACCCTTGCGAAGGCGCTGCATATCTTCATTACTGATATCGTCGCTCAACACATACTCGCGCAGCTCGCTCACCGACCAGTTCTGAATTTTCTCGAACATGGTACGATTCAGGCTGTCTTGGTTGATGCGGGTGATCATGTCACTCTCATAGCTGACCACCGGATTCTCGCGCAGATCTTTCAGCGTCATTTCCGACAATACATGCTTAGCAGCAACTCGCTCCTGCGCAGTTTGTGCCGCTACTCCCGCCAGAATATCGCCGGAGCGAAGGTCCGAAGCTTTAGCAAGTACATCTTTTACATCCCTGAATTGGTATGTTTGGCCAAACAGGTGGGTTTTTAACTTCATGTAACAACTCCTTTTAAGACGGGAAGGCGAGAGATTTCACAGTTAAGGGCACAATCTCCCCGCCGAAGTAACTGTTGCCGATATCGATATAGTCACCTTCATGGGTGATCACTTCGTCAATGACACTGACGGGCTGCGGTTGCAGTTTGGGCTGTAGCTCCATTCCTACAGCCTTTCCGATATCGTTGTGGACAATGACCAACGCTGGATCTTGGTGATTACCATGCTGCTGGTAGAAACGGGCCAATTCCTCTGCCACGTGCTGCACGGCTTGGTAGCGCACTGGCATACCGCGATCGAGGGCTATCGCGTAGCGGTCGCAACCGAGGGCAAGATCCATCCTCTCGGCAGCAATGACAATCTCATCGCATATCGACGGCCGCGGCTGCATCCAATCCACGGCGGGATGAACAACCGGGATATTCTTTAGAGGCAGCTCGTCCGAGTTCAGCCAGATTGTCGAACCCGATAAAGTCAACGAATAAGCACCAGCGCCAATCACCGTGGCTCGCAGTGTCTGATTGGGCCGGCGCACTGGATAATTTGCCAGCCGGCCATGACGGAGCAGCGAGAGTGCCAAGCTTGGCCCGACGTCGCCAAAACCTGCCGCCAGTCCCTGGCTATCTGACTGGTAGTAACACTCCCCGACACCGCCACTCAGGAAAACAGCATCTAAATCCTGATGTTCACTAAGCGCCGAGGTTTGCAATAACTGTACAGCCAAGGGGGAAAGCTGCCCTTCCATTACCTCAACAATCAAGTCGGCCATGCGTTCAACCATACGCTTGAGATGATCGGCGGTGATCTGGCGGGGATGCAACGCCTCACCAAAGAGATCCTGCATTACGGCAATGGCTGGCTTGTGGACATATACCACATCCCCGTTGTCGTTTAGCTCCACCAGACGGCCGCCAATATTGAGGCAGGCAGTTTCCAACACCCGGCCACAGTCGAACACGACATAATTGGAGGTACCGCCACCAATGTCGATATTCATCACTTTCAGGTGATTATTTTGCGCCAGCTCCTGTGCGCCGCTACCTCGCCCTGCAATAACAGATTCAAGATTCGGCCCTGCCGTCGCAACCACGAAGTCCCCCAGCCTTTGTGACAACGCCATAATGGCATCACGGGCGTTGTGAGCCTTCGCCGTTTCACCGGTAATAATGATTGCCCCGGTCTCAACCTTCTCGGCCAAGCCGGCCAACTCGATTTGCTGCTCTATAAACTGCTGCAGCCGAGCTGAATCAATGGTGCCTTCACGGTTAATTGGCGTAAAAGACACCGGGCTCTGATAAACAATTTCACGTTCGATGAACTCATACACGGGTACTTGCGACGCCGGAGCTCGGTTAACCACCGTCAGGTTGGAAAAAATAACCTGCGTCGTCGTCGTACCAATATCGATACCGACGCTATGAATGACTTTCCTGTCCATCAGCAATACCCTTCCGGCAGAGTGCCAGCTAGCATCTGCTGTAAAAGACTGGCTACTTGGCCCGGGCTAACATCGCGAGGATTTCCCTGCAGGCAGATATCCTTCATCGCCTGCTCAGCCAGCAAAGGAATATCTCGCTTGGCAATATCAACGTCGGCCAGCGAGGTCGGTAAGCCTAAATCCATGACCAATTGACGTACGGCATGCACGGCTGCCCGGCAACGCTCTCGCGATGTCATTGATTCTCGCCCCACCCCCAGCGCGTTCGCCACTTCAGCCAGCTCGGCTTCGCAACTAAGCGCGTTGAATGCCATGACATAAGGCAGCAAGATAGCGTTGGCCACGCCGTGGGCCAGGTGATAACGTGCCCCAATCTGATGCGAGATAGCATGGGTTAGCCCTAACCCAGCATTGCTGAATGCCAGGCCAGCCTTGTACGCGGCTACCGCCATGTCATAACGTTTATCAATATCCTGGCCATACCCCACGGCAATCGGCAGGGCTTTACCAATCGCCTCAATTGCGTGGTAGGCATAGGCTTTCGATAACGGGTTAGAGTGGCGCGAGATGTACGCTTCGATAGCATGGGTAAGAGCATCAATCCCCGTAGCGGCAGTGATCCCAGCGGGCACGCCAAGCATCAAGGCCGGATCGATAAGCGCCATATCAGGCACTAATGCCGGCCCCTTCACAGGCACTTTGATGCCCTGCGCCAAATCCTTGATCACGGTAATATCAGTAACCTCGGAACCGGTTCCTGCAGTGGTAGGAATCGCTCCTAGCCCGACACGCCGTGAGGCGATACCGCCGGCTCGAAAATCAGTCAGTTTTCCGGCATAGTCCCCCAGCACAGCAATGGCTTTCGCGGCATCCAGCGCCGAGCCACCGCCCACTCCGAGGACAAAGTCGGCACCGCAGCGACTAAGCGTTTCGCTACCAGCCTTAATACAATCTGAGTCCGGCTCACCGGCAATATCGGTAAATAGCGTAAGCTCTAGCCCTGATAACGCTATTGCCGCTTCACAACTCGCAGTCAGGCCAAGTTGGTGAACCTGCTTGTCGGCAACCAAAAGTACTTTGGTCGCGCCCAACTCCTTCAACACCTCCCCCAGCTGGTTGACGCAATGGCCACCCGTGACAGTGACAGCCGGAGAGCGAAAAGTGAAACCGCGGTGCGGCCTAAATTGAGTTAGCGTTTGCTGGACTATCGACGCAATATCAGCCTGTGACACATTCATCGCTTACTCCTTGCCTGCCAACCTCAAGCCATAGCTCGCGATTGCCAATGGTGTTAGATAAAGGGCTCGTGAGAATTCAACCACCTTGGTAGCAGGAAATGACTTGCGGAAAATGTCACTGAATCCCGCAATCAGGGTACCACCGCCCGTCAGGTACATAGCATTGGGCTGATACCCAGCTATGTGGCCTGCAACAATGTCGGCCATTTTTTCGATCACCGGCTTGGCCATCGCAGCAATCAAGGGATCTTCATGGCTGCGGCGCTTTTGTTGCTCGGCCTCATCCATATCGACCCCAAGCCCGCCAGCTATGGTCAAACTGACATGGCGGCCGCCCGATGGCTCGTCCAAAGAGGTCACTAATTCACCACCGGCAATAATGGCAGTCCCTGTGGTCCCGCCCCCCACATCAATCACCGCGCCTTGTCGGATCTGAAGTAGCTCGGCAACACTGCTGGGTTCGTCAATCACATGGCTAACCAACACCCCTGCAGATTCCACCACATTGATGGAAATACGCGGGTCAGTACCCGGCGGATAGGAAGTAATGGCATGCTCAACGCTAACGCCAAGTTTTTGTTCCACTTTGCGCAACTGCTCACGTGCAATACGGCAGGCACCGACATAATCGACCACCACCCCATCGCGCACAACATCCGCCCAATCAAGGAAGGCCGCAATGGGTATCCCGCAACCATCCACCACAACGGTCTGGATATCAGCAGTCCCCAAATCAATCCCGACATACCATTGTTCTGGTGCCGCAATCGGTGACTCATCGTTCACCAATTCATCGATAAGCAAAAGGTGCTGGTTAACTTGTTCGAGCAAACTAGTCATAGCTAGACAATCCTGAAGGCATCGACTGCGGTACACCGGCGCTTACGGGTAAAGGTCAATGCGTTGGTCACCCCTTCCCCGGTTGGTGTCGATATGGTCATGGTGGTCCATCCCTCGCCACCGGCACCAATGGCAGCGATTGCAGGCCCGTTTTTGGCGAGCAAACTGCAGTCCATTTCAAATGCCATGCGGGTCAGGACATCGATGTTCTTCGAGTGGATAGCAGCCGTATGACGATTGCCATTTTCCAGCTCCACCGCCCAATCAATGGCTTGATCAACATGCTTGGCCCTGATCAGCGGCAGGATCGGCATCATTTGCTCGGTAGTTGCAAAGACATGATCTTTCCCTGCATCGAAGATCAACAGTCGGGTATCGGCTGGAACTTGGATATCCGCGGCTGCGGCAATTTTGGCTGCATCACGGCCAACCCACTTGGGATCAGCCGATGGGCTCTCGCCCGGATAACCTTTAAGTACCACTCTTGCAACGGACTCAGCCTGAGCGGGTGTTAACTCATAGGCACCGTGTTGGCACATACAGGTTTTGAGCTCATCAGCTATCGATTCGACCGCAATGATTTCTTTCTCCGTGGCGCACACAATATTGTTATCAAATGATGCCCCCTGCACGATAGAGATCGCAGCACGTTCCAGATCAGCCGTTTCATCTACCACGACAGGCGGGTTCCCCGGCCCAGCGGCAATCAAGCGCTTGTCGGTCACTTTACGCGCGGCTTCCACCACGGCGTCACCGCCTGTCACCACCAACAGACCAATCCCCGGATAGCAAAACAAAGCTTGCGCATTTTCCAACGATGGATTTGCAACTGTGGTGCAGATATTGGCTGGGCCACCAACACTTTCGCTGGCCTTGTTAACTAGCTGGATGGCATGTTGGGAAACTTTCTTGGCAGCAGGGTGCGGTGCAAACACCACGGCATTCCCTGCGGCAATCATGCTGATCGCATTGTTGATGACGGTGCAAGACGGGTTAGTGCTCGGTGTTACCGACGCAATGACTCCCCAGGGGGCATTTTCCATCAGGCTCATGCCCGCATCGCCAGAAACTGCCTGGGGAGCGAGGATTTCGGTGCCCGGTGTACGTTGTGCAACCAGCAAGTGCTTGGCAATCTTGTCTTCAACACGCCCGAACCCCGTTTCCTCTACCGCCATGGTAGAAAGCGCTTCGGCATGCTTTTTAGCCATACGGCGAATGGCTAAAATCATCTCGTCGCGTAAAGCCAGCGAGCGGATTTGCTTTTGTGCCAGCTTCGCCGCGGCAACCGCCCCATCCAACGTTGGATAAATACCATAATCACCGGCTTCGTTGCCTGAAGAAGTCTTGCCATGGGCCACATCAAGTTGCATGACAACACGTCTAACAATTTCTTCAATTTGCTGCTGATCCATAATGAATCTACTCCATGCAACAGGTTAAATTTTTCGATAAAGCTGTTCACGTGACGCAGTGACTTCATCGATGATCCCCACCACGCAAAGATCAACCGGTGAACCGGTTTGCAAATCGCCGTAAGCTGCTCGGGCTGGACTGCCCGACACCACCATGACCCATTCGTCCTCTCCGGCCCCGAGCTGATCCATCGCGATATGGATCTCCCCCATGCCATTGCCTTGCTTGTCGATAAATTCCACCAAGCAAAGTTTATCCATCCGCATATGTTGACTGCGAACGGTAGCGATAACATGGCCTATGACCTTTGCGATGCGCATACGCACTCCTCATGCAATAACTCCCTCAGCCCACACTAAGGGAGAGCGTTTACTTCACTTTGATAGGGAAAACTTTCTCAAGATCCTGATGAGGACGGGGGATCACATGCACCGCAACCAATTCTCCCAGGCGCTGAGCCACGACAGAGCCAGCATCTGTTGCCGCTTTACATGACGCAACGTCACCACGGATCAGCGCTGTCACATAACCAGAACCGATTTGCTGATAGCCAACCAGCTCAACCCGAGCAGCCTTAACCATGGCATCCGATGCTTCAATTAGCGCCGTCAACCCTTTGGTTTCAAGAATTCCTAATGCGTCCATTTGCTTCTCCTTGGATTATTTTGTTGTGCGGGCCTTGGATGCCGCAGGTTTTTCTGCTTCTACTTCTGTGGTGATAGGGAAAATCGCTTCCAGATCGCCATGAGGGCGAGGAATAACATGCACGGCTACCACCTCACCTAATCGCTGCGCAGCTGCCGCACCTGCATCAGTCGCCGCCTTGCATGCAGCCACATCACCGCGCACCATTGCAGAAACGATGCCCGAGCCAATTTGCTTATACCCCACCAGCTGCACGCGAGCCGCCTTTACCATGGCATCCGACGCTTCAATCAATGCAGTTAGCCCTTTGGTTTCAATAATGCCTAACGCTTCCATTAACTATTCCTCAACATTTTTGTTTACAGTTATCGACACAGACATGAAGCCAATACCGAAATATCAACGATATCGTTCGCACTGCAGCCGCGAGATAAATCATGTACCGGAGAAGCCAAGCCTTGCAGCATTGGCCCCAACGCTATATATCCGCCTAGCCGCTGGGCAACTTTGTAGGCAATGTTGCCGGCGTTAAGCGAAGGGAAAATAAATACATTCGCCTGCCCTTCCAGAGGGCTGTTGGGCATTTTTTGGGCGGCAACCGCAGGGACTATTGCCGCGTCAAATTGCACCTCACCATCGATGATGAGGTCAGGGCACCGCCGGCGAACCATTTCTGTTGCTTCGGTCACCTTGCTCACCGTTGGATGTTCAGCACTTCCTTTGGTCGAAAATGACAGCATCGCAACTCGCGGCGTTTGCCCGGTGAGCTTTGCAAAGTTAGCTGCGGTATCGATCGCAATATCTGCCAATTGCTCTGCAGTCGGCAGTGGGATCACACCGGCATCGGAAAAAGCGTGCACAGACTCGCCGTCTGGCGACAACATCAAAAAGAAGCTTGATACCGTTTTGGAGCCCGGGGCTACGCCTACTCCGCGTATCGCTGCTCTAATGACATCCCCCGTGGTCGAGATATTGCCGCCGATACACACATCGGCATAGCCATGGGCCACCATCATCATGGCGAAATCCAATGGCTGTTTGAGCCTGGCAGCCGCATCTTCAGCGGTAATTGGCTTTCGCTGCCTTGTCACATAACTAGCGACCATTTCATCGAAGCAGCCTGCAGACTCCGGCGAGAGTAAGGTAAGGCATGGAACGGCAATGCCGCTACGGTGAGCCAAATCGCGCAACTTGAACGGATTGCCCACCAAAATAGGCTCCACCAGTCCCGCCAGTTTCATCTCGTTGGCGGCATGCAGTAGGCGAACATCCTCGGCATCGGGAAAGACAATACGTTTAGGTGCTTGGCGGCAAGCTTCACGGCACATTTCAAGCAACTTCATTGCCTAACCCCTTGAGGATGTCCCGATGGCCTTTCTCACACTGCAGCACCAAAATCATCACCACATACACCGCACTTGAAAGTCGATTCAATCCCGCTACGATATCGTTACGACTCAGCTGCATGCAGTCATCGAGATACACCTCGCTAGCGAGCAGCTCAAGTTCACGCACTAGGGCGCGCAAGTAATTCAATTGCGCAACCTGTTGGCCGTAGCTCACTTCCGGCAGGAGGTGATCATGGCCAAGATAGGCCAATGGCTTATGCGACCAGCGATGCACTTCATCGGCGTCAAACTCACCCAAGCTTGGCAACGGTAGCGGTTGTTCGGTTACTTCGGCTTGCAGTAACTGGCCCAAATAGGAACGGATGTCCGCCATAAACCCCTTGAGGATCTCCGGTTGGTTCTCCATCGCGCACTGAACCATGACACAAAAACAAATACAGCTATCAAGCTTGCCCCGCAGAGCAATTCTTGGATGGGTTTTCGGTACCAAGACCTGGTCATTCAGGTGTGTCATCAGTGCAGGCTTATCGGCAATATTCGACCCGCACATCACACACGCATTTTCTGGCCGTGCGTTATTGGTTTTTAATGGGTGAACTTGTTTGGTTGAGGTTTTCGCCTCATCTTGCTCATCGATAAAGACCCGCCCGCTGTCATCACGCCATTTCACTGTTATCTGTCGTTCGGTGATCATCTGCTGAGCCGAGGGCGTGAAACGGGTACCTGCTGGCAAAAAAATCTCACCGCCAGCACGCAATCCCACATGCTGGCGAAGGTAGTCCTCTGTAATAAATGCAGGCGTGATTTGACTGTCCATGGCTATGCCCACTCAGCCGGGTAAGTGATATAGACATAACGAACATGGGTAGGCGTGCCAAACTCCACTGTGCTTCCCTTGGGAATAAATATGACATCGCCAGGCTGGCCAATGGTGGTGCCTGAGGCTGTTTTGACGTGGAACTCACCTTCCAGTACCACATTGACTTCGTCGTAACACAAGGTCCATGGGAAGAAGGCGTTCTCCCACCCCATATATCCCACACCCATATTGCTGTTGTCCTGGGCTCCGATAACATCAGTAAGCCCGATATTCTTGCCAGGCGCCCCATCGAATTCGCCAAGCTGAACCGCACTCCCCCTGACCAGCACAATGCCATCATCATTGATTTGGCGGGCTGATGGCGGCGCTTGCACCCCAAAATCTTGCAATGCTTTATTGATCAACTCTTTGATTAGCGCGCTTTGATCACTGTCGACACCAGATAGCTTCGACTCAATTTCCGACTGGATCTTGGCAGCCAGTCGCTGCTGGCATTCCACCTCACCTGTCTGTGCGTTCTGCACGGTATCGCTACCTGCTTGCACTTCCGGTTGGGAGATGACTGATTGTTGGCTTGGCTCTTTATCCAGTAACTCTATGCCCTCGACATTAGCGACATCACGGGCTTCTGGCGTGATAATGTACTGCGCCAACGGTACGATCAGGTAACCCTTCTTATCCGCTTTTGCTTTACGTATATCTGCAGCAGAAATTAACTGTTTCATTACCGCTTCCCTTGCAAATTGAATGGACTCATTCAGCGCTTACTGGCTGAAGAGAAAGTAAATGCTCATGAAGTTGCTCAATTGAAGACCCGTCGTAAATTGAGGTTCGAAAATAGGGCCCCGCTACCCCCTCAGCCCTCAACAAATGTTCGGCCCTACCACAGTCAGCACCTTCAACATCAGACTTACTGATCACCGCTACAATATTCTTGTTCGGGTATACCCTTAACAAACCGCTCGGCGCACTGACACGTTTAGCATCCGCCGGCTGAAGAATCACAATGGTTTTTACCGTCGAAATAGTCGAAAGCAATGCACCACTCCACGAACGGTTATCGACGAACTCTCCGGGTGTATCGATAACGCTGCCTTGGTAAAAAATAGCGGCCTGTGTTTTTCCGGTATTTGTATCTGTATTTAAGAGCTTATTGATCAGTGCCGACTTACCTGCGTCCACCTCACCAATAAAGGCGATATTTGATATTTGTTGGTTATTCATATCATGTCCGTGTTATTTCACAGGTGTTATAAGATAAAGTGGTATTGAGTACAGAAATAACGGTCTTAAGCGCTTCATCGACGGATGCAACACTACCAGTGATAACCAAAGCCCCAGAGAAACGATCTAAAAAGCCAATATTTACATTTGCAGATTTCGTTGCAATATCACCGGCAATAATTGAAGTTTCGCCTGGCGTCAGGGTCAAAATCCCAATCGCACCTTTACTCTCCACCCCAACTCGCTCGCACAACTCCTCAGTAGGATTCGCTACAAGATGGGCGAGTGTCACCTGCTTGCCCGGAACAAACTCCTGAATTATCCGCTCTTTACCCGAAGATAGATCTAACATTAGTGGATACTTAGTATAAAAACACTAATCCAATCTACACCTACGCATGGAGTTTTTATGAAACATCGATCACATAACTTTTTTTTGCTTTTATTAATTATTAAAGTAGTAAATAAAACATGATCGCAGTCACCAAATATAATGGTTTTATATTTAATGAAGCCGTAAAAAAACAACCGCAACAAATATCAACAACAAAACATTAACACCAACATCAACTATTAATTAACAGGTAATAATGTTTCAATTTAGATATAAGTATCAAAATGATAATTTTGTGGTTTTATTTTATTTATAAAAATTAATTCAAAAACATTTTATATTTTTTTTAGTCAAATAAAAAAGCCGATGCATAAACACCGGCTTTCAAATATTTACTTATTTATATTCCCAAGTTTACCTCAAGATACAGGATTCTGAGGGTTGTCAGCTCACTCTCTCTGTACCAGTATCTCGGGTATAGTTTTAAAGCGCTACAGCACCATGGGCTGGTTAGCTTTAAGCAGCTTCATACCTTGGATATGCTGGATAAACCACTTCACTATCGCCAATAGGGCAATAATAAGGCCAACAACCGGAATCACTTGCAGCACTTTGTGCAAGAATGGGCTGTATACCCAATACTCCGCGCCGGCAACAATGCCGGTGGTGGTCGCAGCCGTCACACCGAGTACCACAAAGAAAGTAAAAAAATAGAAGAAGGTTCGGATAATGGTGTAGTAATGGGTATAACTCAGCTCATCAGTCCCCTTGTTCAGCTTGTAAGCCGAGTAAATCACCGCAATGATACCAGAGATCATCAGTGTCAAAGGGGTAAGGAAGCTGGCAATATAGGCAAATCGCACTTCACGGCGTGGATCAGTAGACATGACTTTATCCATTGATAATTATGTTTAGACTAATTATCACATGTATTTTTGCGCTATCAAGTTTCAATAATGCAGACGCTGATCACGATCAAGCCTATCCGCGATAGTCTGTTATAGTGACCTAGAATAACAGCCTAGGTGAGCATCCCAGGCTGTTAGCAACAATGAGGTTATCACTCTTCGTTTGGTTGAGTGACCTCACTCCCGTCATTAATGCGGCGATGGCCCTCTTGCAGATGTACAAAGTCAACCAAATCATCCCCCCCCACCTGGAATGCTTGGCCAAAGCCTTTTACAAATAACCCCTGAGTCGGCTCGAAACGGAACATTTTGAAATCTTCCAAGCCGCTTAGCCCATCAACGATATCACCGAAGCGCTGTTTCAGTTGCTCTACCGCAACCTGCCACTTTTTTGTCTCGCGCTCAACCACTACAACATTGGCTTCGAACGTCAACCGCTTGCGAGCATAAATGGTTTTAGACGCCGCTTCGTCTTCAATCATCATCAGAGAAACCCGAGGGTTTTCCAGCAGATTACGAGCATGCTTAGCTATCTGGCTTATGAGTACGTAGTAACCATCATCCAGTAGCGCAAATGGTGCGTAACTGACATTGGGTTTACCGTCGGCATCTACCGTCGCCAACTGGATGGTCTGACACGACTGACGAAAATCCTTAATTTCGGGGCCAAGGCGGTTTTGCAGGCGCTCTTGCTTAACAGCATTCATTTTAACTTTCTCCGAGTCTAGCCCGATTAATGCAATGAACTAATCGGGCTTAATTATTATGTTATTTAAATCTTGTTTTAAGCTGCTGGAATTTATCAACCTGCTCTGGGAACAACTGGCGCTTCTTGTCACGCCCCAAATACACTTTGAATACACACTCTCCACGTGACGCAAAGAAGCCAATGAAGTAACTTTCCTGCCCCATGAATGGCTTGCTGACCAGAGCAATGTCCGTCACGAGATCTAGACGTAGGTGGCCATGCAGTTCGCCTTCTTTACCCATTAGATTGTAGTAACCACGAGCCTCTTTACCTTTAGGAAAAGGCGCTTTTACTTCAAAAATTGACGCCATGGAGTGAACGATGGTTGTAACCGGCCCCCAAGTCGGTAGGTCTTCCAGAATCGCTTTTGCATGCTCGCCCGGTAGCGCTACTACCAGCTCTTCGGGAAAAGCCATCACGACTTCCCCTTCGGTAACTCCCAACGTGTCGGCAATTGCCATGGCGTGCAATTTAGGATCTGCGGCAAGCTGCTCTGCAACTTGTGTTTTTAGCGATTCAAATGTAATTTTCTCAAACACGTTTTATCTCCAGGTACTTCCATCTACGAGTTCTAATGGGTAATAGTTAATTCGTTTACGCTGCAACTTGCTTCATCGCGTTCTGCTGCAGAACTTGAATCATTGACTGGGCCAAGGTCACAGACCAAAACGTCCCAGCCAGGGTCAACGACAGGTACTGACCTTCAAGCTTCACCAAGCCATTTTTTTGCCATGCTTCAAACAGCGGCAGGCAAAGGGCAAAGATATCTTGGGAGAACTTCTGCCTAAAATCTCTCGCAGACAGGAAACCACGGTCAAAACTGGCTTTGATCTCTGCATGCAATGCCGCATGGGGGCTAGACTTGGTCATCATAGCCAATGGCAATTGTTCTGCCTTTATCGCGTCGATATATGCGTCCAGGGTTCTGTGCTGCATGAAGCCGAAACCACCAACATTACCACCAGCTCCCGCACCTAAAGGCAATACCTCGGCGGAAGTCTTAGCCAGACTATTGTAAATACTGCGTTCACGGTTATCCCGTGCCCAATGGTTTCCACTCAAACGGCGCAGGTGGTGCTGTGCCATAAAGTTTACGCCATATTCAAACATCGATGCCTTGGTCGGCGTATCGGCAGGCTCTGGCAGGCGGCCTTTCTCTATCATGCCTTTCATTGGTGTACCGCCCATTTCAATCAATTGATAAAGGTCAACACCGTGTGCTCCACTCTCTAAAAAGTCAGTTAAGTCTTGCTGCCAGACTTGCATATCTTGATAGGGAAGACCAAACAACAGGTCGATAACGATTGGTGCTGCATTGGTCGCACTCAGAGACTGGATGCGCTCCATAACAGGCTCGCGATCATCTAGCCGTTTGGCCTTGCGGCGAACTGTAGTATCGAAGCTTTGTACACCGAAGGAAAAACGGTTGAAGCCTCCTTCCAGTGCCCCTTCGAACATTCGGTCATCGAAGCGATTAATACGGCCTTCAAGGGTAATTTCGCAATCTGTAGTTAAAGGGAAATACGCTTTCACCATTTTGCCTAATCGGGTGACTTGTTCGGCGGTGAGATCAGTAGGCGTTCCCCCTCCCACATAAACAGCACGGAACGGTGCAGCTTGCGTCCATGGCATTGACGCTTTGGCTTTCAATTCGACCATCAGCGCATCAAAGTAATCGTCAATTAATGACTGGCTTGACGCATACTGAAAGAAATTGCAGTAAGTACAGCGGACACGGCAAAATGGAATATGAATATAAAGACAACGGCTATTGGGGCTTTTCGGTACCGTTGATAACGCTTTAACCGCTAGCCCTTGCCTCTCCTCCTCAGCAACCATCGCCGACATACCACCAGCATGTGCAGAGCGCTTATTGGCAAATGCATACCGAAGCGGATCGGGCGTGTGCTTTCCCACTACTGCTTCGGTCAGTAGCTCTGGCGCCAGCCCAGCAGATTGTAATGCTTGTTCTTCAATCATCTACTTCTTCGTCGAGCTAGATACCTAGCCCCTCCTAAACCATCAGAGAATGATAATTACTCTTATTTGCGGCAATCATAAGCACCCCTAAATAATATTGCAAATGATAATTGATATTATTTCGATTACATGGATAATGAGAGTCATTCTTGATTGAAAGAGCGAAGTAATAGATTGCTCTTTAAGAAATTATTCAAAACTAACAAACACATATAGCATTATTTTGCATGGTTGGAGTAGAACAGTGAACGCGAAAAGATATGCCATAGCAGGTGTTGTTTCAGTACTTGCCCACAGCCTATTGCTTTCTGCTGTACCTAACAAAATGGTGATGGCGATGCCGGTTGGCACAGACTCAACCAAGGTCTCGCTAAACCTCATTGCCGCACCCACGCCTCAGCAGGCTGAACCTGTTACTTCCGAGCCGCTATCACCAGCTTCCGTCGAAGCGCCTCAAAAAGTCGTGAAAGAAAAAACGGCGGTGAAAAAGCTAGTAAAGAAAAAACAGCCGGAGCCTAAAGCTCAACCGGAGGAAATCAATCAGCCGGTACCGGAAAAGCCTGTTGAGAAAAACGTCGAGCAGAAGATCGCTAAAAAGCCAACACCGGTTCAGAAGCCCGTTGAAGTAAACCGGCCTAAACCGGTTGAGGATAAGGTTAAAACACCGGCTCCTACTCCACCGGCTGCAGATCAAGCAGCGTCAGGGGTAAACAGTGAACCCCAGCTCATCACTAAACCAACCTTCGCAACACGTCCTAGCCCAGTGACCTACCCGCGAATTGCCAAGCGTCGCGGGATTGAAGGACAGGTGTTGGTTGAGATTTGGATTGATGAGTCTGGAAAGCAGGTCAAACAGAATTTATTGAGATCATCCGGTGCAGAAATCCTTGATGAGGCAGCCCTAGAAGCCATCAAGCGCTGGCGTTTTTCTTCCCATATTGTTGATGGTCAGGCTATTGCCCATCGCGTACAAGTTCCTGTCCGCTTTAAGCTGGACTAGTATTTTATTGGATTCACTCATGGAAATGTTTCACTCCCTACAAAATCAATTTGGCCTGATGACAGCTCCTCTACTGCTCTGCTCAGCACTGACATTGATGATCCTTATCGAGCGTTGTATTCAGGTTTTGCTATGCACTGGTGTAGGCAGAAGTAAGATTGATGCGCTACTGGCAACGCAAAGCCGTACTGACGAAGCAGGCCTGGACCAGCTTGCAAACTCTCTCAAAGAAAAGCGCCCTTTGCTTTTCAAAGGTGTCTCCATGCTTATTTCTCACCGCCATTTTTCCAAAGCTTTACGGGAAGATGCCGCAGGGATCTGGCTTCAGCAAAAGCGCTCTCAGCTACGCTCGGGGTTGCGTCTGCTTAGCCTGATTGGCGTGATCAGCCCGCTTCTTGGCCTTTTGGGTACCGTGCTCGGCTTGATTGAAATGTTCAAGGGTATTGCCATTAGCTCGGGTGCCGTCACCCCTAACGATCTTGCTGATGGCCTTGGTCTGGCCATGCGCACGACAGCGGCAGGCTTGATCATTGCCTTGCCTGCAATCACGGGGTCACAACTGCTTGGCCTTTGGGCTGATAAGGTGACAGCAAAACTCGAGCATAGCCTCAACCACTGTAACCTATGGCTAGAAGGCTTGACCCTGGATCCTAATTGCCTGCCGAAAGTAGACAATGCCAAAAAGGCTGAAGCTGAGGCGGCGTCATGATTCGTACCCATCAAGGCGTCACCGGTGATGATGATCTAAAACCCGACCTGACCCCGTTGCTCGATATCATCTTTATCGTCATGGTCTTTCTTCTACTAACTGCCAGCGTAAAGCTCCAGTCACTGGATGTCGAACTACCACAGACAGATACCCAGGCGCTACAAGAAACTCAAGCAGATCCAATCACCGTTAATATCACGGCTACAGAGCCATACTGGGCACTGCAAGGGATACAAATCGACAGCTGGGATGCCTTCAAGGCCGCACTTCTCAAAGAAGTCAAAGCCAGCCCACACAAGCCCGTGGTGATTGGTGCTGACAGGGCAGGCTCAGTTGAAAACATGCTTAAACTCCTCGCTTTTCTACAGCAGAACAAAATTAAAGCGACACAATTATTAATGGAAGAGGACAAATAATGAAGCGTTTGGCTCTGGCTACCGCATTACTCCTTACTGCCACTGCATCGTACGCCAGTGAGCGCATTATCAGTGCAGGGGCAGCAATTACGGAAATTATCAATGCCATGGGGGCACAAGATCAGCTAGTGGCTGTTGATGTCACCAGTAAGTCGCTAGTCGATGAAGGCATGCCAGTACTGGGTTACCACCGCCAACTCTCGGCCGAGAGTCTTATTTCACTGACCCCTACCCGTTTACTGGGTTCGAATGAAATGGGGCCGAAAGCGACATTGGATCTGATTCAGCAAGCCGGTATTGAAGTGAATGTAGTCAACTCTGGCGAAACCGTGGATGATCTTCTGACCCGTATTCAACAGGTCGGTAAGCTGGCCCATACAGAACAAGCCGCCCTTGCTCTTCAAGCCAAGGTACGGGCCAAAGTCGATTCCATTCACCACAACCTCAAACAGCATACCAAGCAGAAAAAAGTGCTTTTTCTGATGATCCACGAAGGTCGCCCGGCGAATGTCGCCGGCCGCAACACCACCGCAGACAGTGTGATCCGCCTTGCCGGTGCCACCAACCCTGCAGCGGATGCGGTAGAGTCCTACAAGCCTATTTCGCTCGAGGCTATGGTTGACATGCAGCCCGATATTATCTTGCTGAGCTCGCGCACCCTCAGCCAGATCGGCTCAGCCGATGAACTCCTGCAAAAAATGCCCCTGCTCTCTGCAACCCCTGCCGGGCAGAACAAAGCGGTAGTGACCATTGACGGTACCGCGCTGATTGGTGGACTTGGCCTCAAAAGCCTCAGTGAAGCCGAACGCCTGAACCAAGTGTTTTACCATCAATAACCCATTACCGTTGATCTAAGCAGAATATTAATCATGCAGCTACAACGAATCCCAACCAGCCTGATTTTTCCTGTCGGTCTGACCTTACTGGTAATAGCCGTCACTTCGTCGATCGCTGTTGGACCGATGGATATCAGCTTTGCCGACAGTTTCAAGGCACTGTTACCTTTTAACTTTGATTTACCGCCGCATATCGATATTGTTATCCACCAGATCCGCCTACCTAGAACCTTGCTTGGTATGGCTATCGGTGCGATTTTAGCCCTGTGTGGTGCCGTCATGCAGGGGCTATTCAGAAACCCTCTGGCGGATCCTGGCATCATTGGCGTTTCCGGCGGTGCAAGCCTCGGCGCGGCGCTTTCCATCGTGATCTTTGCGCCACTAGCCGCAAGCTTTCCACTGCTGCTAACATTGGGTACCGTACCTGTTTTTGCCTTTTTTGGTGGTGCTATCAGCACCTTTCTGGTGTACCAGCTCGGCACAGACAAAAACGGTACATCAGTGACCATCATGCTGCTAGCCGGTGTGGCGATAGGTGCCCTCTCAGGTGCGGCTCTGGGCCTGATGAATTACTACGCCGACGATCAAGCACTGCGCGATTTGTCGCTGTGGACTATGGGCTCGTTAGCAGGAGCAACCTGGCCGGGTATCGGCCTGGCTTATATCACTTTATTAGGACTGCTATTTGCCTTTGATCGCAATGCCAATGCCCTCAACGCCTTCTTGTTGGGTGAAGCCGAGGCCAAACATCTCGGCGTCAACGTCCAGCGCCTGAAGCGTGTGCTGATTTTGTTATGCGCCGCGGGGGTTGGCATTGCGGTCTCCCTCACTGGTGTAATTGGTTTTGTCGGCCTAATCGTCCCCCACATCAGCCGAATGCTCTCAGGACCAAACCATAAGTCCCTACTCCCGCTTTCGGCTTTGCTCGGCGCATTGATCCTGCTCATTGCTGACATGCTTGCTCGTGTTGTTGCAGCACCTGCGGAATTGCCTGTGGGTATTATCACCGCATTGCTCGGTGCCCCGTTCTTCATTTATCTATTGATCAAGCAAAAAGGCAAACTGTCATGAATCACCTGGCGACTTCAAACCCGCAAGCATTGACAGACAGTGGCATCGCCATTGAAGCGGTTAATCTTTCACTGACCCTGGGCGGAAAAAAACTGCTCGACGAATTTTCACTGCAGATCAAAAGCGGTCAGCTAACCGCGCTTTTAGGGCCCAACGGCGCGGGGAAAAGTACTCTGCTCAAAGTGCTATGCGGTGAAGTGGAGGCCGAGGGCGAGGTAAATGTCTTTGCCACTCCTCGGCAAAACTGGCCTACCTCGGAACTCGCAAAACGACTTGGCGTTCTCCCGCAACACAGCTCCCTCTCGTTTGCTTTCACGGCACAGGAAGTCGTGGAGCTGGGGGCACTCCCGCTCCAGCTTCCCAATGCGCAGACACAAAAAATCGCTCAGGAAAAAATGGCGATGCTCGGGGTGACCGAGCTCGCACCACGTCTGTATCCATCAATGTCAGGCGGTGAAAAGCAGCGCGTCCACTTCGCCAGGGTGCTGACCCAGCTCAGCCATGCCGGAGAGCAGTGTATATTAATGCTGGATGAGCCCACCTCGGCACTCGATTTGGCCCACCAGCACAACGCATTGATTGTAGCCAAGCAAATGGCAGCAGCTGGTGCCGCTGTGATCATCGTGATCCATGACCTCAATCTCGCGGCGCAATACGCCGATCGCTTGGTCATCATCAACCATGGCAAAATTCAGGCCGATGGTACACCAGAGCAAGCACTGACAGCAGATACAATCCAATCTGTGTACGGCTGGCCGGTATGCATCACTCACCACCCGATAGAGGGTTACCCGGTGGTGCTGCCTGCAACGGCTTAGCCCGGAGTCCACCCAAGATTGTCCGCAACTGCCAAACTGCATAACTAAGCAAATCACCTAAAACGGGGCCGCATCTTGGCCCTGTTGTATACCATGCAAGCAAAAAACCGATCATTAGCCACGAAATATGCAATTTGAGATAACAATCATTGCACTCTAGGCCACACTAAGTAAAATGTGAACGCAAGCGATTAAACAATGCAACACATGCGATATGGCATGTTAAGCATACAGCAGGAATAAGAAACGAAGCCGCCCATTCGTGATGCGGCCTTTTGCCGTTTCTGCGGTTCGTACCCAACAGAACAATGAACTACTCGGATAGAAAATGGTGATCTAGTTCATTTTTCTGTTGAGTAAGGTATTAATTTATAAGGTTCTCTGACCTTTATTATTAGAAGAATAACTATGGCAACGATTAAAGATGTTGCACGTATGGCTGGTGTATCGACAACCACAGTCTCTCACGTGATTAACAAAACGCGCTTTGTCGCAGAAGCAACGCAAAAGAAGGTATTGGCTGCGGTTGAAGAGTTGAATTACGCACCAAGT
The DNA here is from genome assembly GCA_000940995.1 of Photobacterium gaetbulicola Gung47. Taxonomy (NCBI): domain Bacteria; kingdom Pseudomonadati; phylum Pseudomonadota; class Gammaproteobacteria; order Vibrionales; family Vibrionaceae; genus Photobacterium; species Photobacterium gaetbulicola. Next base: position 2,550,876 of record CP005974.1, read on the forward strand.
GCGGTTGCGCGAAGCCTGAAATGCAACACAACAAGAACCATCGGTATGCTGGTAACCAAATCGACCAACCCTTTCTTTGCCGAAGTCGTTCACGGGGTTGAAGAGTTCTGCTATGGCGCCGGTTACACTCTGATTTTGTGCAATACCGAAGGCAACCTATCGAAACAGCGTGATTACCTGCGCATGTTGGCCGAAAAGCGTGTTGATGGCTTGCTGGTGATGTGCTCGGATCTGGATGAACAGCTACTGGAGTTGCTCGAGCGTCAGAAAGAGACCCCTATGGTGATCATGGACTGGGGCCCAGAAAGTCCGCATACAGATAAAATTCAGGATAACGCCGAGCTTGGCGGGTATGTGGCGACCAAGTTCTTTATTGAGCATGGCCACAAAACGATTGGTTGCTTAACGGGCCACAGCGAAAAGACAGCTTGCCGCGAACGCCTGAAAGGCTACCGAAAAGCTATGGCTGAAGCCGGCCTTGAAGTTAAGGAAGAGTGGATCCTCGAAGGCGACTTCGAATGTGAATCTGCCGTGGCTGCAGCCAAACAGTTCATTGCCATGGAAGAACGCCCTACGGCTATCTTCTGCTTCAACGATATCATGGCTATGGCAATGATCAGTACCTTCCAGCAGGCGGGAATTAACGTACCGGAAGACATCTCTATCGTCGGCTACGACAATATCGATTTGGCCCCGTATTTCTCGCCGCCACTGACGACTATCCACCAACCGAAACGTCGTCTGGGCAAGAGTGCTGTTGAAATTCTGATGCAACGCGTAAAAGACAAAGAGCACGCACCCCAAGTGTTTGAAATGATACCTGAACTGGTGATCCGCAAATCGGTGAAGAAACTTAACTAAGTATCCGGTATCGTTTACTTTTTTGGAATTAGAACGGAGGCATTGGCCTCCGTTTTTTTATCCAATTGCACTGTGTTAAATATTGGCTTTTGGGACAAAAATATTCATTCATAAACAAAATTAGCTGTTAATTTCTGGAATCAACATCACATTTCGAAAGTTGCGATCAAGTTCAAAAATATCATATGAGATATTCTTAAAATGTCACGAACAAGGCAAACCTACCGAAAGGTAGGGACGCAAAGCTTCCGGCCTAAGAGTCGTCGGAGTTTTTATGAACTCAGTCAACTTATGGTAGCGGGGTTGCCGATGGATATAGCAGCTAACATCAGGAAAATCTTACTTTTTCCTGACAGTGTAATGTAATGATATTTGCTATTCTTGAATCCTCGCTCTGTTGTTAGGTGACCCGAGAAACTTTCACCGAGAAGAAGCATGGACAAACCAATTTTAAAAGAATCTTTACGCCTTTTTAGTTGTTTCGATAACGTTAAATCTCGTTCAATGTTTGGTGGTTTTGGGATTTTCGCGGGTGAAACAATGTTTGCACTCGTTGTAAATGACAAACTTCATCTTCGCGCCAACGCAAAAAACGAACAAGAATATAAAAAGGCAGGGCTAAAGCCTTATATTTATAAAAAACGCGGCTTTCCAGTCGTAACAAAACATTACGCCATCCCAGATGAATGGTGGAATAACACTGGAAAGATCATTGAGCAAGCAACCCGTTCTCTTGATGCAGCTAAAGTTGATAAAGAAACAAAAGAAAAATCATCACCAGATCGAATAAAAGATCTACCAAACCTTCGCCTTGCAAATGAGAGAATGCTTAAAAAGGCTGGTATTTGTACAGTCGATGATTTAATGGAAGCAGGCTCAATCAATGCCTTTAAAGCATTGCAGGACAGCCACCAAGGCACGGTCAGTATCGACTTGCTTTGGGCGCTAGAGGGAGCGATAAGCGGCCAACATTGGTCTGTAATTCCTAAAGATCGTCGCTCTGAGTTGCTAGCGAAATTAAGCTAGCACGACGAGTTTCATATATAAAAAGAGATCGTGAAGGTCTCTTTTTTTTATTTTTTACGTCAATGACAAGTGTCAACAATCAAGCATTCCTTCGCCATTTTTTTGTCAATTTTCACTAAAAATTGAATTAACTCACAACACTGTTTATAAATTGCTCAACACCCTTTAATTGCAAACTGACACTTGTAAAATATGTTTCGAAATAACAACGGAGGGTAACTATGAACTGTTCCAAACCTTTTCCAGGACAAAGTGATCAAATGTTCAAGGATAAGTTTGGCAAGTGGCCGCGAATTATGCGCCTGCTTGTTTTGTTCAGCCTACTTCCTCCTTTGCTAGCGTTCATCCTTGTACAAAATAGCATCACTAGCTATCAATCGCTTCAGCCACTATTGATACCTATAGCCAGCTTAAATGCCCTGCTATTATTTTGGGGGTTGCTACTCAAGATCAGAGCTCGCAAGTATTGGTACCGGAATTATCACATAGGTAAAACTATGCTACTTGCCTTTATCCCTTTGATGGCAAGCGGCTATATAGTGCTCACGGAACTTGCTTCAGACAAGGTCATCAACCAACCTAAGCCCCAGGTTGTACAAATATCGGTCAACTAAACCTCTTTTTTGGTGATTGCGTGAAATAATTTGCCACTTCATTAGGTCTTTGTCTCATAACTACCTGATAATTTCAGTAATAATTACTGCCACTGATTCTATAAGCTCTAGTGGCATAACTAAGAGACAAGAGGCTACCGTGCGCATCTCCGCCAAAGAAAACTATTCGTTATTTATCAAGCCGCTGTTATGGCTGCAAAAACGCCATTACGGCAAAGTCCTTAACCCAGCTAAGCTTTGGGGGCGGCGGCCTACCCTATTCTGGCTGGTTGCCGGCTTCTTCGGCTACCTAGATCGCCGCTCTTCCCCGTTGAGTCCGACCCTTCGCTCACTGATTTGTGTACGGGTATCGCAATTGAATGATTGTGAGTTTTGTGTTGATGCCAACGGCATGAAGCTTGCCGAGCGCTGCGACTCTGTCGAGAAAATCAAAGCATTGGCTCACTGGCAGCACAGTGATCTTTTTGATCAGCAAGAACGTGCGGTACTGAATTATGTAGAAGCCATGACGATTACCGGGCAACGTGTTACGGATGAGATGCTGGCAACCCTAAAACAATGGTTCGATGATGATGCTATTGTTGACTTAACGGCCTTGGTGGCATTCCAAAACTTATCGGCGAAATTTAACACCGCGCTCGACGTACCAAAGCAAGATTTCTGCTCACTACCCATTCAACCGAGTGATATACAGCCCTCTGAGGCCCCTACGCATACGGACAAATAACAGGAGCAAGCTATGGACAGAAAAAAACTGCTGGTGATCAGCGTTGTCGTTTCCCTGATCGCTGCTTGGTTTCTCTTTGATCTTGGCCAATATTTCACGCTGGAACAAGCCAAGGCACAGCAGCTGGCGCTGACTGATACCATCCATGCCAAACCGTTTTTATCTAGCCTGGCTTACTTTGTCTTGTATATCGTAGTCACTGCACTTTCATTGCCTGGGGCTGTTATCATGACCCTGCTCGGCGCGGCTCTGTTTGGATTCTGGTGGAGCCTGCTGCTGGTCTCGTTTGCCAGCAGTATCGGCGCGACCCTGGCTTTCTTGTTCAGTCGCTATATCTTGCGCGATTGGGTTCAGGCTAACTTCGGCCACCGCTTGTCAGCGATAAACCGTGGCATCGAAAAAGACGGTGCTTTTTACCTTTTTACCTTGCGCCTGATCCCGGTGTTTCCGTTTTTCATCGTCAACCTGCTGATGGGTCTGACACCTATCACCACCCGGATGTATTACTTTGTCAGCCAGCTGGGTATGCTCGCCGGGACCGCTGTCTACATTAATGCCGGTACCCAACTGGGTCAGATTGACAGTCTGAGCGGTATTGTCTCAGCGCCAGTACTGGTATCTTTTGCCCTATTGGGTATCTTCCCGCTTATTGCCAAAACCTTCATGCAAGCGATCAACCAGCGCCGTGTTTATGCCCAATGGAATAAGCCTGCCTGCTTTGAGCAAAATATGGTGGTGATCGGTGCGGGCGCCGGTGGTTTGGTCAGTGCTTACATTGCAGCAGCCGTGAAAGCCAAAGTGACTTTGATTGAGCGCCATAAAATGGGGGGCGACTGCCTAAACACCGGTTGCGTACCATCCAAAGCCATCATCCGAGCAGCACACACTATGGCTGAAATCAGCCGTGCCAACGAATTCGGCATCCAAACCGGTGAGGCCAAGGTCGATTTTGCCAAGGTAATGAATCGGGTTCATGAAGTTATCGGCAAAATAGAGCCCCATGACAGCGTCGAGCGCTACAGTAAACTGGGCGTAAACTGTGTAGCCGGTGAAGCCACTATCCTGTCGCCTTGGGAGGTAGAGGTAAATGGCGAGCGCATAACCACCCGTAATATTATCATTGCCACCGGAGCCCGTCCGCTGGTACCGAATATTCCTGGCTTGGATAAGATCAACTACCTCACGTCCGACTCAATCTGGTCACTGACCGAACAACCTCAGCGCCTATTAGTACTGGGGGGGGGGCCAATTGGCTGTGAGCTGGCACAAAGCTTTCAGCGACTTGGCAGCGATGTCACCTTGGTGGAAATGGCCGATCAGCTGCTCATTCGTGAGGATAGTGATGCCGCCGCCTTGGTTAAGTCCAGCTTAGAACAAGATGGTGTAGACATTAGAACCGCACATAAAGCCGTTAAATTCGAGCGTGTTAGCGATGAACATGGAAAAGAGCAACAACGTGTACTGCTCGAAACCGCCAACGGTGAGTCACTAACTGTTGAGTTTGATACCGTGATGTTGGCACTAGGTCGTGTTGCCAATGTGCAAGGCTTCGGCCTTGAGAAGTTAGGCATAACCACCTCTGAGCGTGGCACTGTCGAGGTTAATGAGTACCTGCAAACCAAATACCCGAATATCTTTGCCGTTGGGGATGTCGCAGGTCCATTTCAATTAACGCATGCTGCCGCTCACCAAGCATGGTATGCCGCAGTGAATGGGTTATTCGGTCAGTTCAAGAAATTCAAGGCCGATTACTCAGTACTGCCTGCCGTGACTTATACTTCACCTGAAATCGCTCGGGTGGGTCTCAATGAAAAAGAAGCCAAGCAACAAGGTATTGATTTTGATATTGTTAACTACGGAATTGATGACCTAGACCGTGCAATTACCGATGGTGAAGATCATGGTTTCATCAAGGTGATCACACCAAAGGGCAAGGACAAAATCCTAGGGGCAACGATTGTTGGTCATAATGCTGGTGAATTGCTTGCGGAATTTACCCTTGCCATGCGCCACGGCCTTGGTTTGAACAAAATCCTAGGTACCGTACACCCTTACCCCACCATGAGCGAGGCGGCAAAATATACCGCAGGGGCTTGGAAACAGGCGAACGCACCGCAAGGACTGCTGACGCTGGTGGAAAAATACCAGCGCTGGATGCGTAAAGACAATAAGGCTCAAGCCGGCGGGCAGGTAGAAATGACCAAGGCCAAGCTTCCACTTAAAACGGTTGAAGCACCACCCAAGCGCAGCAACGAAAGCGCGCTGAGCGAAAAATAGGGATAGAACAGATCATGAAAAAAACATTCCTTGGGCTAGCACTTGCATTGGCCTCTGGCCTCAGCACGGCAGCAGTATCCAATGAACCCGAGCAAAATTGGGATGAGATTGTCAAACAAGCCAATGGGCAAACCGTCTATTTCAATGCTTGGGGAGGCAGCCAAGAAATCAATGACTATGTACGCTGGGCCGGCCGTCAGCTTCAGTCACAGTACGGGATCAGCCTCAAACACGTTAAAGTTGCCGACATTGCCGAGACCACCCAGCGCCTACTGGCAGAAAAAGCCGCAGGCAAACACCAAGGGGGGAGTGTTGATCTGGTTTGGATCAACGGTGAAAACTTCCGTTCGATGAAACACAGCAACCTACTTTATGGCCCATTTACCCAACAACTGCCGAACTGGCAATATGTCGATACCCGGCTGCCGATTGATGAAGACTTCACCGAGCCAACGGCTGGTTTGGAAGCACCGTGGGGTGTCGGCCAATTGGTCTTTATTCATGATAAAGAAACACTGAACAACCCACCGAAGAATTTTGCTGAGCTGCTGAGCTTGGCCAGAGCCTTCCCGGGCAAGGTGAGCTACCCGCAGCCGCCAGAGTTTCATGGCAGCAGCTTCCTAAAAGCCGCGCTGCTTGAGCTGACCGATGAGCCGGATTCACTCTACACCGCAATCGATAGCCAAACGCAGCGCCAGCGTTTTGAGCAAGTGACGGCACCGTTGTGGCATTACCTGGATCAGCTCCATCCCGTTGCCTGGCAACAGGGTAAACGCTTTCCGTCGGGGACCAGTGAGACTATCCAGCTACTCGATGATCAGCAGCTGCTGTTGGCCATTACGTTCAATCCCAATGCTGCCAATGCTGCGATAGAAAATGGTAACCTGGTAGACACAGCTCAAACCTACGCCTTTGAGCAAGGTGCATTGTCCAATATCCACTTCTTGGCGATCCCCTGGAATGCCCAGGCAAAAGAGGGCGCTCTGGTGACAATCAATTTCCTGATGAGCCCGGAAGCACAGGCGCGCAAGGCTGATGCCAAAATATGGGGGGACCCATCTGTTTTGAAGCCTGAATCTCTTGCAAATAGCGGTGCGCAAGGTTTTTCATTGTTCAAGTCAATTCCTGAACCACACCCAAGCTGGCTGACCGCCATTGAATTGGAATGGCAAAAACGCTACGGCAGCTAAAATTAAAAGGCTAAGCCTTACGGGTGGGAGTTCGCTCCCACCCAATGAGTAATTTATGATTCATCTATTTTTTATTTTTGCCCTTCTTCTCTGCTTTTTACCCTTATTACCAGGCATGGTAGGACTGCTGCTTCCTTCGCTATCATGGATCCCGACGCTTGGCTTTGATAGTGTCAGCATCTCGGCATTTTATGATGTGGCCACTTGGCCTAACCTCTCAGCATCAATTGCCTTAAGCTTGTCCACAGGGCTTGGCAGCACCGTACTTGCGCTTTTTTTCACCTACACCATTCTAAAGCGTTACTGGGGAACATCACGTTGGCTGAAGCTCGAACGTACCCTCTCCCCCATGTTGGCCATGCCGCATGTCGCTTTTGCCATCGGCTTTTCCTTGCTGTTTTCTCCTACCGGTTGGGTTTTCAGGCTCATCGGTGCGCTGGGCATCTCGGATGTAGCGGGGATAGACCTTATCCAAAACAATCTTATCCAGGACAACTACGGGATTGGCCTGATGTTGGCTCTTGCCATCAAAGAAACGCCGTTTTTGATTATCATGAGTATTCCTATCCTCAAGCAGCTCAATGTGGAACAACTCAGTAAAGTATCTGCCAGCTTAGGCTACAGTCATCTGGAAACGTGGCGAAAAGTGATTATACCGCAGTGGCTTCCCAAATTGCGCCTCCCCCTGTTTGCTGTGGCCGCGTATGGCTTATCGGTCGTCGACATTGCTCTGATTCTGGGCCCAACACGCCCTGCAACCTTGTCGGTGTTGGTATGGCAATGGTTTAACGACCCCGACCTTCAACAGCTTCCCCGTGCGGCTGCGGGCGCCAGCCTGCTACTTTTCATTACTGCAGCCAGCCTCGGTTTGATCCGACTGGTCGAGTGGCTTAGCTTCAAACACCAGCGCGGTTGGATAACCAAAGGTGCAAAAGCAGTCAAAAACGCCAAGCGAAATCCTATACGTCACCTAGCGTTATACAGCCCATTCATCGCTATTCCAGTTCTGATCGTGCCGCTGTTGTTCGTCTGGTCTTTTGCCCATCGATGGCGCTTTCCAGATTTGCTACCAAGTCGCTACAGTGAGCGTTTTTGGCTGCAAGAGCTGCCAACCTTGACCGACCTAATAAGTACTAGCCTGTTACTGGCGTTTGTATCCAGCGCACTCGCTTTGATCTTAGTGATTGCTTGTCTTGAGTATCGCCAGAAGTTTCAACGAGCACTCCCCGCCTGGCTAATCGCGATTCCGCTGGTTACGCCACAACTTTCGCTGCTGTTTGGGATCCAGATTGTGACGTACATCATTCCCGGCCAACACTACTGGCTGTGGGTCAGTTGGAGCCACTTGATTTTTGTCTTCCCTTATATGTATCTCGCCTTGGATGGTGCTTGGCGCAGCTATGACGTCCGTCTTGACCAATGCAGTCGCAGCCTAGGCCTAACCGCTTGGCAAACTTGGTGGCGGGTGAAGCGAGCTCAGGTTCAGCCAGCTATCATATTTGGGCTTGCTATTGGCATCAGTGTCAGTCTTGCCCAATATTTACCGACTCAAATGCTGGGTGCAGGACGGATCAGTACACTCACTACCGAGGCTGTCGCCCTTGCCAGCGGCCAAGACCGCAGGGTCATGGCGATTTATGGCTTGCTGCAGGGTATATTGCCATTCATTTTCTTTACCCTGGCGATAGTCGCAAACCGCCTGAGTTATCGCTGGCGACACTATCGTCAGTATTCGCTACAAAACACTCATATATCCAATAAATCAAAGGAGTACACTCACGGATGACTTTATCTGTGAAAAAACTAACCATCCAGCATGGTGGCAAGCCCCTATTTTCACCCGTTAGCTTTGACGTTAGCCCTGGCGAGGTATTTACCTTAATGGGCCCAAGCGGTTGCGGGAAATCAACCTTACTCAGTGCTATCGCGGGACATCTCGTTACCGACTTTTCTTTTTCCGGCGATGTAACCCTCAACGGCACAAGTGTGATGGCGCTTGCGCCGGATCAGCGCAAGATCGGCCTGCTGTTTCAAGATGACCTGCTATTCCCCCACCTGAGTGTGCTGGAAAACCTCATGTTTGGCATTCCCCGCCACTACCGTGGCAAAGCTCGAGTTGAACATGCAGAGTCGACATTAGCCATCATTGGTTTGCCTCAGCTGGCCAGCAAACAACCGAACGAGATATCTGGTGGCCAGCGTGCGAGGATCAGCTTGATGCGAATGCTGCTTTCTGAGCCCAAGGCCATACTTCTTGACGAGCCATTTAGCAAGCTGGATAAAGCCTTGCGCAATGAATTTCGTCAGTTGGTATTTGATCAGATCCAAAACCGTCAGATCCCTGCGATTATGGTCACCCATGATCATGATGATATTCCACCACAAGGCCAGGTATTGGACTGGCCATGGACAACTGCACTGCAGGAACAACAAGCATGTTAGATAGATACACGATTAAGGTGATCCGCTGGCCACTCACGACCTTTTCGGCACTACCGGATAAGCTCGGCATTACCGCCAATCAGGTGACATTAGCGGGTTTTGTCATAGGTTTATTCGCCCTGCCCGCCTTGGCGCTGGAAGCTTACAACTGGGCATTAGGATTAATTATCCTCAACCGCCTGTTCGACGGACTCGACGGGGCAGTTGCCCGCCGACAGGGGATCACTGACTGTGGCGGTTTCCTTGATATCACTTTGGATTTTCTTTTCTATTCCATGGTGCCGTTTGGTTTTGTCTTGGCCAACCCTGACGCCAATGCAGTGGCGGGGGCTTTTCTCATTTTCTCTTTTATCGGTACCGGCTCAAGCTTCCTCAGCTTTGCTATCATGGCCGGTAAGCGCAATATCGAAAGTCCGGTCTATAAACAAAAGTCGCTCTACTACATCGGCGGCTTGACCGAAGGCACTGAAACAATTGCCTGTTTTGTGCTGTTCTGCTTGTTTCCAGCTCACTTTGCTCCCATTGCTTGGGTATTCGGCACACTGTGCTGGATCACCACCACAACACGAATTTGGGCAGGCTATCAAACCCTGAAAGAGGCTTGATCACTCCCCCTAACCAAACAAATGCAAAACGAAAACAGCTACCCGAAGGTAGCTGTTTTTGGACCCACTCAAGGCTCTAGCGTTTCTGAGCAGTGATTATGCTTCGACAGGTTTAGCATTCACTGCTGCTGTTTCCACTTCATCCTTATTGAAGCCATCGTGTAGACGGTAGTAACGCTGGTAAACAAAGCCACTCACAGCCATTAGAATTGCCGGCAGACCAACCATCATAAAGTGAAGACCCATAATAGTATCTGCAGTCTGCTCGACATTCGGTACATAACCCACTACCGACAAGCCCACACCAACAATGAAACCACCCGCAGCACCGGCAAACTTCACGAGCATAGTCTGAACCGAGAAGATCACACTCTCGCTACGGCGGCCAGTTTTGTACTCACCGTAGTCGACTACATCAGCCAGCATCACAGTCTGTAGGGCGTTGGCAATACCCACACCGAACTTGATTGCCGCACCCGCTAGACCGATAAGGAAAGCATTGCCTGGGAACATCACGCCCATGACAAGTAGGACAACACAAGACAAAATTGGGAAGCCACACGCCATTTTCCATAGGTGCTTACGAGGCAGTTTAGCCGCAATGCGAGGGAACAGGAACACACCCGCAACTTCCGCCGCGCCGGCTACCATCATGTAAACAGGGAACAGTTCAGGGTTACCCAGTGCGTAAGAGAAGTAGTAGATTGCAAAGCCGCCTACGAGCAGATTAGCAATCTGGAATGACAGTACGGTGCCAATCAGCGCTTTAAGTTGGTCGTTCTTACCGATAATAACCAGTACATCTTTGAAGCTAAACTTCTCAGCCGCTTTCGCATTAGCAGGCGCGGCTTTTTCTTTAACGTTTCGGGCAATCAGGAATGCACTCATCACGAACAGAACAGCAATCAGCATGGCTACATTGAAGAAACCGTCACCTTGGTTGCCATCGCCCAACACGCCAACGATATGCAGGCCGTAAGTACCAGTGATAAACCATGCCAAGCTTGCAAACAGGCGCGGCCAAACCACCAATTTCTCACGCTCTTGACGCTCGCTTGAAAGTGCAGGGATCATTGACCAGTACGGAATATCCATAATGGTGTAAGTCAGGCCCCAAAGAATGTATGCAGCAGCAGCGTAAAGGTACAGAGCCGGGCCTTCGAACATATGGGTACTGAACAAGCCGACTAATACAATCGCGTTTAGCAATGTACCGATGACAATCCATGGGCGGAATTTACCGAACTTAGAGCGGGTGTTATCAACAATTACCCCCATCATCGGGTCGGTGACCGCATCGATAATTCGGGCAGCAAGGAAGATAGTACCTACAAAAGCAGCAGACAAGCCGGCTACGTCTGTGAAGTAGAACATCAAGAAAATGTAGATCGGTGCACATGCGAAATCTTTACCGAGTGCGCCGAGGCCATATGATAATTTGGTTTGTAGTGTAATTTTGTCAGACATTTTTTATCCTTCCGTCTGTTCCACACCCCTTCCCTAACTAAAAGGGTGCGTACAGCATTTATTTAATTTTTTGTATCCGTCAAGCTCTGGGCTCAAAGGGTATATTAAGGATCTACAGAAGGATAACTGTGATCTAAACCTCAGCCATGGAAACGTTTCCAGAGATTCCATGAATAGAAACGCAAAGTGAGATTTTGATCACTTATCGCATCGCGCCCATGTTTAGGTGCAATATGCCATACTATTAACAGATAAAAATAATGGGACCTACAAGGTCCCATTATTTTGGATTGCTTATACTCGGGCTAGTTACTCAGCAACTAGCCTGATCAGTATCGCACTCTCGGCATCGAGGATAGGCATGGCAAGCCCGACCTTTTGGCACCACTCCCCACTAAGAGATAATGGCTGTTTGGTCCATGCAGGCTGCTGGTTTACCAAGCCTTGATGGAAATTAACCGGATGATCCAGCACGGATATCTGATAGACCTTGCTGGCATCCAATTCGGGGATCCTCAAGGCACCACTGAGCGAATTGGTTGGCATCGCCAACTGGGCCACCATTACTAGTGCCTCGTTGCCATCCTGGCTGATCACCGCCTTGGCTAACTGGCTATCACAATCATCAACGGGGATACGCACAGACTTGCCACTATGAAGCAAACTACGGTATTCCTTGTGCAATTTGATATAGCGCTCGAATCCGGCCTTTTCCTCGGTCCCCTCTTTCACCGGGTCTAGCTCGATACCCATATGGCCAAACAGGGCTGTCAGGCCACGAAAACGTATATCATGGGTACGGCGGGTACTGTGACAATGGCGCGCACCGATATGGCTTCCCATCACCTCTGGCGGGAAGAAATAACTAAAGCCACGCTGGATTTGCTGTCGTTCCAATGCATCGTTATTGTCTGACGTCCAGAAGCGGTGGGTACGTTTAAGTACCTCGTAATCAATCCGGCCGCCACCAGCAGCACATGACTCGATTTCTACCTCAGGATGGCGCTCGCGGATCTTCTCGACTAATTCATAGTAACGCGTCACCTGGTTATTACCCGCAGCACGGCCCTGATGGCCCGGCTGGACAATCTCACGGTTCATGTCCCACTTGATGTAAGCGATATTAAGGGTAGACAGGAAGTGATCCAGCCTTGCCAGTAAGTAGTCAAAGGCATCGTCATTTTGCAGGTTTATCGCATACTGATTGCGGCCCGTTGGCTGGTCATATCCCTCGACAACGAGTAGCCAGTCCGGATGATTGCGGTACAGATCCGAGTCCTTGTTGATCATCTCTGGTTCGAACCAAAGGCCGAACTCCATGCCAAGCTCATTCACATGGTTAACAATACCCTCAAGGCCCTCAGGATACTTGGTTTCATCAAGGTACCAGTCACCCAATGCCGCTTTGTCGCCATTACGCCCTTTGAACCAACCATCATCGATAATAAAGCGCTCTACCCCCATTTTGGCCGACTCTGTCGCCATCTCTTTGATGTACTCAGGATCATGTTCGAAATAGATCCCCTCCCAGGTATTAAGATGGATTGGGCGGGGTTTCTCGCTGATTTGCGGAGCTAAAATTGACGCGCGCACATGACCATGGAACTGCTGGCTCATCCGGTTCAAGCCATTCGCACTGTGCGTAGCATACAGGATAGGCGTGGCCAAGCTTTCTCCCGGCTGCAGCGTCATCTCGCCCGGTAAATACAGTGCTTCCGCTTGGACGACACGGCGTCCATCGGCCTTGACATCAACGCGCATACGGTGGTTGCCACTCCACGCCAAATGGAAGCCCCAGACATCGCCGTCACACTCGCCAAAACCTTTGGTACCAGCAATCAACGCCGGATAATGTTCATGTGATGTACGGCCACGGCGGTTCTCTTGCTGGTAGCCCCCTTGCGACAAAGGCTGGCGTACCTGTTGGAACTCTTTCACCCAACGACCATAGTAAGTCAGTAGCTCATTGGCCCGCTCTGGCAAAGGTAGCGTATTGGCCAGGCGATTTACCTGATACTCACCTTCCCCGATATTGGTCAACGTCTGTTTGAGTTGGACAACATCGTTACTATCAATCTCCAGGCTTACCGTCAGTGCAAGCCCTGCAATGGAGTCCCGGCTTTCCACCACCAGGTTTCCGCCCTCATGATGAACCGCGCTGATCGTAAAAGCTGGCGACCAGTGTTGCCCATTACGGTGGCCTTCAAGAGCAGGGCTGCCGAAGAGGCCCCTCGCAAGTTCAGGATGCAATGAAACAGGCACATCATTATCTAATCGGCCATAAGGAACTGGGCGTTTCAGAGCAACATCTGCTCCTTGGGGCAGCGCGGCAAGTGCTTCCCCCCAGTAGATCACTTCAGCGACCTCTCCAACTTCAACAATCAGTTCAGAGTGTCGACCTTTCAGGCGAATGATTTGCTTATCCATTGTCATGGTTTCCTATTAAGCATGAAATTTCACCCGATCATAATGAAATATCCACTCGATACTGTGAGCAAACCCGCACACTGGAAACGTTTCCATTACAGTTCAAATAATCGAACTGCTTTTCAGTGAATTATTGCTTTCAAACGGAAGGGCTTGTCATTACAAGTAAAAGTTAGGTGATAAGCAACACAGAGCCCAACGTGACCCCGTCACTTGATACCATACAGAATTCCAGCGCCCCAGCCACTGAGGCGATGCTATGTGTCTGAAACCTGGGTCCAGTAATTTAGTATGTAGAGGACGCCTTGTTGTCGGCAGCTTCCTTCTTCATTACGTTGCACTCAGTTATCAATACATGTTTGTGAATAAGCTTGCCATCAATCACACAAGGAGGACTGGGAATGCCACCTGTGCCAGAAGACCCGCCTGCTTGTACTGAAACGCTAAACAACATGATACCTAGCAAACCAATGAGTTTTTTCATGTTCGAAACCTACAACTGTGAAAGGCATTTATAAGGATAGATGGTTTTCGCCCTCTGCTGTGGGAAGACCCGTATGAGTTGCACAAATATCGTCGTTGGATGTGTGCAGTGTCGGGCAGATCTCAGGGCTTTAGCGACAATTATCACACCTTCGCGGTTCCAATGTGCATTAACGTCATGACATTGATATTTTCTAACTTGCTAGCAATGAAGTAGGTTACGAAAATGATTTCTGTTACCTTGGTTGATGACCATATTGTGGTTCGCTCGGGGTTTGCTCAATTACTTTCCATTGAGCCTGATATTCAGGTGCATAGTGAATATAGCAATGCCAAGGATGCATTCCGCGGGCTTTCAGAGACTGTGGTCGATGTGGCTGTCATTGATATCTCGATGCCTGATGAAAGTGGCTTGGTACTGCTTGAGAAACTTCGCAAAAAAAAACCTGATTTCAAGGCGATTATCCTAAGTATTTACGACTCAGCCTCTTTTGTTGGCAAAGCCATTGATGCTGGCGCCTACGGCTATCTGTCTAAACGCTGTGGCCCGAGTGAACTGGTCACAGCGATACGTACCGTTGCAAGCGGTGACCGTTACCTCTGCGCCGATGCACTGGTTAATTTAAGCAACGCGTCTGCAGGGCCCGATGTGCTGCATGAACTCACCAAGCGCGAGCGTGAAGTGTTCGACCATTTGATACTGGGTCAGGACGTTAAAGAAATAGGCAGTGAGCTTTTTATCAGCCATAAAACGATACACGTTCACCGGGCGAATATTCTCAGCAAGCTTGGGCTATCCAATAATGTCGATTTAATTCGTTTCGCCCTACACCACAAGTTGCTCCATGATGAGCCAGTATGAGTGAAATATCGCGACGGCAACACCTGCCTAGGCTGATCCTAACCCACGCTTTTACCTACGCCTTCAGCTTGATTGTGTATACCATAAGCTGGTTCTGCTTATGGAATATCAGCCGCTACCTGGTATCAGACCTGCTTTTAGCAGGCCTGTTTCTCCCTACTGGACTGAAACTGGCGATCTATGCGCTCAGCCCCCGCCGCCTTTGGCCTTTGTTTACCATTGGAGAGATAGGGCTGATTGCCCTCATGCTGCCGGTGATCAGCGATGACAGCACACTTTACCTGCTCATGCTGTTTTCCATCTTCAGCCATGGCTTAGCCATTGCCTTTCAACCCTACTGGCGAAGGCTAGATGTATATTGGAAACAATTACTGGCTTTGTGCTGTTTTGCTTTTGCCTATGCCAATCTATGTGGTATTGCCCTTTTGATGGTTTCCAAACCCATGGGGATGACCATCGACTACGCGTTGGAAGGAGCGGTCTCAGCATTGACTGGCGGCATTCTCTTAATGCCATTTTTCTTTTTGCTTTATGACTACCTCCACCGCCAAATATGGCAACCTCTTAGCCCAACTCTGGTACACCAAGAAATTACGCTACGTAGCTCGGCACTGGTATGGTGCCTGGCCTTTTTCAGTATCGGCCTCGCAGCAGAACTCACCTTTCTCGAAGAAATGAAATCCCTTTCGCTGCTGCTTTTTCTCTTGCCTAATATCTTTATGGCCTACCGCTATGGCTGGCAAGGAGGGGTACTGGCTAGCGTGATGAACAGTATCTTACTCGCCACGGCTCGGCAGATTTCAGGCTCATTCGACACGGACCTCGAACTTCAGAGCTTCATTGCGACTCAGGCGTTAATCGGATTGGGCTTAGGCATTGCAATCAGCCGCCAGTATCTACTGTCCCAGCAGCTGAAAAAAGCCAACGAAAACCTCCAGGCCGAACTGCACAATAAGAAGCAGTTGGCCAAACAGCTTGTTCACGTAGAGGAAGATATTCGTAAGTCTGTCGCCCGAGAGCTTCACGATGAGATAGGCCAAAACATTACAGCGATACAAATTCAATCTATGTTGGCAAAAAGGCTTGCAAATAGTGAACAAGCAGAAACAATAGCCGATACCACCCATGAACTGGCGATGCGGATCCATACCTCCACCCGTCAGTTACTCAAGCAGCTACGGCCACAGGCACTGGATGAAATGGGGCTTGAGGCAGCTATACGCCAGTTAGCGACAGAAATGCGATTCAAAGAGCGACAAGTCGATTTCAAGCTTAATTTTGGCATTTTGGCTGATCGGTTAGATGAAGTCACAGCTGTAACCCTGTATCGAATCGTTCAGGAATTACTGAACAATATCTGCAAGCACGCGCAAGCGTCAGAGGTTCAACTATCCTTGATGCCCGGTAGTCAATTTAGCCTTGAGCTTCGAGATAATGGTGTTGGCCTGCCGGATGACTGGCGAAGCCGTGGGCATGGACTGCGGGGAATAGAAGAGCGTGTTCACGCCCTAAGTGGTCAAATGACGATTCGTAGCAATAAACTCGGCTGTCGTATAACTGTTAACTTACCCACAAAATCCGACACCACCTGACCTTAACTAGGAAATTTTCCTAGTCATTTATGAAACTGTCTCATTCTTTTCATTCATATTATCAATAACATCAACTTCAGCACTTAAGGAGAAGTGATGACGTGCGCAGTCGCAACTAGCCCTAGCCAAATTAACGAAAGCTACCGCTACTGGCGTCTTCATTTGATGGCCGCGATGTATATCGGTTACGGGGTGTTCTATTTCACCCGTAAAAGTCTGAGTTTTGCCATGCCTGCAATGCTGTCGGATCTCGTACTAAGCACTGCTGATTTTGGCGTACTTGGCACCCTGTTCTACATCACTTATGGCGCATCGAAATTTCTGTCCGGCATGGTCAGTGATCAGACCAAACCGAACTATTTCATGGGGCTCGGCCTCATCGCCACTGGCGTAATAAACATACTATTCGGGCTCAGTTCATCACTTTCTGCCTTCGTGATGCTATGGACACTCAACGCTTTGTTCCAAGGCTGGGGTTGGCCGCCTTGTGCAAAATTGCTGACCAGCTGGTATTCACGAGCTGAGCGCGGCTTTTGGTGGTCGATTTGGAACACTTGCCACAACTTGAGCGGTGCACTTATCCCTGTCTCGATCGGGATAATCACAATGAGTTGGGGATGGCGTTACGGATTCATCTTGCCGGGTCTACTCGCCATCATAGTGGGCACGGTACTGTGCTTTCGGCTAAGGGACAAGCCACAAACCCTAGGTTTGCCAAGCGTTGGCGAGTGGCGTGATGACGATTTGGAAAAACAGCACGAAGCAGAAGGAAAAGGACTGACATTCAAGCAGATACTGAAAACCTATGTCTTGGGCAACAAGTATATCTGGCTGCTGTGTAGCTCTTATTTACTGGTCTACGTGGTACGCATTGCAATCAATGACTGGGGAAATTTGTACCTGACTGAGCGTCACGGTTACCCGTTAATCACGGCAAACACCACTGTATCCATGTTTGAAGTAGGTGGCTTTCTCGGATCACTCTTTGGCGGATGGGGATCAGACAAATTCTTCCGTGGCAACCGAGCGCCCATGAACCTGATTTTTGCTTTGGGGATTTTCATCTCTGTCGCGGCGCTGTGGCTTACCCCGCTCGATAACGTGTTGGTGCTATCAGGTTGCTTTTTCTCCATTGGCTTTTTCGTCTTCGGGCCGCAAATGATGATAGGCATGGCCGCGGCAGAGTGTTCACACAAAGACGCAGCCGGAACCGCGACAGGATTTGTCGGACTGTTCGCCTACTTGGGGGCCGCGCTGGCCGGATATCCGCTAGCGGTGCTCATAGAGAATTTTAGCTGGGAAGGTTTCTTCGGAGTCATCACGCTGTGTGCAGCGTCGATTGGGCTGCTGATTTTACCTTTCGTCAAAGCACAGCAACGGGCAGGGATCGCCGTTAACTAAAATTATGATTCCTCTCGTTGTCACTTATCCAACCCTACACGTTGGAAACAACAAGAGGAAATAATAATGAAAGTTAGAACAAAACGCTCGCTACTCGCCGCCTGTATTCTAGGTTCAATGTTTGCAGCTCCACAAGTTATGGCTGACGGCCGATTAGTCGTATATTGCAGTGCAACCAACGCGATGTGTGAAGCGGAAACAAAAGCTTTCTCTGAAAAATACAACGTAAGAACGTCTTTTGTTCGCAACGGTTCTGGCAGCACACTGGCCAAAATCGAAGCCGAAAAGAAAAACCCTCATGCTGACGTTTGGTACGGCGGTACACTTGATCCGCAATCTCAAGCTGGCGAAATGAACCTGCTGCAAGCCTACCCTTCCCCACAGCTTGAAAACATCATGCCGGACTTCCGAGATCCCGCCAAGCGCAAAGGTAACTATTCATCTGCCGTGTATATGGGCATTCTTGGTTTTGGCGTCAACACCGAGCGCCTTGCAGAAAAAGGCCTGCCAATCCCACGTTGCTGGAATGATCTAACCAAGCCGGAATACACTGGTGAGATCCAGATTGCTGACCCTCAAAGTTCAGGCACCGCCTACACTGCCTTGGCAACCTTCATCCAACTGTGGGACGAAGACAAAGCCTTCAACTACTTTAAGGCACTGGACAAGAACGTTTCTCAGTACACCAAGTCTGGTGTAACCCCCTCTCGAAATGCAGCACGTGGCGAGATTGCTATCGGCATCGGCTTCCTGCACGACTACTCACTCGAGCAATCAAAAGGTGCACCACTTGAGTTGATCTCACCTTGTGAGGGAACCGGGTATGAAATTGGCGGTGTCAGTGTGATCAAAGGTGCCCGCAACCTTGATAACGCGAAGAAATTCGTTGATTTTGTGCTTTCAAAAGAAGGCCAGGAAACAGCGTGGCAGAAAGGCCAATCATTCCAGATCTTAACCAACATCAAGGCCGAGCAATCGCCAAACGCCTTGAATCCTGAAGATCTCACACTGATCAGCTACGACATGGACAAATACGGTTCGTCTGACGAGCGTAAACGTCTGATCAACAAGTGGGTCAATGTCGTCAAGATGGGACAATAATCTCCTTTGGGGCTGCCTAGCAGCCCCTGTCCTGCACCAACTGACAAGACCAACACCGCTCTACATTTCAGGTACAGACAATGAACGAACTTGCCGCACAAATCACGCCAAGTGCCATAAAGCGCGACCCTGTTTTCTATTGGGTATTAAGCCTGCTGGCAGCTTTTATTTTGCTGCCGGTCTTTGCTCTCGATTGGGGCCTATTTGAATCCACCCCAGAAGAATTCAGAGCAGCGATGGGCTGGAGTAGCATGAATATTTCATGGCTATGGTTCGCCCTCCCAGCTGTTTTATTGATCCGCCCTGCCCAAGTGCAGGATAAATACGCCAAAAGCCGTCACTACTTCGATATCGGCTACAGTGCTTTTTGCATGTTGTTTGTGGTGATTTCTTCTTGGTATACCGCGCAAGGAATGGGTTACGCAACCATCGCCCTATTTGTTGTCCTTGGCGCAGTCATGACCTTGGCTTTCTCAAGGCTTGAATACCTAGGCGGCGATACGTTTGTTATTGGCTCGCTCATCGCAATCGTGTTACTGATCACCACCTTTATTATTTTCCCGAGCATCGCCATCTTTGTCCCTATGTTCAAAGATGACATGGGGAATTTTGTCGCTTGGCAATTCCTAGATATTCTTGGCCGCGCCCAAATCATCCAGATCATCATGAACTCAGTCATGCTGGGCATATCTGTGGGGATCGGGGCAACCTTCTTCGGTTTGGTCTTTGCCATCTATACAACCCGCATCGCCAAGCGCAGTGCTTTTATTGCCCGAATCTTCTCTATTTTGCCTATCGTCACCCCGCCATTCGTAGTCGGCTTGGGTGTTACCCTGATGCTGGGGCGCTCTGGCTATATCACTGAATTGATGGTGGATTGGTTCGGCCTTACCCAAACCAACTGGCTGTATGGCTTTACCGGCATATGGATGGCACAGGTACTGGCGTTCGCGCCGATGTCGTTCATGATCCTTGACGGTGCGATGAAATCGCTGCATCCCTCACTGGAAGAAGCGTCTTATACCCTACGGGCCAATCGCTACCAGACCTTCTTTAAAATCGTCATGCCGCTGCTCAAACCGGCATTGGCAAACAGCTTTTTGATTATCTTCGTCCAGTCTTTGGCAGACTTCAGTAACCCACTGGTGCTCGGCGGCAGCTTCGACGTACTGGCCACTCAGATCTACTTCTACATTGCTGGCGCTCAGTTAGATTACGCTTCAGCAAGTACCCTTGGTGCAGTATTGCTTCTGTTCTCACTGGCTATTTTCGTCGTGCAGTATATTTGGATAGGCAAACGCTCTTA